>JBBRDX010000256.1:0-1557 GCA_038203515.1 Actinomycetales bacterium | reverse complement strand
GCGCAGCGTCCTCGCCCCGACGGCTGTGCGGGCGGCGACTGACGGGTTTACCAGAAGGACCGGGCAGGTGACTGCCGCGATGACTGCTGCCGCCACATTGCCGAGCCGGTGGTCGCCCTCGATGGTCCGGCCGTGGGTGGTCATCACGACGAGCGCGACCGCGGGATCCGCCGTGGCGCGGAGAATGCCCGCGGCGGGAGCACCGACGAGCGTGTGGATGTGGAGATGCGCACCCTCGGTTGGAACCTGCAACTGGGCTCGGAGATCTTCCCCTGATTGCTCGTTGGGCCGCACATACAGGACCTCGACGTTTGCAGCGAGCTGATCGGCAATGTTTGCCGCGATCGGCAGCGCGGTCGCGGCAGCAGGCGAACCATCCAGTGCGACCAATACTTTCTTGCTCGGGGAATTGCTTGGGCGTGTCATGTCGTGTCCTCCTGCCATCGCCGGGTCGCCGCCTCGAACACACAGCGCCATGATTGTCCGCGCTGTAGTCGCGTGCCGCATCCGCCGATATCCACGGTGAGCGACGGTCCCTGCATAAGCATCACGGTGATCGTCGGCGGGGTCTGCTCGATCGCGATTCGGACCACCCGTCCGCGCCAGCGCATTGGGAAGCGAAGCGCCCGCCAGTGTCGAGGAAGATGCGGGTCAATGCGCACCCCGTTCGCTGAGCACGTGATCCCCGCGAACCCGAAGACGATTGCCTGCCACAGGCCACCGAGCGCCCCCATGTGGATCCCCGTTGCTGCGTTACCCGTCCTCTCGTCGAGATCAATGGCGGCTGCCTCGTGGAAATAGCGCCCCGCACGCTCCTGTTCGCCGAGGCGCGCCGCGACCAGGGCATGGATCGCCGGGCTCAGTGAACTACCGTGCCCGCAACGCGGTTCGTAGTACCGGAAGTTCGCCTCCCGTGCCGCGGGTACATACTGGTCCCAGAGCAGCGCCAGACACATCACGACATCGGCCTGCTTGATCACCTGCGAGCGCCGCGTGCGCTCCGGCCCGATCACGACATCCAGGGGTGCGGTGCGTTCGGCGTACGCCGCCAGATCGATGTCCTCAAGCGCGAAATATCCCGCGAACTGCGCGATCAGACCGGTGGATGGATCCTGCCCCGTTACTAAGCCCTCGGCGACTGCGCGCCACAGCATCAGTTCAGTCGTCGAGAGATTGAGTCGCGCCTGCAGTTCCTGCCATCGATCGGGCCACCGTGTGGCGAGGAGTTGCGCCACCTCACTCCCGCGATCGAGGTTCCACCGCGCCATCGCATTCGTGAAGGCGTTGTCGTCCACGCCCTCGTGATACTCATCTGGCCCGATCACCCGCCGGATATGGTAATAGCCATCGTCTTCCCGCGCCGCCCGGCTTGCCCAGAAGCGGGCGGTCTCCAGCAGGATCTCCGCCCCTGCCTCGCGCAGGAATCGGCTGTCTCGCGTCGCTTCCCAGTACTGCCATACCGCATAGGCGATATCGGCACTGATGTGGTGCTCCTCGGTGCCGCAACGGATTTCGACGATGTGGCCGTCCCGGCCAATGGCACGGGTGGGTGTCGCC
>JBBRDX010000255.1:0-1616 GCA_038203515.1 Actinomycetales bacterium | reverse complement strand
CGCTTCGGCTCGGCCGCAGGCCCGGTGACCGAGTTGGATGCTGCGGCACTCGCGGCATCCCTCCGGGCCGGGCTCGGCGGAATCGTCGCCCGCGGTAAAGCCGAGCTGGGAGACAAGACCATGTTCGACGCCATGTCACCGGCGGTGGATGCTCTTGACTCCGCAATTGCCGCTGGCGCCGACCTTGAACCCGCAACTGCGGCTGCGGCCGCGGCGGCAGCGGCCGGTCGGGATGCCACGGAGCCTCTCGTTGCCCGAAAGGGCCGCGCGAGTTACCTCGGTGATCGCAGTGCGGGGCACCTCGATCCGGGTGCAACATCCACGGCTTTCCTCTTCCAGGCGCTCGCTGAAGCAGTCGCGTGATTTCAGTGGTGGTGGTCTCCCACAGTCTCGCTCTCGCTCATGCTGCCGTAGAGCTCGCCCTGCAGATGGTGCCGGGCGAGAAACCGGCCATTGCGATTGCCGCGGGAGCGGGGGAGGGACTGATCGGAACGGATGCGACCGCGGTGTCCGCCGCCATCGACGAGGTCGCCTCGCCCGACGGCGTACTCGTGATCATGGACCTCGGGTCTGCTGTGATGAGCGCGGAGATGGCGCTCGACTTCCGGTCTTCCGATGCCGAGGTGCGACTCTCGAGCGCGCCATTCGTCGAGGGTCTTCTCGCCGCGATCGTGACCGCGGCCGGGGGAGCGAGCCTCGACGATGTCGACCGGGAAGCGCGGGGAGCTCTCACGCCGAAGATCTCGATGCTCGGTTCAGCTGCTCCGGCGAGTGTCGTCGCGCCTCCGGCGACCGCGGGGCTCTCTGCCGAGGTGACCGTCATCAATCGGGACGGTCTTCATGCCAGGCCGGCGGCCACGCTGGTTTCCACCCTCGCCGGCTTCGATGCGAAGCTCACCGTGGCCAACCAGCGAACGGCGAGTGCGCCGGTGGCCGCCAACAGTCTCATCGGACTGCTCTCCCTCGGAGCGAAGGCGGGGGATGTGCTGGCGGTGGTCGCATCCGGAGCCCAGGCCGCGGAGGCGCTCGCGAAGGTGACCGAGCTCGTGGCCGACGGGTTCGGAGAACTCTGAGCGCTCGGAGGTCTGGGCTATCGCGTTTTCGGCACGACGGACCGGCGGCCCGGCGTGACGTGGTGCCGCGGGTAGGCTCGCCTCCGGTATGAATCGTCCGCTCACCGTCCTCTTCTCCGCGCTCGAAGCGGTGCTCGTCGCCGCCATCGGGGTCGCGATCCCCCTCGTGCCGCTCACCGTGCTGTGGGCGTTCCAATATGGGCTCCAGGTCGATTTCATCGTGTTCTGGCGCACGGCGGTCGACCTCTGGCTGCTCGGATCGGGCGTCGACCTCCGCCTCACACTCGATCCCGTGATGGCCGCAGGGCTCGGATTCGATGGTGCGGGAACGCCGTTCGTCGTCACGATCGCGCCGCTTGGTTTCGCGCTGGTGACCGTGTTGCTCGGAGTGCGTGCAGGGCGTCGCATCGGCGAGACTCCCCATCGTTTGCTCGGCATGGCAGTCTCCGTCGCGGCCTTTGCCGCGATTTCGCTTGGAGTGACACTCAGTGTGCTGCTTCCGGCCGCCCGGCCGTCGATCTGGCAGGGAACGCTGCTGCCGAC
>JBBRDX010000254.1:0-1875 GCA_038203515.1 Actinomycetales bacterium | reverse complement strand
CCGGATCGGGCCTGTCCTGCACGGAAATGGTGACCGATCCCCAGACGTAGCGATCGGGATCGCCCGTCGCGTCGGCCACCTCGTACTGCAGGTTGGTGTCCACAGGCTGGGCGGACGACGACGCGGTGACCGAAAGCCGGCGATTATCGGCGCTCGGGGAGATGGTGAGGCCGCTGGGCACTGAACCACCGTCGAGCCCGCGGATGGCGAGCACCCTGAGCGGTTTGCCCGGGAACGGGTTGGTGGCCTCATCGTTCGCCAGCACGTCCACGCTCGTGGTCTGTCCGCGCGGCGCGAGAACGGAGTCCGGCGCCGGACGGGCGAGCGGACGGCTGGATGCCACGATGTTCAGGGCGATCTGGCCCTGCAGCCCGGTCGCGATATTGTCCCGCACCCCGAGCAGGATGGCGGTGGAAGCACCCTTGACCGCGCCCTCGTTCGCTCGCAGCACGAGCTTCTGGCCGGTGAGTGTATAGGTGAATCCCTCCGGGAACGGGCTGAGAACTGAGTACGTGAGTTGGGCAAGGTCATTCGGGTACGGATAGTTGGTGAGCTTGAGCAGGTCGATTTCCTTCGACGAACCGGGTTCGAAGTCGATGACCCCCCCGACGAAGGCCGGCGGTTGGTTCTGCCGCGGAGTCACTTTGATCGGCAGGACAAGGGTCGCCTTCCGACCGTTCGGATCCGTCGCCGAGGTGCCGTCGGTAACCTCGAAGGAGATCGATGCCGGTCCAAAATACTTGGCGGCCGAGGTAAATCGCAGGGTGTGATCGTCGACGACGAGGTTGGAGCCGTCGGAGTGCGTAGCCTGGACGTTGGTCGAGCCGGTGAGGCGCACCTGCTTGCCGCCGACGGCGAGTACGTAGGCATTGAGGTCGATCGTGAGTGTCGACTCGCTCGCCACAGTGAGCGCCGGCGCCTTGCGGTTCAGCTGCGGCAGGGCGTCATTGAGTCCCGGCACCCAGACGAAGGCATAGGAGACGACGCTCGCGTCATCCGGGTTCGCGACGGAGAACGGGATGATCTGGCTTTTGTTCTGCACCGTCACACGGATGCGCTTGTTGGCCGTCACGCTCGCGTCATTGGAATACCCGGGCAACACCGACACACCGAGGGTCGAGACGTTGCCGTCGGCGAAGAAGACGTTTTTCAACACATTCACGTCGAGCGAGTCGTGGCCGAGTACATCAGACAGGGTGAGCACGGTGTCGTGCACCACCGGGAAGGACCGGGGGGCATCCGTGCTCACGACGACGGTGATGAACGCGGAACTCACTCCGCCGAAGGAGTTCTCGATCGTGTAGACGAGACCGTAGGTACCCGGTTTTGTGGGCGGGGTCACCTTCACGATGTCGCCCTCGATCCGAGCAACAATGTCCTTCGAGTTCGGCTCGACCCTCGTGATTCTGAGGATGCCGCCATCCGGGTCGGAATCGTTGAGCAGCGGCTGGACCGATACCGTGCCTCCGGGCCGGATCCGCACCTCATCGGACACCGCGACCGGATTGCGCGCCCCCTGCAGCTTTGGACTGATTCCCACTCGCACGATGCCGGTTGCACGGGCACCGAGAGCGTCGATCACCGTGTACGTGAAGGTGTCCGTGCCCGCCGAGTAGTCACCGGCGAGGAAGTCGAGGTAGTCGGTTCCTACCCCGGTGACCGATCCCTTCGTGGGGTTTGTCGCCTGCCCGAGCAGCTGTACGGAGTCACCGTTGGGATCGATGCCGGTGAGCGGGATCGAGATGCGCACCTTCTCCCCCGCGATCACCCGTGCGATCACGGTCTGCGGCACCGGCGGGTTGTTCGTCGCCAGCACCGCTTCGCGCACCGAGATCTTCACCTGTGCCTGTGCGGTTTGGCCGCTCGGATCGGAGA
>JBBRDX010000253.1:0-2022 GCA_038203515.1 Actinomycetales bacterium | reverse complement strand
GGAAAACGCCGTTACCTCTGGCCAGGCGATGTGGGCAAGACCCCGGACCCTTACTTCGCTCATGGTTCCCAACTAACTCGTTTGCGGGAGGTAGCGAGGTGCCTCACTGGAAAGTGAGCGCGTGGGGTGGTGCGGTGCCTCACATTTTGTGAGCGCGAGGCTTGCGGTTCATTTGGTTGTTTGGAGTCGACGGATCGACGTTTCCAAGGATGCCATGTCTAGGTGTCGGCTGGTGATCATGGCTTCAGTTTTGCCTCGGGAGAGCTCGGTCAGTTGTAGCTGGATCTGATTGATCCTGCGGGTCAGGTCGGCGGGGTTCACGCCCGCGATTCGCGCGTGGGCGATCTCGGCTTGCTCGTCGGCGAGGATCCCCGATCCGCGCACTCGCTGCCAGGGTGTCTTCGGCGCGTCGTAGAGGCGTGTGCGGCGCCCGCTGGCCGCGGTGGCGTAACCGATGGGCTTCTTCGTCGGGGTGAAGAAATTCAACCGCATCGACACGAGCCGCCACAGCTCGTTCAGCAGCGCGAGCTCGTCGGGGGTGTTGTAACGCCAGTAGAACGCGTGCTTGCGGACGACGTGATTATTCTTTGACTCAACGGTCGCTTGATCGTTCTTCTTGTAGGGCCGTGACCGGGTCTGTTCGATGTCACGGGCTTGGAGCCAGTCCGCGACGTCGTGGTTGATGAACTCCGATCCGTTGTCCGAGTCGAATACGCGCAGCGGAAAGGGGAACATGCCCTGCAAGTCGCCGACAGCGCCGATGATCCACTTCGACGCGTTGTTGCGGATCGAGGCGTTCTCGGTCCACCCGGTGGCGATGTCGGTCATCGTCAACGTGCGTGCGAACTCGCCCTGGAACGTTGGCCCGCAGTGCGCGACTGTGTCTGCCTCGATCACCCCCGGTGCCGTGACCGGGGCATCCCCAACTTTCGACAGACCGATGGAGTTGCGCAGCAACGGTGACGGGATCGTCGTAGAGATCCCTCGCAGTTGCATCGCCCGGCGTGCCGGTGTCAGGTATCGGTCGATCGTTGCCGGACTCATTGTCTGAAGCTCAGCGATCGTCTGCGGTGTCGCGAATGGCTTGTCGAGGTCACCGGCAGCATGCAGCAGCGGCATCCACAGCTCCAGCATCACCACGAGGTATTTCCCGCACGGCATGCCCATCAGCGCCCACACATGCTCCAGCAGCCGCCTCGAATCATCGCTATACGTCTTGGCGCGCAACTGGCGTCTATCGACCTGCTTCGCCGGATCCGGGAGCACCGGCCCCGTCAGCATCCGCCTCGCGGTCGAGCGCCCCATTCCCGTGGTGGCCATCACCTCATCAAGGATCCGCGCTTTATCCCGCTTCGATGCTTTCCGGTACGCGTCACGGAGCTTATTCGTAACCTGTCGCCTCGCGACCATCTCAATCTTGCCTTCCACACAGGCAAGCTTCGCGCTCAAAGTATGTGAAGCACCAGCACATCCCACGCGCTCAAAGAAACTGAGGCACGTCGTCCTATTGGCATAAACTGCCAATGGAGGTCATTATTGTGACGACGCGAAATGGGGTCCTGAGTGAACACCAGCACGAGCTGGTCGAATCATTGGTGAAGTCCGGACGCTATCAAAATGCCAGTGAGGTCTTACGCGATGGTCTTCGCGTTCTCGAAAGGCTAGAGACAGAGAATACGGCGAAGCTTGCTGCCCTGCGTGACGCAGCCGACCGGGGCTGGTCGGATCTCGATTCCGGACGCTTCGATGACGTTGCCGATGACGCCCTCGACGACTTCATCGGACAGCTCGGGGTCCGCGCACTGCGGACCCAGCAGGCGGGTTGATGGCGAGTTATCGCCTCACCCATGCCGCCCAGGCTGACATCGTTTCGGTTCTTGCGTGGTCGGAAGTGCAGTTCGGCGAGGAGGCACGCAAACGATACGAGTTGCTGATCGCGGCAGCTATCCGCGGCGCGTCATCTCGCACCGACGAGGTAGGACAGATGCCTCGCCCTGAGCTCGGCGACGGCGTGTTCTCATG
>JBBRDX010000252.1:0-2185 GCA_038203515.1 Actinomycetales bacterium | reverse complement strand
CGAGCTGTCCTGGTCGAGACTGATCAGGTAGCTGTTGCCACTCCTCGCACTCGTGTAGACGAGTGCCCTGGTCGGGCTCTGCGGCACCACGTCTCGGAACGCCGACGGCTGACTGCGATCGATCCCGTACAGCGTCGGGTTCGCAAACCCGATCGAGACGCCGCTCTTCTGCTGCACGATCGCGATCTGCGCGGCGGCCAGCGGCGAAGCAAGCGAGGTGCCACCATAGGTTTCGCGCTGGAAGGCCCCCACCGCGAGAGTCGTGTCATCGATGATTGGACGGATGCCGATGGAGAATCCGGTGTACGGGTCCGCGAGCGCCGCGATATCCGGTGAGACCCGGAAACCATTCGACAGTGACGTCGGAACGACACCACGCTGGTACGCCGGCGCTGGGAATGCGGCGCTGGTACCACCGCCCGCACCGAAGAAGAAGGCCCCGGGCAATGTCGAGAGGTACGCCGTTCCGGCCGGGTTGATCTTGTCACCCGCGGTGCCCCATCCCGTCTCGTACGCGATCGTGCCGGCTTGGGTGATGCCGAGGCTCGTGCCTCCGACAGACGTCACATACGGTGAGGATGCCGGGAAGTCGGGCGACGCATAGCCGAGGTTTGCGACCTCGTCACCGCTGTCTCCGCTGGAGAAGTAGAGCCCGATGCCCTCACCCGCCGCCTGGATGTGCAGGTTTTGCGCACCCTTCAGCGCGTCGGCCGGAATGGCCTCCCCGGTGTTGCCGTAGCTGTTGCTCACGATGTTCGCAAGTTTGTTATCGAGAATCTTCGAGAGTGCGACATCCAGCCCACCGCCGCAGTTGAAGCCACCGACGTACAGGATGTTCGCCGCGGTCGCGATGCCGTGTACGGTTTCGACGTCGAGAGTCTGCTCTCCCTGCCAACCGCTCGGGAAGCCACAGGCCGCCTGGTCCACGAACTGGGCCGGGGTCGGAACGATCTGCGAGTAATTCGCGGCAGTGAGGCCCGTCTCCCCGACTGCCTCTGAGTAGTTATTCACATCCTTCACGATGGACGGCGAGGCGTAGGCATCGATGATCGCGACGGTCTGTCCTGCACCGTCTTGGCCCGACGCGACCCCGTATGCGGAGCGCAGTTGCGACGGCACGTAGCCGCAGGCGAAGGTGTCGAAGGTGGTCTGGCCGTAGGCCAGCGGAGCAGCCACCGTGTTCTCGCCCGAGTAGTGCGAGCATTTGGCGTTGACCGCCAAGGGCGGTCCAGTCGTCGGGCTGAGCGTATCCACGCCGTCGGTCGACGGGGCAGCCTGCTTGACGGAGTCTGTATGGGTGAGCAGCTTCCCCTGGTCGATGCTAATTCCCGAGACCTTGCCGGCGAGTTCTGCTGGCACTGAGGGAACACTCGACGGCGCCGCGAGAACATGCCCGGAATAGTTGTAGTTATGCAGGCTGGTCGCGAACAGGGCCCCGAGCTGAGTGGCCGTGCCGCGGAAGACGACGTACTGCCGACTGGCCGGTACTGCGCTGACGGTCAGACCCTTCGCGGTGAGAGAGGCCACCACGGCGTCCGAATCCGCCTGCGTCGGTGAGAAGCGATCGATCCAGGTCGTCGGGGAGAGGAACTGGCGATAGGTGCTAGACCCCGGAGTGGATGCCGCGGTGGCGTAGGCCTCGGCCCCCACCTGGTCGCGCAACGGAAGGTAGATCTCCCCTTCGACCGACGCGGCAGGCGCAGTGACACCGGCGTCGTGGGAGGCGGTGGCCCACTTGGGTACCGAGTCGGGAAAGGAGTCGCGACCGGCAGCGGAGGCTGTCGAAACGCCGGAGAGAGATAGTGCGATGACGGTGGTGGCCGTAGCCACGATGCCGAGTGTCCTGCGAGAGAACACTCTTCGGCGCGCGCGATTGTCCAAGTGATGAAACCTTCCCCAGTGAAGAATGATCGCGCCAGAAGCAGACGCGTTAGTGACAATAACCCCGCTTCATCACCCCCACTGGGGGGGTTTACACGGATTTTACAAACGGCGCAAAAATCCTGCGCGTGCGCTCGGATTTGGGCGTGCAACATAGGCTGAGCGCATGAAATACCGCAGGATCCGCGACGTGAGAGTCAGCTCCATCGGCGTCGGCTGTAGAGCGTCCGCCCGGTGATCGCAATGCCGCCCATGGCCGAGGTCCGCTCAGTGCCCGCGCGCAATCCATTCCGCAAGATGCGGA
>JBBRDX010000251.1:0-2386 GCA_038203515.1 Actinomycetales bacterium | reverse complement strand
GCCGGCTTTCGGTCACCGCGTCGTCGTCCGCCCAGCCTGTGGACACCAACCTGCAGTACGAGGTGGCCGACGCGACGGGCGATCCCGATCGCTACGTCTGGGGATCGGTCACCATTTCCGTGCAGGACAGGCCCGATCCGGCGACGGCGCTCAGGGTCTCGTCCTTCGGAGATCGTGTGCTCACGGTGCGCTGGAGTCCCGGAGTCTCGAACAACTCAGCGATCACGAGCTACGACGTCATCGTGACCTCGGCGACGGGGATTTCGACGACCTCGTGTGCCGTCGCGGTCTGCGACATCACCACGCCGGGCAACGGGCCTGCGAACGGAGTGCGGGTTGCGGTCAGGGCGATCAACGCGATCGGATCCTCGGATGCGGCGGACCTCGGCGCGACCGTCTGGTCAGACATCATTCCTCCCGCGCCAACCGGCCTCACCGCGAGCCCACTCGATGGTGGACTCCATCTCACCTGGAACGCCGTGAGCACAGCCTTTGAGGGCAGCGCCGTGAACAACTACCGCTTGGTGGTGGGAGGCACGACCAGGGACGTCGATCCCTCGGTCTGCAGCGGGGGCTCCTGCTCTACCGACGTCTTCGGGCTGACCAACGGACAGAATGTGTCGGTGTCCCTGAGCGCCCGCAACGCGGCGTTGGCCGCTCTCGCGACCTGGAATTCGGCCAGCACGAGCGGTACACCCGCCGGTCGGCCGCTCTCGATCTCCTCGCCGACGGCCACCGCTACCGACAGTTCCATCGCCGTGGTCTGGAGCGGTGCCTTCACCGGCAACGGTCGGGAGATCATCGGCTATCGGGTGATCGCCTACACCGGTTCGCGCCCGACCTGCGCCGCGCCGAACCCGTCCGGATCGAACATCCAGTCCGTCGGCACCTCGACGGCCGCCACTTTCTCCGGACTCTCGAGCGAATCGAGCTATTCGCTCGTCGTACTCGCGGACAACAGCATCGGCTGCACCTCGAGCCCCGCGGTCTCCGCTCACACCAGCCCGGGAGTGGTTACAGCAATCTCCACGAGAGGCCCGAACAAGACTGGTGCGACCTTCGACTACGAGCTCGCCGGTGCCTCCATCGGCTCCCCGCTCTCGAGCGACTACACCTTCTACTACCGTCTGCAGGGTGACTCGGTGCCGGCCACCCAGTACGGACCGGTCTCCTTCGGAGCTCTTCTTACCGCCGAAGGACAGCAGTATGGCCGCGCGATCTCGGTTGAGCTGCGGGCGTGCCGCAACTTCCCGGATGCCGGTGCGGTCTGCCAGGAGAATTGGTCGGCATCCTTCGCCGTCGGCACTCCCGTCGATCCGCGGATCGGGCCGGTCACCTTCACTCCCATCAATAACCCGCTCGACCCGACTGATCCGAGCGGAACCTTCACCTGGCCGAGCTGGACCTC
Organism: Actinomycetales bacterium; assembly: GCA_038203515.1. Classification (GTDB taxonomy): domain Bacteria; phylum Actinomycetota; class Actinomycetes; order Actinomycetales; family Microbacteriaceae; genus Lacisediminihabitans. Next base: position 978 of record JBBRDX010000251.1, on the reverse strand, counting down.
GGCGGTCTATGAAGGGATCCAGTATTCTTGCGGCAACGGAGCGGGAGACACGCTTTCCCCGGGCAATACCAGCCAGGGTGGCCAGTGCGTCGCGAGCATCGCACCCGGGCAGGATCCCGTGCTCACGATCGTGGTGATCGCCAATGGCGGCAGCACCTACACGATCCAGTACAACAGGGACGGTAATGTCCGATAACGTGCGGACACCCCCGCTGAACCGAGAGGCACCCGCATGACGATGACACCCGAGCAGGCGACCTGGTTCTCCGACATATTCAACCGACTGGTTGCGAACGTAGACCAGGTGCTTCTCGGCAAGACCTTCGTCATCAAACTGTCATTCACCGCGCTACTGAGCGAGGGACACCTGCTGCTCGAGGATTTTCCCGGTACGGGCAAGACCTCTCTCGCGCGTGCAATGGCGCAAAGTGTGAAGGGTGCATCCAGCCGCATCCAATTCACCCCCGACCTGCTCCCCGGAGACATCACCGGGGTGAGCATCTATGACCAGGGGGCGGGCGAGTTCGAGTTCCACCGTGGGCCGATCTTCGCCAACATCGTGCTCGCGGATGAGATCAACCGGGCGAGTCCCAAGACCCAGGCCGCCCTGCTTGAAGTGATGGAGGAGGGCCGCGTCACCGTCGACGGGATCTCCCACGATGTAGGAGCACCGTTCATGGTCATCGCGACGCAGAACCCCATCGAACAGGCCGGAACCTATCGGCTGCCGGAGGCCCAGCTCGACCGGTTCATCATGAAGACCTCCATCGGGTATCCCGACCACGCCTCGACCGTGCGTATCCTCGAGGGCTCGGGCGTGAAGGCGCACGACACGATCCTGCCGCCGATCGCCACCGACGAGGTGATTGTGGAGATGGGCGCTCTCGCCCGCACGGTGCACGTGGACGCCACCATCAACGACTATGTTTCGCGACTGGTGGAGGCAACACGCTCCACGACCGAGGTGCGTCTCGGCGC
>JBBRDX010000250.1:0-2428 GCA_038203515.1 Actinomycetales bacterium | reverse complement strand
GTACGGTGAATCGGGAGGCCATCGATTGGCCGGTAAGACCCTCGTGTTCGTCATCGATCTGCTCGCCGTTCGGTGAGTCGACGACAGCTCCAATAGCACCGTGCGGCAGTCTTCGACTATGTCGGCGCAGCGTACGGAACGCCTGCTCAATGTGGTTCAGGTGCTGCTCTCCCAACATCAACCGCTGACCAAAGCGCGTTTTCACGAAGTCATCGAGGACTATCGCAACAGTCCCTCCGATACCGCCTTTGAGCGCATGTTCGAACGCGACAAGGAATCGCTGCGAGAACTCGGGATCAATATCGAGACGGTCGCGATGGACGCGTGGCACGAAGACGAATTTGGCTATCGGCTCGACCATCGCAGCGCCCGACTCGCGCCGATGGAACTCAGCACGGACGAGATTGCGGTTCTCAACATCGCGGCGCGCGTCTGGGACCAGGCCGCTCTGGGACCAGCGGCGCGAACGGCCCTGCACAAACTCGAGGCGATTGCGCCGGAGGGCGTAGGGGAGCGCCACCTTCCACGTCTCATCGAACTTCGACTCGACACTTCTGACCACGCGTTCCCCGCCATGGTGCGTGCGACAACTGAGCGCCGCCGAATCAGTTTCAACTACCGCAAGCCCGGGCAGGCCGAAACCGGCGAGCGCCACATCGAACCGTGGCGTGTGGTCCTGAGACGATGGCACTGGTACGTCATCGGGTTAGATCGGGACCGCGACGAGGCACGGGTATTTCGACTGTCTCGCGTAGTCGGTGATGTGGTGCTGGATAACGCGCCCGGGAGTTATTCGATTCCGGCCGACCTCGACGTCAGTTCGGTATCTCCAGACCCGGATTCCAGACCGGAGCAGAAGGCGGTGATAAGGGTCCGCGCAAATACGTGCCACCGCTTGCGTCGCGATGCGCGCGTCGAACCGCGCAAGGATCCCGCCCCTGTTGGTAAGGACGGCGTCGACTGGGACTTGCTGCGGGTGCCGTTCCGCGGAGTGGATTCTTTTGCGTCTGTGATCGCGGGCTGCGGAGCGGATGCGATTGTCGAATTTCCGCCAGAACTTCGCGATCGAGTTGTCGCGTTGCTGAGCGCGGCGGCAGGGGAGTCCTGATGGCGCCTTCAAATCAGCTTTCCCGTGTGATGGCCTTACTGCCCTGGCTGGTAGCTCACCCGGACGCGACGATCGCGGGCACAGCCACACATTTCGACATTTCTTCCGATCAGGTCGTCGCCGATCTGAATCTGCTCACGATGACCGGGCCGAGTTGGGAAGGTGGGCAGCTCGTCGACATCGATGTGGACGAAGATGGCTATATCCGAGTGCTCGAAGCCCATGGACTGTCAAGGCCCTTAGCCTTCACCAGTGACGAGGCCACGGCGCTGATAGTCGGACTCAGCATGCTTGAACAGATCCCCGGCTCGCATGACCTGGATGTACTTACCGGGTTGTCGGAACGGCTTCGGCAGGCGGCCGGTGCGGCGGCCCAGGCTGGAACATCGGTATCTGTCGTTCCGGAACCGGATCCCGAGGGGGGTTCTCGGGGTGCCGCGATTGTCAGTGTCATCCACGAGGCGATTGCCTCCCAGCGACGGATTCGTCTGCGCTATCTCAGCGGTACTCGCGACGAGTTAACCGAACGCGACGTGGACCCGATGGGGATGTTCCACGCCCACGGACACAACTACCTTTGCGGATGGTGCTACCGAGTCGACGCCGTACGCACGTTCCGAGTCGACCGGATTGAATCTGCCGAGTGCCTCGATGTTCAGTCCAATCCACCGGTGGATCTCGCACCGTTGGAACTGGGTGCCGGCGTTCTCCGCCTCGATGGTGATCCAGTCAGGCTTGAGCTTGACCCGAGCGCCTCCTGGGTTGCCGAGGCCTACCCGGTCACGTCGGTCGAACTCGGGCCGGATGGAATGACAACCGTCGTGCTGAAGATCGCCGACCGTGAATGGGCCATTCGGATGATTTTGGGGCTCGGGGGTGCCGCGAGGGTGTTGGATCCGCCCGCTCTGGCAGCGGCGATTGCCACCCGGGCGCGCGCAACTCTGTCGTCGTACCGCTAGGACGCCCGCTGCTGGGGATTCTCAAGATCTGCGCGGTCAGTGCCGATCACCTCCCTCGATGAGCAAGCCAGCGGAAAGCGCCAGGGTTGGAGGTGTCGGCATGACCACGATTAAGGCTACGTGCCCCGAGTGCGGTGACGTCGATCTCACGCCCGATGACCTGGTAGTCACGGTGATGATCTTGCCGTCCGCTTCTCCGACGTGCGCCCCCGCTGAGCAGGCCACTTATGGCTTCGTCTGCCCGGAGTGCGAAGAGGTTGTCGAGAAGGAAGCGGTGCCGGAGGTCGTCCGGCTCTTGTCCGGTGCGGGAGTCATCGTTGAGAAGGTCCAGGTGCCTGCAGAGGCCCTTGAACCCCACCCC
>JBBRDX010000249.1:0-2439 GCA_038203515.1 Actinomycetales bacterium | reverse complement strand
GACACAGTCGGCGTTCCATCCGGAACGCCCTAACGAACAGGCTGATTGACCAATGGACAACTAATGAGCGGCTCGAAATGAGACCCGTCCACAATTAAGGCCTTCTCCTGATCGGGAGTCGGCCCGACAAGGAGAACACTGTGGCAAAACCACGCGTGCACGAGATCGCAGCAGAACTCGGCATTGATAGCAAGAAAGCCCTTGAGAAACTCAAGGAAATGGGCGAGTTCGTCAAGGGACCGTCCTCGAGCATCGAGCCTCCTGTCGCACGCAAGCTGCGTGCCGCCCTCGAGGCAGATGGCATCAAGGTACCCGAGAAGCCGGTAGCCCCGGCCGCTCCGCCGCGCCCCGCTCCCGTTGCCGAAGCCCCAGTGGTCCCGGCTCCCGCCCCGGCGGCTCCCGCCGCTCCGGTCGTCGAGACCTCAGCGACACCCGTGTCTGCGTCACCGGCCGCTCCGGCGGCCGGGGGATCCAACATTCCGCGCCCGGGCACTGCTCGCCCCGGCAACAACCCCTTCGCGAGCGCCCAGGGGATGCAGCGCCCCGGTGCTCCCCGTCCGGGCAACAACCCGTACGCGTCGACGCAGGGAATGAACACTCGCCCGGCGGCGTCGCCGACCGGCATCCCGCGTCCGTCCGCTCCCCGCCCCGGCGCCCCTCGTCCCGGCGGACCCGGGCAGGCCGCACAGCGGCCCGGTGGATTCGGACAGCGTCCGGCCGGTGCAGGCGGATTCCGTCCCGGTGGAGCCGGTGGGGCACGTCCGGCCGGCGCAGGTGGATTCCGCCCGGGAGGAGCTCCCGCTGGAGCCCCCGGCTCGAATTTCGGCCCGAACCGCCCCGCTGGCGGTGGCGGTCGCGGCCGTGGACCCGGCGGTGGTACCGCTGGGGCCTTCGGTCGTGGCGGTGGCAAGAGCAAGGCGCGCAAGTCGAAGCGCACGAAGAGGGCAGAATTCGAACTGCGCGAAGCCCCGTCGCTCGGTGGCGTCAGCGTTCCGCGTGGCGATGGCAAGACATCCATCCGCCTTCGACGTGGCGCATCGATCACCGACTTCGCCGACAAGATCGACACGAGCCCGGGCAACCTGGTGACCGTGCTGTTCCACCTGGGACAGATGGCGACCGCGACCGAGTCGCTGGACGAGGCAACCTTCGACATCCTCGGTGAGGAGCTCGGCTTCAAGATCGAGATGGTCTCGCCGGAGGACGAGGATCGCGAGCTGCTCAGCGGCTTCGACATCGACCTCGACCAGGAGCTGGACGACGAGACCGAAGAGGACCTCGAGGCTCGGCCGCCAGTGGTCACCGTCATGGGTCACGTCGACCACGGAAAGACGCGCCTGCTCGACGCGATCCGTAATGCCAACGTCGTCGCCGGTGAGGCGGGTGGCATCACCCAGCACATCGGTGCCTACCAGGTCATGACGGAGCACGAGGGTCTCGAACGCGCCATCACCTTCATCGACACACCGGGCCACGAGGCATTCACCGCCATGCGCGCCCGAGGTGCGCAGGTCACCGACATCGCGATCCTCGTGGTCGCGGCGGACGACGGAATCATGCCGCAGACCATCGAGGCACTCAACCACGCCCAGTCGGCAGGGGTGCCGATCGTGGTGGCGGTCAACAAGATCGACAAGGAGGGGGCCAACCCCGCCAAGGTGCGCCAGCAGCTCACCGAGTTTGGTCTCGTCGCTGAGGAGTACGGCGGAGACACGATGTTCATCGACGTCTCCGCTCTCAACAAGATCGGTATCCCCGAACTTCTCGAGGCAGTGCTGCTCACCGCGGATGCCGGACTCGACATGCGCGCGAATCCCAACAAGGACGCGCGCGGTGTCGCTATCGAGGCCAAGCTCGACAAGGGACGTGGTGCGGTTGCGACCGTGCTGATCCAGTCGGGAACCCTCGAGGTCGGAGACGCGATCGTTGCGGGAACGGCCTATGGCCGCGTTCGCGCGATGTTCGACGAGAACGGCACGGCAGTCGAGTTCGCCACGCCCGCCCGCCCGGTCTCGGTACTCGGACTCACCTCCGTCCCCCGCGCCGGTGACACCTTCCTCGTCACCGACGATGACCGTACGGCCCGCCAGATCGCCGAGAAGCGCGAAGCGGCAGAGCGCAATGCCCTGCTCGCGCGCAGCCGCAAGCGCATCAGCCTGGAGGACTTCACCAAGGCCCTCGAAGACGGCAAGGTCGAGTCGCTCAACCTCATCATCAAGGGTGACGTTTCCGGTGCCGTCGAGGCGCTCGAGGAATCGCTGCTCAAGATCGAGGTGGACGACAGTGTGCAGCTGCGCATCATCCACCGCGGTGTCGGTGCGATCACCGAGAGCGACGTGAACCTGGCGACGATCGACAACGCGATCATCATCGGGTTCAACGTGCGCCCCGATACGAAGGCGCGCGAGCGTTCGGCCCGTGAGGGTGTTGACGTGCGCT
>JBBRDX010000248.1:0-2682 GCA_038203515.1 Actinomycetales bacterium | reverse complement strand
CGACAGTGTCGCCCTTTTGCACCCCCAGCAGCCGTAGCCCCTCCGCCGCGCGAAGGATCTGCTCGCCCAGCTCGGCGTAGGTGGTGGTCGCGCCGAAGAACTCCAGCGCGATGTTGTCGCCGAACTCGCTGACGGACGCCTCGACGAGGTCGAACAGAGACCCCGTCGGCAGCTCGATCTCGTGTGGAACACCCTCCGCATAGCTGGACAGCCACGGCCGCGGGGAGGAGAACGTCATGTGCTCAACTCTACGAGAGCGCGCGGTACGGCTCAGGTGGCGAGAAGCGCGTCGATCTGTCCCATCGCCAGCCGCATGCCTTCTTCCATGCCCATGGATACCAGCTGTTCGAGTTGCTCGACGGTTGCGAACCGGGAAGCCGTCGTCATGCGAGAACCGCCGTCGATGGGTTCGATGGTCACGACGACCCTGATCGAGGGCATGGATGTATCGGGCTCGCCCGATTCGGTGGAGAAGCCGTCGGTGAACTCCAGCCGACCGGGCTCGTTGATCGCCGTATATGTCCACCAGCCCGGCGCCGACTCCCCGTCTGGCCCGGTCATGCGGTATCTGGACCCACCGCCGACCACGAAGTCGTGGCTCTCGAAGGTGGCCGGCCAGGTCGGCGGTCCCCACCAACGTTCGAGCTGGCGCGGATCGGACCAGAGCTGCCACACCCGCTGCACGTCGACGGGAAACTCCGCGACGAAGGTGAGGCTGAGCTGTTCGGCATCCTTCTGCACACTGACAACAGGCATTGCGATGGTCCTTTCTTCGGTGATTTCAGGTCGGAGATTCGTCGGCGAGCAGCAGATCGATTCGACCGACTCGTTCGGCCCAGATCTGCGCCCACGCGTCGAGAAGCAGGGATGCCCGCTGCAGGGTGTTCGGTTCTCCGTGCACGATCTGTTCCCGACCGCGGCGCACTTTTGCGACGAGAGACGCACTCTCGAGCACCGCGACGTGCTTCTGCACCGCGGCGAAGCTCATCGCATAGTGCTCGGCGAGTGCCGAGACGGACTGTTCCCGCTCGAGTACGCGCGTGACGATGTCGCGCCGGGTCGCATCCGCCAGGGCGTGAAAGAGACGATCGATTTCGACGTCACTGAGCTCTGCTTGATCTACAACCATTTGGTTGTAGATTAGCGCGCTCGGGAGCGACCCGCAAGGGGAGCTTGATCAGGCGGCGCCCTCGAACATCGAGGTCACCGAACCGTCACTGAACACCTCGCGGATCGCGCTCGCGATCAGCGGCGCGATCGGCAGGACGGTCAGGGTCGGGAAGCGCTTCTCCTCGGGGACCGGCAGGGTGTCGGTCACCACGACCGAGTCGATGAAGTCACTCTGCAGGATCTCGGATGCGGGGCTGGAGAAGACCGCATGCGTCGCGGCCACGACCACGTTGGTCGCGCCAGCCTCCTTGAGCGCCTCGGCGGCCTTCACGATCGTGCCACCGGTGTCGATCATGTCGTCCACGATCAGGCAGGTTCGCCCGCTCACCTCGCCGACGATCTCGTGCACGGTCACCTTGTTGTGCACCTGCGGATCGCGACGCTTGTGGATGATGGCGAGAGGCGCCCCGAGCTTGTCGCTCCAGATATCAGCCACCCGAACCCGGCCCATGTCGGGCGAGACGACGGTCAGCGTCGTCGGGTCGAGGCGCTCTCTGAAGTATTTGAGCAGCACCGGCATGGCAAAGAGGTGGTCGACCGGGCCGTCGAAGAAACCCTGGATCTGGGCAGCATGCAGGTCGACGCTCATGATGCGGTCGGCACCGGCGGCCTTGAACAGATCGGCAACGAGGCGGGCGGAGATCGGCTCGCGGCCGCGGCCCTTCTTGTCCTGGCGCGCATAGGGGTAGAAGGGCGCCACCACGGTGATCCGCTTGGCGGATGCCCGCTTCAGGGCGTCGACCATGATGAGCTGCTCCATGAGCCACTCGTTGATCGGATTGGTGTGGGACTGGATGACGAAGGCGTCACATCCGCGCACACTCTCGTCGTACCGGGCGTAGATCTCGCCGTTGGCGAAGGTGCGGGCGTCGGTGTGCACGAGTTCAGTTTCGAGCTCTGCGGCGATGTCGACCGCGAGCTGCGGATGAGCGCGCCCAGTCACGAGAACCAATCGCTTCTTGCCACTGGCGGTGATCTCGGCCACGTGTCCTGCTCTCTTGTAGATTGCTTTTTCGGTGATCGAGTTCAGTCCGTGGCGTGCGCAGCCGCAGCCGCTGCTGCAGCAGCGGTGCCGGCCCGATTCTGCTCGACCCAGCCCTCTACGTTCCGCTGGGGAGCCACGGTCATCGCGAGAGCTCCGGCCGGTACATCCTTGCGCACGATCGTTCCCGCTCCGGTCTTGGCACCGTCACCGATTCTAACCGGGGCGACGAAGACGTTGTGCGAGCCGGAATGCACGTGAGACCCGATCTCAGTGCGGTGTTTGGTGAGGTCGTCGTAGTTCGCCGTGATCGCGCCGGCCCCGAGGTTGGTGCTCTCGCCGATGGTGGTATCGCCGATGTAACTCAGGTGCGGCACCTTCGATCCCCGGCCGATCGTCGAATTCTTGGTCTCGACGAAGGTGCCGATCTTGCCGTTCTCGCCGAGATAGGTGCCGGGGCGCAGGTAGGCGAATGGGCCGACGGTGGCATTCGCGCCGATCACGGCGAGCATGGCATCCGCTCGCTTCAC
>JBBRDX010000247.1:0-2704 GCA_038203515.1 Actinomycetales bacterium | reverse complement strand
GCCGTCGCACTTTGCTCACGCCGATTCCGAGGATGTCCACGAGTTCGGGGAGGGTGAGCCAGCGGGTGTCCGAAGCAGTAGTCACGAAGACAATGCTGCCAGACCCGCGGCGCCACGCAAACTTCTCTCTTGTGTTTCGGTTGCGTTAACTGAAACAACTTGCATCACTCTAATTGACACTGCTATCGATCTGTGTCAGCGTTCACTCACTGTCGCGCGCCCGTTCCTGGGCGGGGGAGATCTCTCGAGCGTTGGAGAGATGTCTCGGGGGCGGGGAGATAGGCGAGGTGTGACCATGACCAAAACATTCGACCAGGGCGACGGCGACGACCGCCGACGGCGGGCCGCTCGGCCCGAACAGAACAGGATCGTCCGCGGTATCTTCACCACCATCCCGATCGTGCTCGCCGGCTCGATGGCAATGAGTCTCACTGTCACCGGCCCTCTCCACACGACAGACCTGCGCCGAGACAAGCCGCGAGCCACTCCGTCTGACCTCGGCAAGAGCATCCGTGATGCGTTCACCGCGGCCGCTCGAACCGCGACCAATCCGGAGGCTGCTTCGGTGTCGCAGGGCACTGTTGCCATCGCTGCGGCTCCGGCCACCTACCGCGTGGTCGCGGGCGACACCGTCTCGAGCATCGCCGGACGGTACGGCCTGGCCACCGCTTCCGTACTCGCCCTCAACGGGCTCAGCTGGAAGTCCGTGATCTTCGCGGGACAGACTCTCACGCTCAGCATGAGCGGACCCGTCGCTGCGGTGGCTCCCGTCACCGCCACTCCAACCAGTCGCTACACCATCCAGAAGGGCGACTCGATCGGCGGAATCGCCGCGAAATTCGGGCTCGCCACGCAGACGGTCCTGAGCGCCAACGGGCTGGCCTGGACCAGCATCATCTACCCCGGTCAGACCATCGCGATCCCCGGGTCTGCCGGTGTGGCATCCGTTTCTCCGGCGAGCCAGGTGCGAATAGTCGAAGCACCGTCCGCCCCGGCCGTGAGCCGCACCCCGGTGACCTATACGATCGCGAGCGGTGACTCGATCGCCGGGATCGCCGCGAAGTTCGGCGTGACCGCGCACGCCATCCTCACGGCGAACAACCTCACCTGGTCGAGCATCATCTACGGGGGGCACACGCTCGCCATCCCGACCGCACCGTCCGTCGTGCCCACTTCGTCGACCGCCGTCGTCGCTCTCACCAGCGAGATGGCAGCCAACGCGCGCACTATCGTCTCCGTCGGCCGCTCGCTCGGCGTGCCGGAGTACGGCCTCGTCGTGGGTCTCGCCGCGGCCGCCCAGGAGTCCGGGCTCCGCAACCTGGGCTGGGGCGATCGCGACTCGATCGGCATCTTCCAGCAGCGCCCGAGCACCGGGTGGGGCACTCCGGCCCAGATCCTCGAGCCCACCTATGCGGCCCGGCTGTTCTTCGGCGGACCGAAGAATCCCAATGCCGCGAACACGCGCGGACTCCTCGACATCCCAGGATGGAAGGCCAAGTCGGTGACCGATGCGGCCCAGGCCGTGCAGCTCTCCGCCTTCCCGACGGCCTACGCCAAGTGGGAGACCTCGGCACGTTCCTGGCTCGCCGCCATCAAGTAGCCCGCGCAACATAACGATTGCGGCAATTCGCCCGATCCACACGGCCCGAGCCCGGTGTTTTGGCCGGATGATCCGGCAGTCGATCCGTAGACTCGATCAGTGACCACCAGCAGCAGCGACCCCCTGATCGGCCGTCTCATCGACGGCCGGTACCAGGTGCGCTCACGCATTGCGCGTGGTGGTATGGCTACGGTGTATCTCGCCACGGACCTGCGCCTCGAACGCCGGGTCGCGATCAAGGTCATGCACGGACACCTGGCCGACGATTCGCAATACAGGGCCCGCTTCATCCAGGAGGCGCGCTCGGCGGCGCGACTGGCGCATCCGAACGTCGTCAATGTCTACGACCAGGGCCAGGATGGCGAGACCGCCTATCTGGTGATGGAATACCTGCCGGGCATCACGCTGCGAGACCTGCTGATGGAGCACAAGGTGCTCACCACGATGCAAGCGATGGACATCATGGAGGCGATCCTGTCCGGTCTTGCCGCCGCCCACAAGAACGGCATCGTGCACCGCGACCTGAAGCCCGAGAACGTGCTGCTCGCGGACGATGGCCGCATCAAGATCGGCGACTTCGGGCTCGCGCGCGCGGCATCCGCCAACACGGCCACCGGTAACGCCCTCCTCGGTACGATCGCCGACCTCTCGCCCGAGCTCGTGACCCGTGGCGTGGCCGACACCCGCAGCGACATCTATGCCGTCGGCATCATGCTCTACGAGATGCTGGCCGGCGAGCAGCCGTTCAGGGGGGAACAGGCGTTCCAGATCGCGCACCAGCACGCCAACGACACCGTGCCAACCCCGAGCACCAAGAACCCCCGGGTGCCCGCCGAGCTCGACGAGCTCGTGCTCTGGGCGACGGCACGGGATCCCGAACAGCGCCCACGGGACGCGAAGGCCATGCTCGACCAGCTTCACGAGACGGAAGCACTGCTGCGGCTCGACGAGCCCGCCACTGCAGCGACCGCCATCCAGCGCACGATGATCATGCCCTCTGCCGTGGCCGCAGCGTCGAGCACCGGCGACACCCAGATCCTCTCCCCCAGGGTGCGTCACCGCACCGGTCCGATCCTCACGGAGACGGCCACCACGCTCGCGGCG
>JBBRDX010000246.1:0-2723 GCA_038203515.1 Actinomycetales bacterium | reverse complement strand
GCCGAGGCAATCTTCTTGACAGACCGGCTGGAACGGGAGTGACAACACCACCGCATCCCTGACTACGGGTTCGAGATCGATGGTGTCCTCGTGAACCTCGTATTCAAAAGCTTCGTCTGAAGAATACGCGAAAAGCTCCTGGATTTCGACCTGGACGGCCTGTTCGATGTCGATCAGGCATCGACCGCACTCTCCCGCGGCCGTTCCGTCGATGTCTGCGCTCACCAGGATGCCGTCGTGCAGGGACTCCATCCGCAGATCGACCCGCAAATCGCTGCCCGCTTTCACAGCGATCATCGCGTTGCCGAATTCCTCGGGAACGACGATATCGATCGATCGTTCACGCATCTCGCCCGGGCGGTGCATGAGGTCGTAGACGTCGACGGTATAGGGGGTCTTGATAACGTGAGGCACCCGCCGAGTTTACGCGAGTGACCGCGTCGGGCCGTGATCGCCCGCTGTGCTCTGCGCGAACCGAAGCCACCGTTACAGCGACGCCCCGAGCTTCGCTATCGCTGCGCGGATCTCGTCGCCCATAGCTGCCCCGCCGTGACCCTCATCCTCGAGGATCACCGGCGAGCTCGCGGGCCACGCGGTCCCGAGCGGAGAACCCACGTCCAGCCGCCCGTGGATGAGCACCGTGGGAATGTGCGAAAGATTCGATCGAAGCAAACATCAGCTCAGGCTGACGGCACGCCTGACCGGGAACTGCCGCCGCCGTAACTCCGCCGCGGCGATCACCATCATGTGCGGCACGGTGAGGGCGGCAAGGCCGATGAACACCAGTCGGATGATCCAGTCGCCAGCAAGCGGCCCGCCCGGAGCGAAATCACTGGCGAACACCGCCGTGAGGATGCCGACCGCCACGATCGGCACCACGGTGTAGACCACCGTGATCAGCGCCGCCAGTCTGCCACTGCCCCGCTCCTCGGCGAATCCGTGGCGCAGGTGCCTGGCGCTGTGCAGCGCACAGAAATACAGCACGAAGAAAACGAGCGGGGGCGCGACGAGCGCCAGGGTGGCGGCGAGCAGGATCTCGAGCGCATCGGTGGGACGGCGGCGCAGCGCGAGCGTGGCCCCAAGCAGCATGGCGACGATCGCAACCGGTCCGAGCCAGGACTGCACATCGGCCACGACCGCGCCTCCGGTGCCCGCGAGGGTGCGATAGATGCCCGCGACCTCGTCGTGATGAGCGAAGGCCGGAAGGGTGAGCAGGCCGACCCCGGTGAGGGATCGCAGCACGATACTGCGTCCCACATTCCAGTCAGCACCGAAATGAATGCCCGACGTCACCAGGAACCCGATGAGGCTCGCGGCGGGCGCGAGCAGCCACACGCCGACGACGAGTCCCACCATCGCGATGTAACCCAGGTTGAAGCCGGCGAACCCGAGCGGTGTTCGCCAGAGAAGGGCCCGACGGGCGATGAGCGGATCGAGCGCACCGTGCGGCAGCCCGAGCGTGGCAACAAGCACGCCGAGCACCGCAGCCTGCACGGGTAGCGGCGGGGCGGGCATCCGCAGGGCAATGGCGAGCACTGCCACCACCGCCAGCACCGAGAACAACACCGTCTCGAACGACGGCCGCGTCCAGGCGACCCGCGTGCGCGTCACCCCGCTCACGCGCGCACCATGTCCTGCGGTGCCGTCAGCCGACTCGGAGCAATCTGCCTCAGAAACGGTACCTTGGGCAGGCTGGCGATGAGGCGGGCATAGTCGGTGAGACGCGCGGCATCACTCAGGAAGCGCACGAGCCCGGCGGCCGGTACCCCGCCGGCAAGCGCAAGGAAGTACTCCGGGACGCGCTCGGGATCGGCCCGCACCGCCTGCAGGAAGATGCGATCCATCGAGCGCCTCAGCCACGGTTCGGCCGGATGCCCGACGGGAGGCCCTCCCCGCTCCAACACGTCGGCACAGGAACGTGCCCAGTTCTGAATGCGCAGGAATCCGTAGCCGGAGGCCGCCCGCAGGGCACCACCCGAATTTCCGGCAAACAACACGCCCGGCGGAGCTTCGGGCGGAGTGCCGAGCGTTCCCATTGGCAGGATGCCCCCCTCGCGCCGGATCACGCGCGCGCCGGCCAGCCCCAACACCTCGAGTTCGGCGTCGAGTTCGCCGGACAGGATGGCACGCGGCACGGGCGAGGTGCTGAATCTGGTCCATTCCACGACAGCGCGCGTGGGGCCGAGCGGGAGCGTGTAGCGAAAGTGCATTCCGCCCGCATCCGTCGCCATCGAATCCATCAGCCCGACCTCCCGCGCGTCGAACGGCAGCGGATGTTCGCTCTCGATCTCGACGCCACTGAAGCTCTGGTAGAGCACCGCAGGCATTGGTCGTGGGCGGGTATCGATCACGTATCGAGCCTGGATGCTGCCGCGGTCGGTCTCCACGCGAACGAGCGCGTCCGGCCCGTCTCCCAGGGGAACGAGCTCGGTCGCGTTCACGCCGGCGTGGGTTCGGATGTTGGCCGCGCTTTCGATCCGCTGCAACGCGCGCTGGTAGAAGTCGATCCCGCGCACGTACTGATACCGAAGGCCAGCCACCCGGTGGCTCATAGCCGGGCCCGTGGCGCCGGAGAAGCGCCAGCTGTCCCAACTGTGCGAGACCAGATCGGAGAGGTCGTGGCGCTCTGGCCGCCAGAAGCACCAGCTGCGGTCGTCTTCGTAATGCGTACGTGGCTCCACGATCTCCACTCGCAGGCGACTGTGCGAGCGCGCGAGCCGAGC
>JBBRDX010000245.1:0-2737 GCA_038203515.1 Actinomycetales bacterium | reverse complement strand
GCTGGCTCTACGCCTAACTCACGACTGCCACGGACAACCGCATCGTGCGGATGCCGCTGACCGGGGCATCCGGTTCCGATTCGCTCGGCGAGGCCAACCCGGTCCTCACCGGGCTCGCCACGGCCAGAAATCATGACGGCGGTCGCATCGCCTTCGGCCCGGACGGCGGGCTCTACGCAACCGTCGGCGATGCCGGACAGTCCGACCACCGGATCCCTGGTGTATTCCCTCGGTCACCGCAACCCGCAGGGGATCGCTTGGGACGCGGATGGGCATCCCTGGGCCGCGGAGTTCGGCCAGAACACCTGGGACGAGTTCAACCGGATCGAGCCGGGCGGCAACAGCACCACGGCGCTGCCGTTCCTGTCCGGCTCACTCTGGCTGCTCACCAACAACACCGACGGGCGCGGATCACCCGGCGACGGGGACGACAAACTCGTCGAAGTGCGACTGGATGTCTCCCGCGCGGGTTAATCTCGAAGTGATGATTACCGGCTACGACCCCGAGACGCTGCGAGAGCGCGTCGATCGTGCTGCCGTCGAATCGCGACTCGTAGAGATCGGAAACGGCCGGAGCACCACGGCTCTCGGGGAAAAGGCCGAGCTGCTACGACTGCTCGGGCGGCACGGCGAGGCACTGGTGGCGGCAGAACAGGCCTTTCGACTCGCGCATTTCAGCGGGGATCGCGAACAGCTCACGGCCGCCCGCCTGCGGCGAGCGCGGGTGTTCCAGTACCAGGGTGAACTCGATCGGGCTCTTGCCGAGATGACGGCGGTGCGGGCCACTGCCGCCCTCGAAGAGTGGGCATCGCTCGAGGGTTCAGCCGCCTACTCTTCGGGTTGCGCGCTCTTCGACCTCGGCCGCTATAGGGAGTCGCGGGAAGCCTTCACCGCCGCTCTCGACATCCGAACCGCCTCGGAGGCCCCGGCGGCCGAGATCGACGCGGCCCGCTTCGCCCTGGAGGCCGCCACCCACCAGGAAGCGGCGGATGGCTGAGCTGCTGCGGGTGCGCCACTGGGCGGATGCCCTGATTGCGCTGCACCTCGACCCCGCCTGGACCTTCTCCTTCGACTCCGCGAAGACTCGCGCGGGCCTCTGCAACTACATCTCGAAGACCATCAGCGTCTCGCGCTACCTCGCCTCGAGATATGAGGACGACGAGATACACCAGGTGCTGCTCCACGAGGTAGCGCATGCGATGGCCGGCACCCACGCCGGTCACGGGCCGCGCTGGAAGGCAATCGCGGCAGATCTCGGGTACGACGGCAAACGCCTGCACGATGGAGCAATCGCCAACGAGCTCGCACCCTGGGTGGGAGCCTGCCCGGCCGGCCACCTGCACTACCGGTATCGCCGACCGACCCGCACTCTCGCGTGCGGAAAGTGTTCACGGCGATTCGACGCGGCACACACGATCGCCTGGACGCAACGCACCGTGGCCCGGCAGCGCTGACGGGTCTTCAGTGCTGGCGGCCCGGTTGTGCGTCAGCGGTTGGGATCGAAAGCTGCCGCCAGATGGGACACGACGTTCTTCCAGTGGCCGAGCATCATCCGTCGTTCCTCACGATCCGCGAGGCGTTCATGGTGGATGACGATGGTCGTGCCGCCGATCACCTCCTTCACCGAGACCTGCAGTGTGGTGTCGTGCGGCCAGTCCTCCGGTCGCCAGGTGAGACGTACCTTCGTGTTCTCGGCGTAGGCCCGCACTTCGCCGGCCACACCATCCACCGTGCGGTAGGTCTCGCCCTTCGAGTGCGGAAGGCTGGTCTCGCCCAGCCACAGGGGGAGCCCGTCACCGAGCAGGAACTCCCAGGCGACTTCGATGCGGGCAGGCACTGTCTGCCGCACGCCGACCTCCCAGCCGGCATCCTTCGTCGTACCCGTGGTGTCGGTCATCGCTGTTTCCTCCTGCTATCCATGGACTTTCACGTCCGGTGAACCAGTCTAGTAACCGACTAGATTGGTTACATGCATGCGACGGAAGGCCGCCCGACTGGCCAGGAGATGACCATGAGCGATGGGCGCGACTGGTGGTTCGATTCCGGATCACTCGCGATCGACTTCGCGTACACGGGATCGATGTACACGGGATCGTGCGGGGATGAAGCACGCTCGGAGACCCTCAACGTGGCATCCGATCTCACGGCGTGGCTCACCGGGCGATTCCCCGAGGTGGTCGACGGGGCGACCGACCGCGACCTGGTCGATGCGTTAGCACTGCGTGGATCACTCGCGCGCGCTGCCACAGCCCGCAGCCGTCGTGACGCGATCCTTTCGGATGACGTCGACGTGATCAATCTCTTCGCGGCGACCCCGGACATCGCGCCCTCCCTGGTCGGAGGGACGCGCCAGGCTGGCCGCTCCCGCGCCAAGGCCAGCCAGGCGCTGTCGGTGTTGGCGAGGGAGGCCGTCGAACTCTTCGCGGTGAACCCGACCGACCGCATCCGGGAGTGCGCGGCGGATGACTGCGAGCTGGTCTTCTACGACGAGTCGCGCTCCAACAACCGCCGTTGGTGCTCGATGCAGCGGTGCGGAAACAGGGCGAAGGTGCGAGCCCACCGGGCCCGCACCGTCGAGTAGTCCCTGTTCGACAGGCGGCTCTAGCCGACCTGCACCTCTTTCCAGAACGCGACATAGTTGCTGAAGTCCTTGCCGCCGGTGCGCGCGAAAGCCGTCTCGTACGGGTGCGGGTAGCTGAAGGCGCGGTCCTGCAGCAGGGTGTCGCCGTCCTTGACG
>JBBRDX010000244.1:0-2873 GCA_038203515.1 Actinomycetales bacterium | reverse complement strand
CACGGGCGTCCGGTGGAGATCCTCAAAGAGAAGAACTACTTCTTCCGCATGAGCGATTTCCAGCAGAAACTGCTCGACCTCTATGAGTCGCAGCCCGACTTCATCCAACCGGAGAGCGTGCGCAACGAGATCATCTCCTTCTTAAAGCAGGGGCTCGACGACCTGTCCATCTCCCGTTCGAGCTTCGACTGGGGCATCCAGATCCCCTGGGATCACAGCCATGTGGTCTACGTCTGGTTCGACGCGCTGCTCAACTACATCTCCGCGATCGGCTATGGAACCGACACTGAGAACTTCGAACGGCGCTGGCCGGCTGTGCAGCTCGTGGGTAAAGACATCGCCCGCTTCCACGCCGTGATTTGGCCGGCGATGCTCATGGCCGCTGGGCTCCCGGTGCCGCGTCGGATCTTCGGCCACGGCTGGCTGCTCGTCGGCGGCGAGAAAATGTCGAAGTCCAAGCTCACCGGCATCGCCCCCTCTGAGATCACCGACACTTTCGGCGTCGACGCCTTCCGGTACTACTTCATGCGTGCCATCAGCTTCGGGCAGGATGGCTCCTTCAGTTGGGAGGATCTCTCTGCGCGCTACCAGGCGGAGCTCGCCAACGGCTTCGGCAACCTGGCCTCGCGGGTCATCGCGATGGTCACTCGCTATCGCGGGGGAGTCATCCCGACAGGTGTCGAGCTCACCGGGGCCGACCAGGCCATCTTCGCGACCGGCCTGCGCGTCACTGCGGAGGCGGATGCCGCGATCGAGCGTCTCGCCATCCACGAGGCCCTCGCCGTGACCTGGACTCTCGTCGACGAGCTGAACGGCTACATCACCATCCAGGAGCCGTGGGCGCTGTCGAAAGATCCGGCCAAGGCCGAGCGCCTCGATGCCGTGCTGTTCACGATCGTGCGCGGTCTCGGCACCCTCGCGGTGTTGCTCTCCCCGGTGATCCCCGATGCCGCGGCCAGGCTGTGGGCGGCTCTCGGTGGCACCGGAGAGGTCACCGACCAGGACGTGCGTGCGGCGTCCGAGTGGGCCGGCGGTCCCTCGGTATCGCCGCTTCCGACCTCCCTCTTCCCCCGCATCGAACAACCGGACACCGCAGTCTGACACCCAACGGGACCACACCGGTCGAGACCCAACCAACCAGTAAGGACACGCCATGCCAAGGTCCGTGAAATTCAGCAGATACGGCGGCAGTGAGGTGCTCGAGGTCGTCGACGTGGATGCCCGGGCGCCCGGCCGGCGCGAAGTGCAGGTCTCGGTGGTGAGCGCCGCCATCAACCCGGGGGAAATTCAGATCCGGGAGGGGCGGATGCACGACGCCTTCCCCGCGCATTTCCCGGAAGGGCAGGGCAGCGATTTCGCCGGTGTGGTCACCCTGGCCGGCGAGGGTGTCGACTTCCCGCGCGTGGGCGACGAGGTCATCGGCTTCTCGGACGCCCGGAACGCGCAGGCGGACTTCGTGACGATCGATGCGAGCCGGGTCATCCCGAAGCCCCACGGGGTCGGCTGGAACGCGGCCGCGAGCCTGTTCGTCGCAGGCACCACCGCGCGCGCCTGCATCATCGCGGTCGACGTGCGGCCCGGAGACACCGTGGTGGTCGCCGGCGCAGCGGGAGGGGTCGGCATCATTGCGACGCAGCTCGCCGTGCTCGCGGGGGCCGCCGTGGTGGCGACCGCGAGCGAGGAGAATCACGCCTTCCTGCGGAGCCTCGGTGCCATCCCGGTGGCCTACGGCACGGGCCTGGCCGACCGCATCCGCAAAATCGTACCGGACGGCGTGGACGCCTTCATCGACGCGCACGGCGACGGCAACGTGCAGGTCGCGGTCGGTCTCGGTGTGCCGAAAGACCGAATCAACACCATCATCGACGACGCGGCTAAAGCCAAGTTCCGGGTGAAGGCCCAGGGGATGTCGACGGTCGAGCCGCGGGAGGTGCTCACTGAGCTGGCGCGGCTGGTCGCGAACGGCGAGCTGAGGATCCCGGTGTACGCGACCTATCCGCTCGATCGGGTGCGGGCAGCCTACGAACGCCTCGGGGCGAGGCACGGGCTCGGCAAGATCGTCCTCGAGGTGCGGCCCGCCGATACGGTGTGAGCGGTCGCGCCGGGCGCGCCAGTTACGGGACGGCACGCCCGGTAGAATCTGGGGATGCCCGCGCTGGAAGAATCCCAAGGCCCGATCCGGTATCGGGACAGCTCGTCGGAGCAGCGCGCAACCCGCGACCTGAGCTATCCGCCGTTGCCATCGCCGCTCACGGTGGGGGTCTATGACAATCACACCCATCTCGAGATCGGCGACGGTGACGAGCTCCTCGATTACCGCGCGCAGCTCGACCGGGCGTCGAGCGTCGGCGTTCGCGGCGTCGTGCAGGTGGGCGGAGACCTCGAGACCTCTCGCTGGTCGGCCGAGATGGCGGCACGCGAACCGCGGATGCTCGCGGCCGTGGCCATCCACCCGAACGAGGCTCCCCGCTACGAGGCCGCCGGAGAACTCGATGCCGCCATTGCCGAGATTGACGAACTCGCCGGCCGGCCGCGGGTGCGAGCCGTCGGGGAGACCGGACTCGACTTCTTCCGCACCGACGAGAGCGGGCGGGGGGCCCAGTACCGCTCCTTCGAGGCGCACATCGCCATCGCCAAGAAGCACGAGCTCGCGATGCAGATCCACGACCGGGACGCCCACGCCGAGGTGATCGAGACCCTGCGACGCAACGGAGCGCCGGCGAAGACCGTGTTCCACTGCTTCTCCGGGGACGCCGAGATGGCCAGGCTCTGCGCCGACAACGGGTGGTATCTCTCCTTCGCCGGCACGGTGACGTTCAAGAACGCGGGCAATCTTCGCGAGGCGCTCAGCACCATCCCACGCAGCCAGATCT
>JBBRDX010000243.1:0-2950 GCA_038203515.1 Actinomycetales bacterium | reverse complement strand
GGTGTCGTCCAGGCGCTGGCCGGCACGGAGAAGCGCGATGCGAACGGTCCGATGAGCGTTGTTGGCGCCGGTCGGATCGCGGGGGAGATCGCCTCGACCACCCGGATCCCGTTCGCGGAACGGTTCTCCTATCTGCTCGGCATCCTCGCCTCGCTCAACATCGCGCTCTTCGCTTTCAACCTCATCCCGCTGCTGCCGCTCGACGGTGGCCACGTTGCTGGCGCGCTCTGGGAGGGTGTCCGTCGCTTCTTCGCGAAGCTCTTCAAGCGTAAGGATCCGGGCCCGGTAGATATCGCGAAGCTCGTTCCGCTCACTTTCGCGGTCGTCATCCTCCTCGGGGCGATGAGTGCGTTGTTGATCGTGGCAGACATCTTCAAGCCCGTAGCTTTCGGCTAGGAGCTGACGGCAGCAAACCACTGCCGGCTTTCAGTCGGGTGTCGGGCCGCGCGCTTAGGATTGCGGAGTGCCAGCAATCAACTTGGGAATGCCCCTCGCCCCTCCCGTATTAGCCCCGCGTCGCAAGACCCGCCAGATCTCCGTGGGCAAGGTGAAGGTCGGCGGTGACGCGCAGGTGAGTGTGCAGTCGATGACTACCACGCAGACCACGAACATCGACGCTACCCTGCAGCAGATCGCCGAGCTCACGGCCACCGGGTGCGACCTCGTGCGCGTGGCCGTGCCACACCAGGACGACGCGGACGTGCTGCACATCATTGCAAGCAAGAGCCAGATCCCGGTGATCGCCGACATCCACTTCCAGCCCCGGTACGTCTTCACGGCCATCGACGCGGGTGTTGGTGCGGTTCGGGTGAATCCCGGGAACATCCGCAAATTCGATGACCAGGTCGGCAAGATCGCTGCGGCCGCCAAGGCCGCGGGCGTCTCGATCCGCATCGGGGTGAACGCGGGATCCCTCGAGCCGAGCATCCTGCAGAAGTACGGCAAGGCCACTCCGGAGGCACTCGTCGAGAGCGCCGTCTGGGAGGCGAGCCTCTTCGAGGAGCATGACTTCCACGACTTCAAGATCTCGGTGAAGCACAACGACCCCGTCATCATGGTCAAGGCCTACCGGTTGCTCGCCGAGCGCGGCGACTGGCCGCTCCACCTCGGAGTCACCGAGGCCGGGCCCGAATTCCAGGGCACCATCAAGTCGGCGACCGCTTTCGGAATCCTGCTCGGCGAGGGCATCGGCGACACCATCCGGGTCTCGCTCTCCGCCCCTCCCGTCACGGAGATCAAGGTGGGCCTGCAGATCCTGCAGTCGCTCAACCTGCGCGAACGCAAGCTCGAGATCGTCTCCTGCCCGAGCTGCGGGCGCGCCCAGGTGGATGTCTACCAGCTCGCCAACGACGTGACCGCGGGACTCGAGAAGATGACCGTGCCCCTGCGTGTCGCCGTGATGGGCTGCGTCGTCAACGGTCCGGGGGAGGCCCGTGAGGCCGACCTCGGTGTCGCGAGCGGCAACGGTCGCGGCCAGATCTTTGTCAGGGGTGAGGTCATCAAGACGGTGCCGGAGTCGGAGATCGTCGCAACCCTCATCGAGGAGGCCAACCGTCTTGCGGCCGAGATGCCGGCCGGATCCGTGGGATCGCCCGAGGTCGTCACCGTCTGAGCCTCCCGCTGTCGCGGGTCGGCGTGATCGTCGAGGTGGACCCGATTCGGGTTGGGGTCCACCTCCACACTCGTCGTTCGGAATGGACGGCTGTTCGGGTTGCTGCCATCACAGAATTTGTCGGGCAGGCTCGGCGGCTACAGTATCCAAGTGCCCACACGACTTTCGCAGCTCTTTGTCCGAACCCTCCGCGAAGATCCGTCCGATGCCGAGGTGACCAGTCACCGGCTCCTCGTCCGCGCTGGCTATATCCGCCGCCAGGGCCCGGGAATCTTCGCGTGGCTGCCGCTCGGACTTCGGGTCAAACGTCGCATCGAGACGATCATCCGCGAAGAGATGGACGGCATCGGCGCCCAGGAGGTGCACTTCCCGGGCCTGCTCCCGCGCGAGGCCTACGAGGTCACCGGTCGGTGGGACAAGTACGGTGACGGGATCTTCCGGCTCAAAGACCGCAAGGGCGCCGATTACCTGCTCGCCCCGACGCACGAAGAGGTCTTCACCCTGCTGGTGAAGGACCTCTGTTCGTCATACAAAGACCTCCCGCTGTCCATCTACCAGATCCAGGACAAGTATCGCGATGAGGCGCGCCCCCGCGCCGGTCTGCTGCGCGGCCGCGAGTTCACCATGAAAGACGCCTATTCGTTCGACTACACCGACGAAGGACTCGACCAGTCGTACCAGAACCAGCGCGACGCGTACGAACGCATCTTCGCCCGCCTCGGCCTCGATTACGTGATCGTCAAGGCCGACAGCGGCCTTATGGGCGGCGCCCGCAGCGAAGAGTTCCTCCACCCGACTCTTGTCGGCGAAGACACTTTCGTGCGTTCGGCCGGCGGTTACGCGGCAAACGTCGAAGCCTTCACAACACTCCCGCCCGAACCGCGCCCCGTCGAGGAGCTTGCCGCTGCCGAAGTGCACGCCACGCCGAACACCCCGACTATCCAGAGCCTGGTGGATGTCGCGAACTCGGCCCACCCGCGCGCCGACGGCCTCCCCTGGACTGCCGCCGACACCCTGAAAAACATTGTGCTCGCTCTCGTGCACCCAGACGGAACCCGTGAGCTCGTGGTTGTCGGACTTCCCGGCGACCGTGAAGTGGATCTGAAACGCGCGGAGGCGGCTTTTGCCCCGGCAGATGTCGAAGCGGCGAACGACGGCGACTTCGCGCGTCATCCCGGGCTGGTGAAGGGGTACATAGGACCGTGGACAGCGGATGCGGCGGTGCTCGGAGCTGGTCCCGCACTCGATTCGTCGCTGAGCCGCAAAGAGCGTGCCGCGGCAGAGGCCGCGGCCGCGGCGGCACCGCTCTACTCAACCACTGGTATTCGCTTTCTCACC
>JBBRDX010000242.1:0-3069 GCA_038203515.1 Actinomycetales bacterium | reverse complement strand
CGGCGCTTCTCGAAGGCGAAGACCTCGGCGGGCGTGGCGAAGGCGATGCAGAGGGCGCAGTTGCCCGTCACTTGCGACGTGACGCCCATCGCAATCGCGCTCGCCTGCCCGGAATCGTAGTTGATGGAGATGTCGGAGTGGGTGTGAATGTCGATGAAACCGGGCGCGACAATGCACCCGTGCGCATCCAACTCCCGGGGAGCGACACACCCACTTAGATCGCCGATCGCGACGATGCGATCACCGGCAACGCCGACGTCGCTCGGAACTGCTGGGCGTCCAGTCCCGTCCACGAGGCGGCCACCGCGCACGATGAGGTCCATCAAGCTACTTCTTCCGTCTCGATCACCCTACATCCCCACCAACCGAGCCTCGCCATACAATCGGGCGGCACGACGGTGGAGGCGTTGGAATCCTCCCAGTCGTCCCCTCAATCGTACACAGGTACTCAGGCTTGACACAAGTATGAAAGGTGTTATCATACAACCCATATCCTACCACACGTCGCGTTCCCCGTAGACAGGCATGCACCAACAACTGGAGGGCGATTCCTGCGAAGTGGACGTGAATTCTGACAGTGACGGCCTCACCCAATCCGATCCAGGACAGCGAGCGCTCAATCTCCCGCGACTGAAGCGGGAGAGTCTGCGCGGGCAGGTGGTGGAAGTGCTGGAGCAGCAAATCCTTGACGGCAGGCGTCCGATGGGGTCCGAGATCCCCTCGGAGTCCGAACTTGCCGAGGGGCTTGGCGTCAGCCGCACGGTCGTGCGGGATGCGCTCCGTCTCCTGGAGGCGCGGGGGCTCGTCGAGATCCGCCGGGGGGTGCGAACGGTCGTCCGCCCTCCCTCCCATGACGGTTATGCCGCGGCGGCGGCGCTGCTGCTGATTCGATCCGATCTGACGCTGGGGGATGTCTTCGAGGCGCGTGCAACCCTTGAGGGGCAATTGGCGGTGATCGCGGCCGAGCGGCACACACCTGAGCATCTGCAACGTGTCTCGGCGGCACTCGACCGGTTCGGTTCGGCTGTTGCGGCGCGCGACTACGCTGCTATCGTGCGCGCTCACGTCGTGTTCCACAGTGAGCTCTTGCGTGCGGCGAACTTGCCTGCGCTCGACGTTCTCCTGGAGCCATTGCAGCAGATGATGATGATCACCTCTGTCGTCGGGCGCGGCATGCGTTCGACCGAACGCCGTGCGTGGCGCGTTGGGGTGCACCGCGCGCTCTTCGATGCAATAGCAAGCCGTGACCAGGCGGCGGTGGCAGCGGCGAACACGGCTCACTGGCGCTTGGCGGTCCAGGGAGCGAGCTACGGCGACGTCCGCAACACCCGTGTCAAGGATATGTTCCAGTCTCCGCGAGATCTCCTGCCGGAGTTCTGGCTACGAAGCGACTCGTGACTGGTGCCGTCTCATGGAAGGGTCGGCTCAACATAGAGAGCAGCCGCACTCGCCGCGGCAGGTGCGGACCCGGTATCGGCAATCTGGGGGCTTGATCCTCTACGGCAGGCTGCCAGCATCGTCGGCCCGTCCCGAACGATGTGTGGGCATAGATGGCGATACCGTTGCCCCCACCAAGCTGGTTAGTAAGCAGAGTCAGGGAAGATGATCGTGATCTCGATCGGTGGCGAGCAGTATCGTGCGACTCGGCTTGTTGAGGGGATCGCGACTCTCGGCATGCCCCTGTGGGCGAGGCCGGTCCAATGAGACCGGGGTCGCTCCGAGTAGGCGCTGACGTCGGTGGTACCTTCACCGATGTCATCCTCGTAGATGAAGGCGGCCAGGTCTCGGTGACGAAGATCCTCTCGACCCCGCCCAAGTATGACCGTGCGGTCGTCGATGCAGTCAGTCACCTGGTTCAGGTCAGTTCCTCGGAAGGTTCGGCGGCTCTTCTGGGCGAGGTCGTACACGGGACGACGGTGGCGACGAACGCCGTTATCGAGCGGCGCGGTGCGCGCACGGCGCTGATCACGACCGAGGGCTTTCGCGACGTTCTCGAACTGCGCCGGATGCGCATGCCGCACCTCTACGACTACTTCTGGAACAAGCCGCGTTCGCTGGTCGACCGTCACCTTCGGTTCGAGATCGCCGAGCGTGTGATGGCCGACGGCACGGTCTTGAAGCAGCTGGACGAGCATGAAGCGCGCGCCCTGGTGCGCAGGCTGCGGACTGCACAGGTGGAAGCCGTCGCGGTCTGCCTCCTGCACGCGCACCTGTACCCCCAGCATGAGCGGCGGCTTGGCGAGATCCTCCGGGAGGAGCTACCTGGTACGCCGGTGTCGCTCTCCTGCGAGATCCTCCGCGAGCAGCAAGAGTACGAGCGGACGGCGACCACGGTGGTCAACGCATACATCCGTCCGCTGATGGCTAGCTACCTGGGCGATATTCGACAGGGGCTTGAGCAGTTGGGTGCGAATGGGCCGCTGATGATCATGCAGTCATCCGGCGGCATCATGACCGCAAATGACGCCGCTGCAAGACCCGTCTATGCGCTTGAGTCCGGCCCCGCGGCAGGGGTCATTGGGGCCACCGCGCTTGCGCAGGCGCTGGGATACGAGAACGTGATTACCTTCGACATGGGCGGCACGACTGCAAAGGCCTCCCTCATCGAGGAGGGGCGAGTCTCGCGCAGCCAGGAGTATGAGGTTGGCGCGGAGATTTCGACCGGCAGCCGCCTTCTGCGTGGGAGCGGCGAACTGATCCGGATTCCGACGATCGATATCGCCGAGGTCGGCGCCGGTGGCGGCAGCATCGCCTGGGTCGATCCCGCAGGGGGCTTCCATATCGGCCCTCGCAGCGCCGGCGCAGTGCCCGGCCCGGCCTGTTATGGGCTCGGTGGCCTCGAGCCGACCGTAACCGACGCGAACGTCTTCCTTGGGTACATACCGAGCGGCCCGCTTGCCTCGGGCAACCTCTCTATCTCGCGAGAGTTGGCCGAGCAGGCGCTCCGGCGGGTCGCCGAGCCACTCAGGATCTCGACTTCCGAGGCCGCACGCGGTATCCACGAGCTCGCGAACGCGACGATGATGCGTGCCCTCCGGGCGGTCTCAACCGAGAAAGGCCGCGATCCAG
>JBBRDX010000241.1:0-3100 GCA_038203515.1 Actinomycetales bacterium | reverse complement strand
ACTATGCCATCCCAGGCATATCTCGCCGAGTCGGTGCTGGTGTTCGGTGGGCCGGCCATCGCCGCGCCCCCGATCAGCGCCGAGCCGATGAGGACGATTGCGATCGCCGGCCTCGTCGGCACCCGACGCAGCGCGAGGATCGCCAGGGCGAACAGCAGCCATAACCCCACCGTGCAGGTGAGGAGGGCGACGGGATGCACCCGGTCGAAATATCCGAGGGCTGTCACCGAATAGGCCGTGAGGCCCGCCATCACCGCGGTGGCCACGCTGGCCAGCACGGTCGGAGTGACGGGAGAACGGGGAGGCGCTGCGATTGTCATCGCTTCTCATACTGCCGGAATAGTGCCGAAGTGCGCATGTCTCCTTTCCGCCACGTGTGTTCCCTCGCGACAGGTCTGTACCGGCTCGAACAGGCTCAGAAGTGCCGCAGAGGAACAATCACCACCGTGCCCAGGAGTGGGACTGGCCGGTTACGTTTCAGAACCGTAAGGTTTGGTCGGTGCGGTGTAGGGCATCCGGATGCTCAACTTAGTTCATGCGCCGCCTGCTGCTCGAAACGCGACGGGTGCTCTCGACTCCGTCGCGGCACCCGCGGATGGCCGTCGTGCTCGGGCGACTGCTCGGCATCGCCTTCCTCGTCTGCTTTGGCACCGGGCTCTACAGTCACTTCCTGCAGGAACCACAGCCCTGGATGGTGTTTCCCACCCGACCGCAGACGCTCTATCAGCTGAGCCAGGGCATCCATATCACCGCCGGCATCGCCTGCTTCCCGCTCATCCTCGGCAAGCTGTACGTGGTCTACCCCGGACTGTTCCAGACGCCGCCGATCAAGAACTTCGTCGGACTTCTCGAGCGTGCGTCGATTGCCATCTTCGTGGCGGCATCGCTGGTGCAGATCACCACCGGACTGCTCAACACCTACCAGTGGTATCCCTTCCCCTTCCCCTTCAAGCAGACCCACTGGGCGCTCTCCTTCGTGATCATCGGCTCGCTCGCCATCCACATCGCGGTGAAACTCCCGGTCATCTCGCGCTACTGGACACGCTCCCGCAGCTTCGATGCCGATGGCCACCTTCTGCTCGATGACGAAGACCTGCCTCTCACTCCCGCGGATGTCGCTGCCGAACTCGCCGAGACGACTCCCGAGCCGGTCGGCCGGGTCTCTCGTCGCGTGGACGGTCTTACCGGCCGGGTCTTCGCCTGGATCGACAGCGCACCTCCCCGCACCGACAGCCCGAAGCAGGCCAGGGTGTCGCGTCGCGGCTTCGTCGCCGCGGTCGGCGTGGCGACAGCGGCGGTCGTCGCGCTCACGGCGGGCCAGTCATTCCGGGTGCTCGACGGAATCAACGTCTTCGGCTCGCGCAAGAACTTCCTCGGGCCGAATGGCCTGCCGGTCAACCGCACTGCCCGCGCGGCACAGGTGACGGATGCCCTGACCGGCGCCGACTGGGCGCTCACGGTGAGTCGCGGCCCGGTCGTCACGACTTACACTCGGGCCAATCTTGAGTCGATGACGCTCCACAGCGTCGACCTGCCGATCGCCTGTGTCGAAGGCTGGAGCCAGATGGCGACGTGGCGCGGCGTGCGCCTGCGGGACCTGTTGAACGCCGTCGGAGCGCATCCCGATGAAGACCTGCGCCTCACCAGCCTGGAGGTGAGGGGCGGCTACCGGGTGACCGAGATGGGACACGAATACGCGCAGGACGACCTGACGCTGGTGGCCCTCGAGCTCAACGGCAAGCCGCTTGACATCGACCACGGCTTCCCGGCGAGAATGATCGCGCCCGGGCGCCCCGGGGTGCTGCAGACCAAGTGGCTATCGAAACTGGAGGTGATCTGATGCGTGTCGATCCCGTGAAGACCTGGCGCGCCGCGCTCGTGGTGCTCGGCGTGCTGATGCTGCTGCTCGGCGCCTACGTTCTCGTCGACACGGTGAAGCCGATCAAGATCGCCGGTCTCGCGCTGTGGTTCGTGCTGGCGCTGATAGTGCACGACGGCATCATCGCGCTCGTGACCTTTGGCGTGGCATTCCTGCTGCGCAGGGCAGGGCGGGCGATACCGATCGCCGTGCTCGCCATCGTGCAGGCCGGCCTGGTGGTCTGCTCGGTCTTCGCGATCATCGTGCTACCAGCCGCTTACAAGAGGTCCATCGGCACGAACAACCCGACGGTCTTGCCGCTCGACTACGGACCGGCGCTCGTGACGCTCTGGGTGGTCATCGTCGTGTTGACGGGTCTCACCGTGGTCAGCTACACCGCGTTGGCGAGACGACAGAAGAACCGACCGTCGGTCTCCCAGGACTGATCGAGCCGCAGCCCGATGTGTTGGGCGCGACGAACCAGGGCGGTCTCGCCGATCTCCGCCCAGGGGAACGCGTCGCTCTGATGCCCGCTGATGTCGACAATGGTGCCGTCGTACATGTGGTCGCGTGACGGTTCCGAGTGCACTTCAACGACGATGACACCGGTAGCGGCGATCAGCTGGGCACAGCGTTCGAGCAGAGTGGATGGGTCTCCACCGATACCGATGTTGCCGTCGACCAGGAGCGCAGCACCCCACATCCCCTCACGGGGAAGCCGCTCGAACACCGAGCGGTTGAGCACCATCAAACCGGATTCGCGGGCGATTTCCACCGCGGTCTCCGACACGTCGATGCCAAGCGCGGTGAGCCCCCGGTGCATGGCCGCACGCACCATGCGCCCCGGTCCGCAACCGATGTCCAGCACGGCACCGTTGATGCCGTCAAGGAGGCCGAGGTCTGCAGCATCCGCCGCGTCATTCCAGCGCGAGACGTCCATGGCCCGCGAGGGGGTGAGGGAATCGGAGTCGACATCGCGCAGGTACAGCATCTGGTCGTCGCGGCGCAGGGCACGGGCGTAGGGTTCGGCACCGCCCGACCCGAAGGTCGCGAAGGCCGCGTCGCTCATCGGCTCGTTCCCGTCTCGAGGGAGGTCGTCTCGGCAGAGCTGGTCCTGAACGCGGCCAGCATGCGGGCGAACTCGGTGTGTGGGGCGAGGTCGGCCACGTGGCGGGCGTCGTCGATAGTGTCGACGTCGATCAGCTCCGGCAGCATCCGCACTCGCAGTCCCGCCTTGGTGAG
>JBBRDX010000240.1:0-3102 GCA_038203515.1 Actinomycetales bacterium | reverse complement strand
GGTGGTCGGTAGTGACAGCATCGAGCACGTTCTCGTCGTTCGTCGTACCGGAAACGAAACCCCCGACATCCCGTGGACACCCGGCCGAGACGTCTGGTGGCACGACACGGTCGATGCCGCCGCGGACGTTCACAATCCGGAATACTTCGATGCCGAAACGCCGCTGTTCATCATGTACACCTCGGGCACCACGGGCACGCCCAAGGGGCTCGTGCACACGAGCGGCGGCTACCTCACACACGCCTCGTGGACGCACTGGGCCGTCTTCGACGCGAAGGATACTGACGTGTACTGGTGCACGGCCGACCTCGCCTGGGTGACCGCGCACACCTACGTGCTGTATGGTCCGCTCTCGAACGGCGTGACCTCGGTGCTCTATGAGGGCACCCCCAACACGCCTCACCGGGCGAGGCACTTCGAGATCATTCAGCGCTATGGCGTGACCACGTATTACACCGCTCCGACCCTGGTTCGGACCTTCATGACCTGGTTTCCGAACGGCGTGCCGTCGGAGTACGAGCTGTCCAGCATCCGTCTGCTCGGCTCGGTCGGCGAAGCCATCAACCCGCAGGCCTGGGTGTGGTTCCACGAGAATATCGGCGGCTCGCGCGCGCCCATCGTCGACACCTGGTGGCAATCGGAAACCGGTGCGGCGGTGATGGCACCACTGCCGGGAGTCTCGACCCTCAAGCCCGGATCCGCACTCCGCGCGCTGCCCGGGATGCGCACCCTCGTGGTCGACGACGATGGTGTCGAGGTGCCGCGCGGATCCGGCGGCTATCTGGTCATCGACGGCACCTATCCGGGAATGGCGCGCACGGTCTGGGGCAACCCCGAGCGCTACCGGGACTCGTATTGGGCGCGGTTCGCGCACCGGGGTTTCTACTTCTCCGGCGACGGCGCCAAGTACGACGACGACGGCGATATCTGGCTGCTCGGCCGGGTCGACGACCTGATCAATGTGTCGGGCCACCGGTTGTCGACGATCGAGATCGAGTCCGCGCTGCTGGAGCATCCTGCGGTTGGCGAAGCGGCAGCGGTAGGAGTCACCGACTCGATAACCGGACAGGCGATCGCGGCCTTCGTGATCCCCGCGAGTGAGGCCCACCTGATCGCAGGACGGGAGTTTGCAGAGGAGCTGCGAACACACGTGGCTCGCGTCATCGGCCCGATAGCCAGGCCGCGCGACATCCTGATAGTGCCCGAGCTGCCGAAGACCCGCTCGGGCAAGATCATGCGCCGCTTGCTCGTCGACATCGCCAGCGGGCGCCCACTCGGCGATACGACATCGCTGCAGGATGACACTGTTCCCGATCGTATCGCCGCGATCATGGCGGAGAACGCACAGAAGGCGAATCCCTTCGGTCCTTCTCAGGGCTGGCAAGCCTCTGGTATTCGGCAGTAACCGGTCGCGGCGAGTCGGCGCTCTGTCTCTTCGCCACCCCCACCCCGGTGAGTATCGCGGTCCTCAAGGGCGTGAATCACTGACGGATGAGCCCGGATCGATTATCGGAGTGGAGCAGCGGGCGAATGGGCTGACCGCCGAACAGCTCGCGAGGAGATAAGTTCGCTCTCATGCGGCTAGGCGTTTTAGACATCGGTTCGAATACCGTGCACCTTCTCCTGGTCGACGCCCATGCTGGCGCAAGTCCGATCCCATTCGCCTCCCATAAGCTGCCGCTGCAGCTCCTCAGATTTATGGATGAGACCGGAGCGATCTCCGAAGCCGGGCAGCGTGAATTGATTGATTTCGTCGCAGGGGCCACCCTTTTCGCGGCAGAACACCAGGCCGAAGATCTGCTCGCATTCGCAACATCCGCCATCCGCGAGTCATCCAACGGGCCCGCCGTTCTCGAACGGGTCTTCCGTGAGACCAGCATCCGTCTCGCCGAATTGAGCGGACCGGAGGAAGCTGCGGGTACTTTCTTCGCCGTTCGTCGTTGGTATGGCTGGGGCGCCGGCAACATCCTCAACCTTGATATCGGCGGTGGTTCATTCGAACTGGCGATCGGAGCAAATGAACAGCCCGATTTCGCCGTATCGGTGCCGTTGGGTGCCGGTCGACTAACCCGGGACCGGCTGCATGGGGATCCGCCCGAGCGCAACGCCGTCGAGGCCACCCGCGAACATATTCGCGCAACCCTCGCCGGTCCGCTCGAGTCGATCTCCCAATTCGCGGTCCCCACGATCGTCGCGGCAACCTCGAAATCATTTCGCTCCCTGGCCAGAATCAACGGGGCGGCCCAGCAGTCGGCCGGGCCTTATGCTGCGCGCGAATTGAAACTGGTTGATCTGTCGCGACTGGCAACCAGGTTAGGCCGCATGAAGATTTCGGCCCGGGTGCAACTGCCCGGTGTCTCCGTCGTTCGTGCCGAACAACTTCTCGCCGCGGCGCTGGTCGCCGAGGAGGCGATGAGCGGGCTCGGCATCGACTCGATCCAGATCTGCCCGTGGGCGCTGCGCGAAGGGCTGCTCCTGCAACGCTTCGACCACCTCACCACCACCGGTTCGACGCTCTTGTCCGAGGACGCCGAGATGGTGCCGGTGCTCTCTGCCGCGCCAGTTGACGATGTTCGCGCTCCGGGACTTCAGCCGCCGGACCGGTCCTGGAAACGCCGAACCACTCCAGGGAGATGAGTCGAGATATCGTTCTCGTGTAAGCCGCGGCATTCACCGAAAGCCCTGAAGCCTCGATTCAGGGCTTTTCGAATTTCACAGCTCGCGTTTTCCTGGGACTTGGTTGTTCCTCGGCTCCGAAACGTCGAGAAGGGCTGCAGCCAGCGCGTCTCCGAGGAAACGGCCGTAACGGGCCGCGTCCCATCCGCAGTTCATCACGAGGAGTTCGTATAGTTCGGGCGAACTGTAGGTCCAGAGTATGTCGGTGGCACCTTCGAGCGTGATGCCCTCCCGCAGGTGACCGCGGTCTGCCAGGGTGCCCGCGTTGTGGCGCATTCGATTACGTCGCTCGTGCTGGCTGTCGGCGAGCAGGGTAGCCATGTCGGGATCGGCGGCAGCGGCCTCTCGAATCAGCAGGTAGATCGGCACGACCAGCGGTGCGACTTCGGTACTGAACATGCCCCAGCGATGGAGGACGGCTCGGGG
>JBBRDX010000239.1:0-3161 GCA_038203515.1 Actinomycetales bacterium | reverse complement strand
ATTTGTGACAGTAACCGCGGAAGCGGCCCTCACGCGAGCAGGGTCCCTGGCCGAAAAAGTGCCGAAAAGCGCTCCGCTGTGGGGCTTACCCCTCGGAGACAAGGATCTCGTGAACCGCGCCGGTGTGCGCACCGGGTACGGTTCGAGACTCATGCACGGCTTCATACCCGACCGATCGGACGCTCTCGTCGAGGTGCTGGATGCCGCGGGCGCGGTGAGTCTCGGCAAGACGAGCGCCCCGGAGTTCGGGCTCCCCTCCTACACCGAGAGCCTCGTCGCCCCGCCCGCGCGCACGCCGTGGAACACAGCTCTCGGGGCGGGTGGATCCAGCGGGGGAGCGGCGGTCGCCGTCGCGGCCGGGCTTCTGCCCTTCGCCCCGGGCTCTGACGGCGGTGGCTCGGTTCGCATCCCCGCCGCCGCCTGCGGCCTGGTCGGTCTCAAACCCTCGCGGGGCCTCGTGCCGAGCGGCACCGGACTCGGCTCCCTCGGCGGCCTCGTGGTGCCTGGCCCGCTTGCTCGCACGGTGGCGGATGCCGCGATGCTGCTCGATGCCCTGGTCGACGGCGGCGAGTACCCCTTCACCGTGCGTGCGCCGCGCTGGGACGGCGGAGCCCTGCTCAACGCCGCGGTGCGCGGGGAGGGCCGGTTCCAGCTCGGCGTCATGACGACCTCGCCGTGGGATGATGCGTACGACATCGAGATCGCGCCCGAAGCATCCGCCGCCCTGGTCCTCGCGCTGTCGGAGCTCGACGCGGTCGGTCACGGCATCGAGGAGTTCGCCCTCGAGCCGGACGACTCCTACGCCCCGAACTTCCGCACCATCTGGCAGGCCGGTGCGGCGGGCATCCCCGCGGAGGGTGAGCAACTCGACCTGCTCGAGCCGCTCACCAAGTGGCTCGTGTTGCACGGGCGGCAGGTGACGGCGCGCGCACTGGCGAGCTCGCTCGGTGCGCTCGCGGAATTCGAGCGCTCAGTCATCCGCCAGTTCCGCAGGTTCGACGCCGTGGTCACACCGGCCCTGGCCCTGACGCCCCGCCCGGTCGGCTGGTATGACGCCGAGGATGCCGAGCACAACTTCGCGCAGCAGGTGCAGTACACGCCGTTCACGTCCTTCGCGAATGTGAGCGGGCTTCCAGCTATCACCCTGCCGGTCGCCGAAACGGTCGACGGACTGCCGATGGGGGTGCAGTTGGTGGGGCGTCCGGGCGGCGAGCACGTGCTGCTGGCCATCGGTGCGCAGCTCGAACGTCGCCTCCACTGGCAGCGACGGCATCCTCCGCAGTGGTAGGTGACGCGTCATGAGGGCTCGTTCAGCACTTCTCACCGTCGCAGCGGTGGCACTCGCGGTCACCGCCGAGTACACCATCTGTTACGTCAACGCGTTCCAAACCCAGCCGGATGAAGCGGCGTTCTGGACCTCGGGCCACAGTTCTCTTCTCATGAAGCGCGCGAACGGTACCAACCTGACCGATCCGGACTGGCCGGGTGAATTCATCCTCGATACGTCGACGGCAGTGAAGCGTTCGAGCATCGCGGCTGTCGTGAGCGACCGCGATGTTGTGGCCAGGGGACAGTCTGCCTACCGCTACGAATACTGCTAGAGATCGATCATCTCCGCTCGGCGGCCCATCCCTTGCTCAGCGTGGCAGCGCCACCATCTCGGCACTCCTCTCCCAGAGCTTCCGGCACAGCTCCTCGTCGGAGGCATCCCCTCGTTCCCGGCCGTCCGGCTTGAGGCCGTCGAAGTAGGTTCCGCTCGGCGAGGGGATATCCCGCTCGGCGGCGAGATGGATGAGGGGCGCGGCTCCCTGTTCCGGGCTGATTCCGAGAGATCCGCGACTGACGAACTGCCCGAACCGCACCAGGGCGGAATCCGCACCGAACCCGGTCGCCACGAAGCCGGGGTGGAACGAGAACGCGTCGACTCCCGTGCCAGCCGTGCGCCGTGCGAGCTCGCGGATGAACATGATCGTCTCGAGCTTGCTCGTGCCGTAGGGCAGCCATCCACCGGCATAGGCCCGACGTTTCCAGTCGAGATCGTCGAGGTCGAGTCGCGAGAACATGTTGGCGCCACTGGCGGTGGAGATCACCCGGCCGGCGCTCTCGGTGACGCGGTCGAGCAGCAGGTTCGTGAGCAGGAATGGCGCGAGGTGGTTGTGCTGGAACGTGCGCTCATGACCGTCACGCGTGAGCCCGCGAGTATTCACGAGGCCGCCGGCGTTGTTCGCGAGCACGTCGATGCGCGGGTAGCTCGCCAGCAGTTCTTCGGCGAGGGTATGCACCTCGGTGAGACTGTCGAAGTCCGCGATGAACGGGAAGCCTCCCACCTGGTCGGCGACGGCTCGCGTGCGTTCGGCATTACGACCCACGACGGCGACCGTCGCCCCCCTGGTCGAGAGTGCAACCGCCGCGGCGCGACCGAGCCCCGAACTCGCTCCCGTGATCACGATGACCCTGCCACTCAGTTCTGCGCTGGCTCCGCTCATCGGTAGCCCCCCTTCTCTAGTCCTGCTTCTATTTCGAACCTGTTGAGTTCGGCGACGGGTCCCGCGGCGATATACAGGGGGATGAAAGCGAGGCCGTAGCGCTTCCACTGGGCCCGATGCACCGCCTCGTGCTGCAAGACCGGTAGCGAGTCTTTGTCGCGCGTGAGGTAGACCGCGCCGATCGTCGTGCCGCCGCGACCGAACGCCCAGCGGGGACAGCCTCGAGCGACGATCACTCCGCCCGCAGGCGCGAGACGTCCTCGACTCACGATGCCACCCCAGACCAGCCCCGACAGGGTCGCGAACCAATATCCCGGCCGCGCGATAATGGGGCTCAGCATTACGAGCCGCAGACCCGGCAGGACCGACCCGATGCGGACCACGCGCGACATCGCGCGCTGGAGCGCTGTGGTCGTGGCGGGCATGATTCGTTTCTACACCTTCCCGCTCGGTCGCCCGACCCATTCCGACGATCTGTTCGGTCGCCCAGCCGGCGCCCGGTCGGCGCCCCTACAGTGGCCTTATGACCGACAGGCTGCACCGAGTCGCGCTCGTATCCATGCATACGTCTCCCGCGGCACCCGCGGGCAGCGGCGACGCCGGTGGCATGAACGTGTCCCTGCTGGCGACCGCGATGGAGTTGGCGGTGCGCGGGGTCGAGGTCGATCTCATCAC
>JBBRDX010000238.1:0-3233 GCA_038203515.1 Actinomycetales bacterium | reverse complement strand
TCAGATTCCCCCGGCTCACATTCGACCTGCTCAGATTCGACCGGCTCACAGGCGCACATCGATCCCGCTGCCGGGCCGAGCGATGTGCTCCTTCACTGCACGACGACGGAAGGCATGCCCCGACCCGTCACGGTGCCGCAGGTCGCCTGGCGGGCGGGTCTCGACCTCCGTCCCCTCGATGTGCGTGACGCAGACGATATGCGCTGGCTCGAAACGCTGGTCTGGCCGGAGCAGCACGAGCGTCGTGCGCGGCTGCGCGCCGCCATCCGCATCGCTGCAGAGGATCCGCCCCTCATTGTGCGCGGGGATGCCTCAGAGCTGGCGTCTCTCGCCGCAGAGGCTCCGGATGAGGCGACACTCGTTGTGATCACGAGTGCGGTGCTGGTCTATCTCCCGTTCGCCGAGCGCATGCGGTTCGTCGAGTCGGTGCGTGCCCTCGATGCCCGCTGGATCTCGCTCGAAGGGGTGCGCGGTCTGCCGACGGTGCGTGCGGCACTGCCCGACGACGGGGGGTCCGACGGGAGGTTCGTGCTCGCGCTCGACGAGATACCCCTCGCGTTCACCGGACCGCACGGCCAGTCGCTCGACTGGATCGCTGGTCGATAGCGACCCGCGGTGCGACCGGGAACGCGCGACACTCCCTTTTCGCGGCGTGCGCGGCGCCCTCCGACGGCGCACAGCGAGCCAGCCCTAGTATTGCGGCAGAGCGGAGGGAGAAGCCATGCCAGCCTCATGCGAGCGGCCCGACTCATCGTCGGCGACCCCGGCGACCTCTCCTCTTCCGCAGCGCGAGCAGCGCATCCTGGTGTTCGAACGCCAGTGGTGGGCGCACGCCGGAGCGAAGGAGGCGGCCATCCGCGCGGAGTTCGACCTTCCGGCGGCCCGGTACTATCAGGTGCTGAACGCGGCGCTCGACCTGCCGGAAGCCATTCTCTTCGATCCGATGCTGGTGAGACGGCTGCAGCGGCTGCGGGATGCCCGCATCGACGCGCGATCCGCCCGCGTTCTCGGCACCCCGACTTCACACACCAGCAACCCAATCAACGAAAAGAACTGATGGCGACCAACCCCCCCGACCGCTTCGACCACGTGCCCGACGATCTCCTGCGCACCGGCGCCCACCGCGCTGAGCCGAAGAGCGGGCGTGGCTGGATCGCCTTCGCCTGGGCGGCGCTCGCCACCGGCGTGCTGGTGGCCGCCGGGCTGTTCGGACTCGCCGTGATCCGTGGAACTATCGACCTTCCGTTCGCCGCATCGAGTGCGACAGCCAAGCCGGCGCTGTCGCCCACCCCCACCCCTACGCCCACCATCGAGGTGAAGATCGATCCGGCACTGCCGATCGCCGTACTGAACGGCACGCCAACCAAGGGTCTCGCAACCAAGGCCGGCAATGACCTGGTGAAGCAGGGGTGGGCTGGAGCGTCGGAGAAGATCGGGTCGCGCACGAACGCCGGCTCGACAACCATCACCAAGACCGTGGTCTATTACGGCGATGCTGCAAATGCGCCGGCTGCACGCGCCATGGTGCTGTCGCTCAAGATCGGGGAAATCCGCCTCTCGCCGGCCTATCCCGGATCACCGATCACCGTGGTGCTCGGCAGTGACTACGTGCTTCCTGCGGGCTGATCTGCGGCGGCGTGTGGTGTGCCGATGTGTACTTCGTTACGATTCGCACCACTGGCCATTACTATCTCGCATTGGGCGCTGACAGCGGCGGCCCGCGGCGAAACGCAGGGAGTATTCGATGGCGAACGGAACCGTCAAGTGGTTCAACGCTGAAAAGGGCTACGGCTTCATCACGGAGGAGGGCGGTGGACAGGATGTCTTCGTCCACCACTCCGCGATCGACATGGGGGGCTACAAGGTGCTCGAAGAGGGCCAGAAGGTAGTGTTCGAGGTCGGCACCGGCAACAAGGGCCCACAGGCCGAATCGGTGCGACTGGCGCAATAGTCTCATGTCACGCCCTCCCGGCGCGAGGTCCACGTTAGTCTGTGGCCGTGGGGCACACTTCGGCACGGTTTTCGGCACGGGTATCGGGAGCCTCTCGCATACGCCCTCGCGGGCTGCTTTCGCTGGCCCTCGCCGTCGGGCTCGGTCTCAGTACCGCGGGGTGCGTGCCGGAGAGGGTCACGCCTGAGCCGCGTTCCACCCCGATCCGCGCGTCCAGCCCCAGCACGCCGCCCACCTCGATCGCTCCGCTGCGCGGAACGACGGTGCCAGCCGGTTCCCTCGACCATCCGTCGATCGCGGCCAAGATCGACAACCTGCCCGCAGCGCGGCCGCAGGTCGGCCTCGAGAGCACCGACCTCGTCTACCAAGAGCTGGTGGAGGGGGGTCTCACCCGCTATGTCGCGGTGTGGCAGTCCACCATTCCCGCACTGTTGGGCCCTGTGCGCTCCATCCGCCCGATGGACCCGGACATCGTCTCGCCACTCGGCGGCATCATCTGTTATTCCGGCGGCCAGCAGCGCTTCGTTGATCTCATGCGCGGGGCACCCGTGTACAACGCCATCCACGGCCAGGCGGATACCGCGAAAACATTCTTCCGCACGCCGAACAGGTCGGCGCCGCACAACGTGCTCGTGAAGGCAGAGGAACTGCTCGCCCAGCACGCGAGCATCACCGCCCCGGCGCAACAGTTCGAGTACTCCGCTGACCCGTCATCATCCACCGCGGCGACGGCAGGCACCCCGACCGCAGCGGTCATCTATGCGTTCTCCGGCGCCACCACCGGCAGTTGGACCTGGGATGCTTCACGGTCGGTGTTTCTTCGCTCGCAGGGAACCGGGCCCGACCTGGACGGCGCGGGCGCGCAACTCTCCGCGACAAATGTCATCGTGATGCGCGTCACCGTCACCATCGACCAGGGTGTGCCCAAGACCAACCTGATCGGCTCGGGCGAGGGCTGGATCTCGTCCGGTGGCCGCACCGTCCACGCCACCTGGTCGAAGGCGACGGCGACGGATCCGATCCATCTCGCGAATGATGCGGGGGCCGCAGTGCGCCTCGCTGCTGGCAACACCTGGATCGAGCTCGTTCCCTCGGCGGGATCCGTCTCCGTCGTCGCTCCCGGTTAGCCCTTCGCCAGCCGGAAGCTCACTTGCACTCTCAGGGGGAGAGTGCCAGAATCATTTAGCACTCCCTTATTGAGAGTGCCAATAGCTGTTGCTTACATGACGTCCCGGAAGGACGAAAAACACACATGGCAAAGATCATTGCTTTCAACGAGGAG
>JBBRDX010000237.1:0-3279 GCA_038203515.1 Actinomycetales bacterium | reverse complement strand
AAGCGGTCTGGCAGGCCTTGCAGCCGGTGCAGTTGGCTTGGTTGACGTAGAAGCCGAGCTGTTTGTACACGGTCACGACGACTCCTCAGACTTTTTTGATCTCGACAAGGTTTGAGTGCTGACCGTTTGCCTTGCTGTATGAAGTCGGGTGCAGGCTGGTCAGCGTGTTCATCGCGCCCCCACGATCCAGACCGCCAGGTTTGTCCGGCGCATACCAAGCGCCCTGGGGGACCGAGATGACTCCCGGCGCGATACGCGTCGTGACATGCGACGGCAGCAACAAGGCCCCTCGATCATTGAAAACCTCGATATCGTCGCCATCCTCGATGCCGCGAGCTGCCGCATCCACCGTGCTCACCCACACGAACTGGGGATGTGCTTCCTTCAGCCAAGCGCTGTTCGCATACGTCGAGTGCGTGCGAGCCTTGTAGTGGTGGCCGATGCATTGAAGCGGGAAACGCGCCTGCAATGGGTCTCCAGGCATTTCCCGGGTCGCGGTGTACTCCGGAATAGGCGTGATGACGTTGCCATCCTCCATTGGCCAATCAAGTGACATCTTGTACAGGTTGCTGGAAAAAATCTCGATCTTCCCCGACGGAGTAAGGAGTGGGTGCTTGGCGGGGTCGTCCCGGAAGTCCCTCAGGGGGATGACGGGTTCAAGCTTCGTGCGATAGAGCCCCAACTTCCTGAACTCATCGAAGGACGGCAGGTCCGGCACCGCCTTGCGAGACTCATCGACGAGCCACCTGACCCATTCCTCCTGTGTGCGGCCCTCGGTGAACTTCTGCTTCACGCCGAGCTTGTCGGCGACGCCGGTCAACATGTCGTAGACGGGCATGCTGTCGTACAACGGCTCCACTGCCTTGTCTGTGAAAATCGCATAGCCCAGGTTCCCGGAGCTACCCTGGCGCGACAGGTCCATCTGCTCGGCGGTGGATACGTCGGGCAGGACGATGTCGGAGTACCGGGCCGACACCGTCATTTGGTTGTCGATGCAGACGATCATCTCGCACTTGCTCTCGTCGGACAGAATCTTGATCGTCTCGTTGATGTCACCGTGCTGATTCACCAAGGCATTCGAGGCATAGAGCCAGATGAACTTGATGTCGCTGCCCAATGTGACGTCATTGGTCACATTGGCGTTGCTGTTCGTGTTCTTGCTGTCGCGGATCCCCTCCTTGTATGTCATTCCCTTGCCGTGCTCGATCGCGTACGTCCAACGATAGACGGGCAGAACAGCGCGCACCGGATTCTCGAGCACCGGGAAGGAAGCCATCGGCAGCGCCGCCGAACCCTCGCGGCACCCGGTGCCTCCGCCGGGGATGCCGACAGCCCCGATCATGTTCGCCAGCACCATGGGCCCGCGTGCCTGATTCTCCCCGTTGGAGTGGCGCTGGGGGCCCCATCCCTGAGTGATTGCGACCCGTTTCGCGGTCGCGATCTCCCGCGCCAGTCGGCGAATGTCCGCGGCAGGTACGCCGGAGATCCTCGCAGCCCACTCGGGCGTCTTGACCACGTGATCGGCGCCTTTTCCCAGGATATAGCTCTCGTACGAGAGCCCCGCCGGCATGCCTTTCGGCATGTGTGCTTCGTCGAACCCGCTGCAGTACTTGTTCAGGAAACGACGGTCGACCAGTTCCTCGGTGATCATCACATGGGCGAAACCGGCCACGAGTGCGGTGTCGGTCCCCGGGCGGAGCGGCACCCACTCATCGGCCAGGTTCATCGCGGTGTCGGAGTAACGCGGGTCGAAGATAACAACACGGTGACCCGAGAGCCGCTTCGCCTCCTGGGTCACGAAGACCTCTCCGCCGCCGCTCATCCTCGTCTCGTGCGGATTGTTCCCGAACATCAGGACCAAGTCGGAGTTGACCGTGTCGTCGTTGCTGTTCGAAGTCGTGTACTCGCCGTAGTGGAAATCGGTCGCCGCTTCAATATTTGCCGCGCTGTAGTCGTTGTACTAGTTCAGGAAACCCCCCACGCAATTCATCAACCGCGCCACCGCGGTCCCTGCGGGCGGCCAGCTCGACGCCAGCGTCCCGCCGATGACACCGGTGCCGTAGTTGATGTATATGGATTCGTTTCCGTGTGTGCTGATCAATCTTTGCAGATTCGAGGCGATCATGGTGAAGGCCTCGTCCCAGCTGATGTCCTGCCATTTCCCGCTTCCACGAGGGCCGACTCGTTTCATTGGCTTCTTGAGCCGCTCCGCGCTATAGATGCGTTGCCGTATCGACCGGCCGCGGACGCACGCACGGATCTGCTGTGTCCCGAGTTGGTCGTCACCGGTATTGTCCGGATCAACCCGGACGACCGTGCCTCCCACCACAGCCAATCTCAGCGGGCAGCGACTGCCGCAGTTGACGTTGCAGGCACTCCAGACAATCGGTTCCTTCCCGACAGGTACCAGCGGCGCCGCCGGCAACGTCGGCTGCCCCTTCACCAATGCCCAACCACCGACCCCGGCCGCTCCGACAGTCGCTCCCAAAATCGCGCTCCATCGCAGATAGTTGCGGCGGGTGAGCTCGTGCGATCCAATCGCGGTCACCGGACGAAAGTCCGACCCGCAGATGACCTGCGTTCCAAAGGTTTGCCACCACCAGGAATGACAGCCAGCGACAGATCACCAGCGAGACGGTGACCTTGGCGCCGGGCACGGTCGAGGATTACCCGATCCCGTGAAATGAAACCCCAACAACACTCCACATGATGGCCGACAGGCTTGGTCAACGAGGGAGCCCCCCCACGTCCAGATACATGTATCTCCCCGGCGACGAAGCAACCGACCAATCCCAGGCCAGAATTATCAAATTTGACGTTACACCCGGAAGGCGCTGCTGACCCCGTCGTGGGCCGGAACTTTCAGCTCGACCGTGACAGGTGGCGCGCTGCCGGACGTGGCGATCCCCCCAGTCGCCTCAGACGGAAGCAGATCGACGAACTGGACGCTGGGGCCGGCGCACTGCAGTAGATGGGCAGCGGTGTCATTGACCTGGCGGCCGGCCCCTTCCCAAACTGGCGCGCGAGGCTTCCAAGTTTGTCCGACCTTGACGAGTTGTGTCGGCGGGCTGCCTTGCAGGGTGCAATCAGAAGCGGCATCTACGCCCGTTGACGCTGTTCGTCACTATCGAACTCGAAGTCGTGGATCCGTTTCGATTGACAGAACTCCTGCGAATCGTCACGCACGCCCCGGGAACCTGCAATCGGTGCTCGAGATCACCGAGCGGGCGTTGGCGGTGCGACCCGCCGACCTTCTCGAGACCGCATGGCAGCTGCGGG
>JBBRDX010000236.1:0-3299 GCA_038203515.1 Actinomycetales bacterium | reverse complement strand
GCAGCTTCGAACGGACTACAAAGAGGCCCACTGCAACCAGGTCTACGTTGCGCGATCAGTCGCCAGGGTTGCCGGGGTCGCTCCCCGTCGGTTTCGCCTGCCTTCCCGACGCGGCCTCGAGCTCCCGATTCGCTTCGCGGTGTCGACCACCGCGTCTACGACGACGCAACGACTGTCCACGCCAGTGGTTTGAGCGAATGAAGCTTCGGTGATAAACGAGCTTGGGGGGCAAGCGAACATCGGTGCGGAGCGACGTCTGGACCCGGCAGCGGTGACGCGAAGCGTTGGGGCCGCCCGGCAGGCGGGTTACCTGTTCCTCGCGGCCGCCGCGATCGGCACCGTAAACGATTTTCTTCCC
The DNA here is from genome assembly GCA_038203515.1 of Actinomycetales bacterium. Lineage (GTDB taxonomy): Bacteria > Actinomycetota > Actinomycetes > Actinomycetales > Microbacteriaceae > Lacisediminihabitans. The sequence goes on along the minus strand of JBBRDX010000236.1, from coordinate 2,941 downwards.
AACAGCCTGGGCGAAATCATCCCCCAGTCGCTCAACCTCTGCGTCGGCATCGCGGCGTTGATCTTTGCCCCGAGCCGCTTCTTTCAAGGTCGGGCAACGCTGGTGCCCGTTTTCGCGATCGCAAATGTCAGCCTCGCGAACGGCATCGGCGCGCTGCCCCCGGTGACGTACGGCATCTGGTTCGTGCTGATCTTCCTGTGGGTCGGAACGTGGTATCGACAAGCGGTTGTCTTCGCGCTCGCTCCGGTAGCCGTAGCCGCCTACCTCGCCCCGTTGTTGGCTGGGAGGTCGGAAAGCTTCGGAGCGATACCGTCGGTGCTCATCGTCGTTCCTGTCGCGGTCACCGCTGGGCTGTCGGTCGCCCACTATGCACAACGGGTCAAAGCAAGTGAGGAGGAATGGCAGCGGTTGCTCAATGAGCTCAGCCATACCAGCATGACCGACGCGCTCACGGGGCTCGGCAACCGACGACTGGGGGACTTGCTACTTCAGAACCTCGAGCCCGGAGATGGCGTAGTACTTCTCGACCTTGATCGGTTCAAGGCTGTCAACGACCGTTTCGGCCATCCCGAGGGTGACCGGCTCCTTCGGGAACTCGCGGACTTTTTACACGGCGCCCTTCGCGTCGATGACACCGTCGCGCGCGTGGGTGGTGAGGAGTTTCTGATCGTCATGCGAGGCGTCGGCGATGGAGTTCTGATGCAAACACAACGCCTGGTGAAGGCATGGTCGAGCCGCGGACCACTCACGAGTTTTAGCGCCGGGGTTGCTGTCCACCGGAAAGGGGTCGAAGGCGCTGCGACCTATGCGGAGGCAGACGAGGCGCTCTACGCCGCCAAAAAGTCGCGACGCAACCGAGCAATCAAAGCTGCCTGAAGTCTTCGGGAGCGCCCAAGCCGACGCACGCCGGAAACAACGACCTAGATCAGAAAGGGGGTACCAAGGTCCGGTGCATTGAACTGTGACGGTGGGTAGGGCGCACGTTCGGCGGTTGGTTTGAGATCGGTTCCTACTCGGTCGGGGTTTAGCGGCCCAGCGTGTGCAGGGGCGTTGATCGATCGTGAAGCAGTTGAGAAGATTGGTCGAGACGCGCGTAATCACGGCCCGCGGGGTGCCAGCCGATGGATTCGTCGCCGACCTGAGCCTGTGGGGCTCAAATACTTCGGCCCTCCTGTATTTGCTGGGCTCCGGCATGATGGTCTAGGTGTTGTTCAGCCTCGCGTATGCGGTCTTCCGGGTACTGCTGGCTTTCGTGGTGACCTGTGGCGGTGGCGATTCGGCGAAGGACGTCGAGCTGCTGGTTCTGCGTCATGAGGTGGCCGTGTTGCGCAGACAGGTGGCTCGTCCTCGGCTGGAGCCGAAGGATCGGTTCGTGCTGGCCGCACTCACCCGGATGCTGCCGCGTGATCTGTTGCGGGCGCGGATCGTGACGCCGCAGACATTGCTGCGGTGGCACCGGCAGCTGGTTGCTCGGCACTGGACGTACCCGCCGAAGACGAAGCCGGCTGGAGGTCGTCCGCGGACCTCTGTCGTCATGAGGGATCTGGTGATCCGGTTCGCACGCGAATCCGGTCTGGGGTCATCGACGGATCCACGGCGAACTGGTCGGGCTGGGCTATCGGGTCGCGCCGGCGACTGTCTGGAACATCCTCCGCAAGGCGGGTCTTGACCCTGCGCCCCGCCGCACCGGTCCGTCGTGGCGGGAGTTCTGCCGTACTTAGGCGGCGACGATGCTGGCGTGTGACTTCTTCACCGTCGACACGGTCCTGCTGCGACGCATCTACGTGTTCTTCGTTCTCGAAGTCGGCACCCGGCGAGTCCATATTCTCGGGGTGACGCGGCATCCGACGGGGAATGGGTGACACAGCAGGCACGAAACTTCATGATGGCGATGGGGGAGCGGGCTGACGGTTTCCGTTTGCTGGTCCGCGATCGCGACACGAAGTTCATTGCCTGCTTCGATGCCGTGTTCGCTGACGCTGGTATCGAGGTGCTCCGTAGCCCACCTCGGGTTCCGAAAGACAACGCGTATGCCGAGCGATGGGTTAGCACGATTCGGCGAGAGTGCACCAACCGGGTGCTGATCTTCAACGAGCGGCAACTCGTCCACGTGCTGGGCGAGTACGAGCGGCACTACAACACTCACCGACCGCATCGCGCACTTGATCAGCTCTCGCCGATGGCCGCTTACCCGGATCTGCTTCCTCCGGTCGGCGCTGGAGATGTTCGGCGAACCCAGGTCCTTGGTGGGCTGTTCAACGAGTACCACCACGCCGCGTGATTAGCGCGGGCTGAGGTTCTTGAGCCCCACACCCAGCTTGAGGGCCACGGCCTCTCACGCTCCGTACCGCAGTACCCGCACCGCGCCTCGCTGAACGGCTCGACGCGCCCGGTTCGTCGGAGACGGGGGAGCCTTCACCGCCGATTGTGTATCGAGGTGGATGACCAGCAGCATCCGCACATGAATCGGCACCCGCCGGTCGGCGAAAATCTCCGGGTGCTCGACAGCGGTGAGGAATGCTTTGATCGCCTCCCGTCTGGCATCGCCGGCATTGCCGCACCGATGCAGCGCGTACCCCCACACCCACGGGGCAACTCGGTCAAAGAGGTCCAGCACAACATCCTCACCCGCCAGACCATTGGTGAGACTGAGGTACAACTCATCTTCCCAGGGCTGCGGAAGCAGAGACAACATAGTGACCTTCAAGGACTGAACCGCCCCGGGTTCGGTAGAGGCTCGGGTTACTTGTTTCCGGCCCCGGCGGGGACGGTCGTAGCGTAGGGCGTCGCCGGGTGGCTTGCCCAGTGGTTGGTCTCGAACTCGGCGGGTGGGATTAGTCCGATCTCGCCGTGCAGGCGGCGGTGGTTGAAGAAGTCGACGTACTCGGCGACAGCCAGTTCGACTTCGAGGATTGATTTCCAGCCGCCCTTGGGACGCATG
>JBBRDX010000235.1:0-3307 GCA_038203515.1 Actinomycetales bacterium | reverse complement strand
CTGGCCAACACATCCGGGTCGCTCGCGTTCACCGGAGCGGGACTGCAGTATTGTGCGATCATGATCGCCAGCCTTCTCACTGGTGTCGGCCTCTTCGTGGTCTTCGCCGCCCGACGTCGTCGGCGTGCCGAATGACAGGGTCTGTCGAGACCCCGGTTGGCGGGCCGGACACTGCGAAGGAGGCCGCCCCTGCCGAGAAGAGCCTGTGGCACTACCTTGGGCTCGCGCTGAGCGGATCCCTTCTGGTGATCGTTCTCGCGTTGGGCGTCCTGGTCATAGTCGTTCCGGCGATCTCCGGAGGCACCGCCCTCACCGTGCTCACCCAATCGATGGAGCCGAAGCTTCCCCCCGGGACCCTGATCATCATCCGTCCGACCCCGATCGGCGACATCAAGATCGGCGATGTCCTCACCTATCAGATCAAGTCGGGCCAGCCTGAAGTCGTCAGCCATCGAGTCATCTCGAGGTCGGTCGATACGACGGGGCGCACCACGTTCATCACACAGGGCGACAACAACGATCTCCCCGACGCGGGGCCCGTGCAGGAGGTGCAAATCAAGGGGACACTCTGGTACAGCATTCCGTGGCTGGGATATCTCAACAACATGGTGGGCGGACAGGGTCGCAGCCTCCTCGTGCCGCTCGTGGCCGCAGCACTCTTCATCTATGCGGGCTACATGGTCGCCAGCTCCGTGTTGAGTTCGCGGAAGAGGAAGCGAACGGCGACCGGGCCGGCTGAGCCCGTCACGATGGCGACCGACGACGCCATCGCCGACTGACCGGTCTGCGATTACGCTCGAGCAACCGCGGCAACGATCGCGCCGGTAGCGGCGATGAGATCCGCGGGGGCCAACTCGACATCGAACCCGCGGCGTCCGCCGGAGACGAACAGGGTATCGAAGAGCTCGGCGCTCTCGTCGAGCACGGTCTGGAGACGGGTCCTCTGTCCGATGGGGCTGATGCCGCCCACCACATAGCCGGTGCGCCGTTCGGCCAGCGCGGGATCGGCCATCACTGCCTTCTTCCCCCCGACGACCGCGGCGAGGGACTTGAGGTCGAGCGTCCCCGAGACGGGCACGATGGCGACCACGAGCACACCATCGACATCCGCGAGCAAGGTCTTGAACACGCGGTCCGGCTCGATGCCGAGAACGGCGGCCGCCTCGAGCCCGAAGGCGGTGTTGGCTCCGTCATGCGCGTACTCGTGCTCGATGTAGCGGATGCCGGTCCTCGTCAGGGCGATGGTCGCGCGAGTCGTCACCACGGTCAGTGAGCGCGGAAGAGCTGCATCGACGCGGGCGCGAGGATCAACTCGGACCCGGGCGCATGCGTCTCCGCGTCGGCCCCGTCATCCGCGCTGTTCCAGAGCAGTTCGTAGGATGCGACCCCCTCGTGACGAGGAAGACGGACGGTCTCCGGTGCTTCGAGTCCGTGCACGATGAGCAGGATGCGGTTGAACTCCTCGAACTCGGGAGTGGAGGCCGCGAGGTACTGGAGGGTGCGCTCGTTCGGCGAGTCCCAGTCCTTGGTCGACATCGAGAGGCCCTCCTTGTTGAACCAGTCCATCTGGGTCGCCGATGGCACGGTCTCACCGAAGATGCCGAAGCGGATGGGGCGCAACGCCGGGTTCGTGCGCCGCAGCCTCAGCAGCTTCTGTGAGATCAGCAGCAGCTCGTCCTGCCAGTCTTCGTGCTCCCAGGGCAACCATGTCAGCTCACTGTCATGGCAGTAGGCATTGTTATTTCCCCGCTGGCTGCGACCGAATTCGTCGCCGGCGGTGATCATCGGCAGTCCCGCAGAGAGCAGCAGGGTACCGAGCAGGTTGCGGATCACCTTCTCACGTGCCGAGAGGATCGTCGCGTCGTGCGTCGGTCCCTCCACGCCGTAGTTGAAGGAGTGGTTGTTGTCGGTGCCGTCGCGGTTGTTCTCGCCGTTTCCGAGGTTGTGCTTCTGATTGTAGGCGGTGAGGTCGGCGAGTGTGAAGCCGTCGTGCGCGGTCACGAAGTTCACCGAGGCGAGCGGCCCGCGCTCCTGCGCGAAGACGCCCTTCGAGCCGGAAAGCTTCGAGGCGAGTTGGCCGATACCGATCGGCGCAACGCCGTCCGCGCGAGTCGCAGCGATGTCGGTGAGCCAGAAGTTGCGGGTGCGGTCACGATAGTCGTCGTTCCACTCCGACCACGGCTCGGGGAAGTTGCCGACCTGCCAGCCGCCCATTCCCACGTCCCAGGGTTCGGCGATCATCTTGACGCCGCGCAGCTCCGGGTCGGACACTATTGCTTCGATCAGCGGATGACGCGGGTCGAATTCAACCCGCTCGTCACGCCCGAGGGTCGCGGCGAGGTCGAATCGGAAGCCGTCGATCTGCACCTCGTTCGCCCAATACCGCAGCGAATCGAGCACGAGCCGTTGCGCGGCCGGCTGTGCGAAGTTCACTGTGTTGCCGCATCCGGTCACATCGATGTAGGTGCCATTGGCGTCCTGCCGATAGTACGAAGCATTATCGAGCCCGCGCAGGGAGGTTGTCGGACCGGTCGTTCCCTCTTCCGCGGTGTGGTTGTAGACCACGTCGAGCACGACCTCGAGTCCCGCCTCGTGAAGCAGCTTGACCATGCCCTTGAACTCCCGCAGCACTGCGCCGGTGCCTCCGAACTGGGCCTCTCGACTGGCATAAGCAGCGTGTGGAGTGAAAAAGTTGAGCGTGTTGTATCCCCAGTAGTTGCTGAGGCCCTGCTTGACGAGGCGCTGCTCGCTCACGAACTGGTGCACCGGCAACAGCTGGATCGTCGTGACACCGAGATCTTTGAGGTAGTTGATGGCCGTGTCGTGGGCCAGTCCGGCATAGGTACCGCGGAGCTCCTCCGGCACCGCCGGGTTGAGCTTCGAGAGGCCCTTCGCGTGTGCTTCGTAGAGCACGGTGTGGTCGAGGGGCACGTGGGGCTTGGTGGCTCCGGCCCAGTCGAACTCCTCGTCCTGCACGTAACTGCGCCACCCGCCGGATGCCGTGCGGGCCAGCCCGCGGGCATAGGGGTCGATCAGGTGAAGGCCAGCATCGAACGTGTGGGTCGCACCGGTGGGCCCGCTCGCCCGCAGCGAATACCGGGTGCCGGCCACCAGGTTGGGCGAGGTGCCCGACCAGACGTCGTCATCATCCTTCTGCAACTGGATACTCTCGGCGACCCAGTTCGGGTCCCTGCTCCCGAAGATGCAGAGCTCGATCGCGGTGGCACTGGCCGACCAGACACGCAGCTCGCCGCCGCAGGGCGTCGCCCGCACGCCGAGGTCCCGAAGCGGATCCTCCCGGCGGGGC
>JBBRDX010000234.1:0-3490 GCA_038203515.1 Actinomycetales bacterium | reverse complement strand
ACCGATCTGGCCGACGGAATCCTCCTCTGCCGACACCACCACCTCCTCCTCCACAACAACGGCTGGGAAATCCACCGCCACGACACCACCTACTGGCTAATCCCCCCACCCGACATCGACAGGGAACGACAGCCCATCCGCCTGCACTCGAGAAGCCGCGCACTCACCAAACACCACCAGAAGAGAACCGGATAAACCGGGGGCCAGGACCTGGGCCTGACGTCCAATACAGACGCAGCCGCGGACGCAGCCGCTGCCGCTGTCGTCGCCGCTGTCCCTGTCGTCGCCGCTGTCGCTGTCGTCGCCGCTGTCGCTGTCGTCGCCGCTGTCGCTGTCGTCGCCGCTGTCGCTGTCGTCGCCGCTGTCCCTGTCGTCGCCAGCGAGGTGGTTGCCTGCCCGCGGTCGCGGCAAGTCGACACGCTCTTCGGCGGTGGGTGGCCCCTCGAGCCCGCGCTCAGTCGGACGTGCGCGAGACCACTACCATCTCCTCGCGGGGCACGACCTTGATGCGCACGCGTCCGAGCGGTTCGCCCAGCGCTTTTTCGTGCTCGTCGAGCCGGTGCCAGCCGCCGAGGTCGGTGTATTCCACGCCCCGCTCCTGAAGCAGGTCAACAACGGACTGCTCGTCCGGATGAGCCGGCGCCCACCAGTTCGCCTGGTCGTTCACGACGTGCTTGATGGTCTCCATCGCATCGCTCTTGGTGTGGCCGATGAGGCCGACCGGGCCACGCTTGATCCAACCGGTGGCGTAGACGCCGGGCAGCGGGTGGTCGGTGTCATCCAAAACCTGGCCCTCGCGGTTGGGGATGACGCCACGTTTCTCGTCAAAGGGGATGCTGGGCAGCGGCGACCCGAAGTAGCCGACCGCGCGGTACACCGCCTGCACTGGCAGTTCACGGATCTCGCCGGTGCCGACGACCCCACCCTGCCCGTCGGGAGCCGTACGTTCGTAGCGGAAGCCCTCGACCTGTCCATCACCCATGACCTCAACCGGCCTCGCGTGGAAGTGCAGATGCAGCCGTCGCGATGCCGTGCCGGCCTCCCGCGCGCGCCACTGGGTGAAGATTTTGTCGATCACGAACACCTGCTTGTTGCTGGCGATGGCGGTCTTCGAGGCCTCGTCGTAGTCGAAGTCCTCGTCGTGCACGATGATGTCTACGTCAGGCAGCTCGCCGAGCTCGCGCAGTTCGAGCGGGGTGAACTTCACCTGCATTGGTCCGCGACGTCCGAAGATGTGAACGTCGGTGACGGGCGAGGCGGCGAGGGCCTCATAGACGTTGGCCGGGATATCGGTGGGCAGCAGGTCATCCGCGTGCTTGGCGAGGATCCGGGCAACGTCGAGGGCCACGTTGCCGTTGCCGATCACCGCGACCTCCTTCGCCATCAGTGGCCAGCCGCGCGGCACATCCGGATGCCCGTCATACCAGCTCACGAATTCGGCGGCGCCATAGCTGCCGTCGAAATCGATTCCGGGAATACCGAGGTCGGCATCGCGTACAGCACCGGTGGAGAAGATCACGGCGTTGTAGCGTGCCTTCAGGTCGGCCAGGGAGATGTCCTGCCCGTAGCGTACGTTGCCGAAGAGGCGGATGCGGCCGGTGTCGAGCACATCCCGCAGCGCGGTGATGATGCCCTTGATGCGCGGGTGGTCGGGAGCGACGCCATACCGAACAAGTCCGTAGGGTGCGGGAAGCTGCTCGAACAGGTCGATCGACACGTCGAAGTGCTTCTCCGCCTTGAGGAGGATGTCGGCCGCATAGATTCCTGCGGGGCCGGCGCCGACGATGGCGAGTCTCAGTTTTGTCATGTGTTCCTTGTTCGTCTGCGGCAGGTCTCGACAGGCTCGACCGCCGGCGCGATGCGGTTAGTTGGAGCGCTCGACGACGCTCTCGGCAAAGCGGGTGAGGGCCTTCTTCACCGGGCCCTCGGGAAGTGGTGCGAGCGCATCGACAGCCTCGCGCGCCCAGCGGTGCGCCTCATCGAGAGTCTTCTGCGTGACACCGTGACCGCGCAACTCGGCGATCGCGCGGGCGAACTCCATCGCATCCTGATTTTCGGGTGAATATTGCGCTGCGTTCACGTCCCGTTCGATGCGGGTGAGCAGGTCGGCCGCATCCAGGTCGGTCTTCGCGAGGTCGCGCAGGTAGAGCAGGGGAAGAGTAGCGACTCCGGATCGCAAATCGGTTCCGGGGGTCTTGCCGGTCTCCTGCTCGGCGGCGGCCAGGTCGATCACGTCGTCGATGAGCTGGAACGCGACACCGATCTTCTCGCCGAAGACTTTGACCGGGGTGCGATATTCCTCGGGGGCGTTGCCGAAGATCACTCCCATCTCCGCCGCAGCGGCGATGAGCGAGCCGGTCTTGTCGGCGAGCACATGGATGTAGTGGTCGATCGGGTCTTCACCCTCGCGAGGGCCGATGGTCTCGTGCAGCTGGCCGAGGCAGAGCCGCTCGAACGTGTTGGCCTGCAGCATGATGGCGCGTTCTCCGAGTCCGGACATCAGCTTCGACGCCCGCGCGAACAGCAGGTCGCCAGTGAGGATGGCCACCGAGTTGCCCCACACCTTTTGGGCGCTCGGCACCCCGCGGCGCATGCTCGCCTCATCCATGACGTCATCGTGATAGAGCGACGCGAGGTGGGTGATCTCGAGGGCTTCCGCCGCGATCACGACCTCGGGGGTGTTGCCCCCACCCAGCTGGGCGGTGAGCAGTGCGAGGGTGGGGCGCACCCGCTTGCCGCCCGCGTTGAGCAGGTAACGCGTGGTGACATCCGCGAGATCGTCGGCGAAAGAGACCTGGTTGAGCAGTCCGGATTCGACCTGGTCAAGGCCGTGTTCGATCGCCGTGGCGAACTTGCGCTCGCTCGCGGTGGAGAAGAGCGTTTCGCCGAGTCCGAGCGCGGAATTGAGGGAAATGCGGCGGCGGGCGAGGGGCACGCTGGGAGTCACGGGGTCGACCTTACCGTCGAGGGCGGAAACGAAGCCCTAGGGCTTCGGAGCCGTCGGGTTGTTCGGGTTGGTGGTAACATCGGTGTCGACGACGGTTTCGATCACCGGCTTCATCGGCGCTGCAGTTTTGCGCGGCGCGCGACGCGTGACCACTCGGGCCGGCTTGTGGCCGCGATGAAGTGCGACAACCCCGGCGGTGAGGTTGCGGTAGGCCACTCGGGTGAACCCGGCGCCGCGGATCCACTGGCTCAACGTCACTTGGTCGGGCCACTCACGGATGGAGTCGGCGAGGTAGGTGTAGGCCTCGGGGTTCGAGCTGGCCGCTCCCACGATCGAGGGCATCAGGTATCGCATGTAAGCGCCGTAGCCGGCGCGGAAAATGGCCCGTGACGGCGTGCTGAATTCGCAGATCACGAGCCGACCGCCCGGCTTGAGGACTCGGTACATCTCGGCGAGGGCCTTCTTCGGATTCTCCACGTTGCGAAGCCCGAAAGACGCGGTGACCGCGTCGAATTCGCCGTCCGTGAACGGCAGGTTCATCGC
>JBBRDX010000233.1:0-3574 GCA_038203515.1 Actinomycetales bacterium | reverse complement strand
CCGCGTGATCGGGTCGGCTAGGTAAACCTCGCCCGGAGCAAGGTCGAACAGGAAGCGTTACGGGCGGCTCGTCCAGTTTCCGGGTAGACCGCTAGAGGTGTGCGGCAACGTACATCGTAGATAGATGGCCGTCGATGACACATCTCAGGATGGGTCGGGACAGAACCCGGCGTAATAGCCGGCCCATTCACTTTCCGTCCCGGTTCCTCAGGCGCCTCGGATCTCACGATCAGCGAGGTGCCTGGTCGACTCGACGAGTCGAGCGTTCGCCTCATCCGGGCCGGTGGCCCACGCGGTGGCGGCCTCCCGGGTCATGCCGAAGGCGATGTGACGTTCGATGAGTCGTGCGACCCGCAGCTCGGGGGCTGTGTCGAGGAACCAGATTTCGTCCACCAGCGAACGGATGCCGTGCCAGCCTGGCTCCATGGAGAGAAGGTAATTCCCCTCGGTGATTACGAAGGCGATCTCGCGGGACACGGCGACGGAGGCGGCGATCGGCTCCTCGAGCCCACGCCGATACGACGGGGCATAGACCACGGGTTCGTCGCGGGCACGCAGCCTCCGTAGAAGTGAGACGTAGCCGCCGACATCGAAGGTATCGATCGCTCCTTTGCGGTCGCGCAGGGCTGTGCCGTCGATGATCTCGTTCGCGAGATGGAAGCCGTCCATGGGTACGATGAGGGTTTGTCCCCGGCCAAGGGCATCTACGAGCTGGCGTGCGAACGTGGACTTGCCGGTGCCGGGTGCCCCCGTGATCCCGATGATCTGGCGCACGCCCGTAGATTGCAGGCGGGACTGGAGGTGTTCGGTCAATTCCGTCAGGTCGGTGGGGGATTGGGGCACTGGTCGGTCCTCTCTGCTCTGCTGGGATGCCTTGGTTCGCGATGCCCAAGCCTATTCAGGTGGGCAGAATCATCCATCGCAGTTCTTTTGTTTCGCTCGTGGCGGGGGATATGACGGTTCGCGGCGGCAGAAGAGTATCGCGGAGGGAGATACAACTCCCGCCGCGAGGCGATATCGTCTCCGTAACATCCGGAGACGCCGGCGGAAGCATCATTGGCGGAGTACCGGAGGGCAGTCCTGAAGGGGGTCTGCTTTCCCGCGTACTGAGCCCCCGGCTACGCCCCGGCGCGAAACGGTAACCCATCCCCGGCTCCGTCAGCAGGAAACGCGACCGGGTTGGCTCGGGCTCGAGTTTCGTGCGGAGCTGGCCGAGGCAGAGCCGCAGGTACCCACCCTCCTTCGCATAGGCCGTCCCCCGCACACCGTTGTGAGCAGGAAGTGCTTGGTCACCAGGTGCTCCGGGTTGCGCACGAGCACCTCGAGGATGTGCCACTCGGCGGGCGAACGCCAGCCAGGGGCACGGATGCGGGCGAGCAACTCGTCGATCGCGAACGGATTCGTCACGGAGTCATCCGCTCCCGCGTCGAGAGCGTCATCCTTGTCGGCGGAGTCCGTTCGACCCGCCGGGCGACGAGCGCGATGAGGGCGGGCAGGCCGACAGCGCCGATCACATCTACGAGATCGAGCATGGAATCCTCCGGACCAGTGCAGGCTGCGGCCAGCGGGCACGCAACGACAGCGTGCCGAGGTCGACACGATGCCGCTCAGGAATTCCACACAACGAACGGGCGCAGGATCGGGTGACTGACGGATCCCCGACGCGCCACCGGTAAAGCCTTACGGACCGCGATCCCGGGGCGGCGCTGTGCGGTTGCTATTTGCCGGATGCGAGCGCTGCAGCGCCGAGGATGCCGGCATTGTTGCGCAACACCGCGGGCATGATCGGAGTGTCCAGCTTCAGGAGGGGTAGAAAATCCTTGTATTCCTTGGACACCCCGCCTCCCACGATGAAGAGGTCCGGGTGGAAGAGAGCGACGAGCATGTCGTAATACTTCTGGAGGCGCCCCGCCCACTCCTCCCAGCTCAGGTTCTCGCGTTCCTTCGCCGAATAGGCCGCCCTGGTCTCCCAGTCGACGCCCTCCAGTTGCAGGTGGCCAAGCTCGGCGTTGGGGATGAGGACACCCTTGAAGATGAGCGCAGTGCCGATCCCGGTGCCGAGTGTGGTCAGGATCACCAGGCCCCTGTTCTTCTCCGCTGCGCCGTAGAGAACCTCGGCATAGCCGGCCGCATCCGCATCATTCACGAAGCTGATGTCGCGGTCCAGGCCTTTCTCGAACAGCGTCTCGGCTTCGAGGCCGATCCATTTCTTCGAGACATTGGCCGCCGAGAGGGTGCGTCCCTTGATAACGACGGCGGGGAAGCAGAGTCCCATCGGCAGCTTCTTGTCTGGCGATCCGAGCTTCTTCAGCACCTCGCGTACTGTCAGCACGATATCGTCCGGCTCCCCTCCTTCCGGCGTGGGCAGCTTGACCCGGTCGCTGAGGAGCTTGCCGGTCGAGACATCGACGATAGCGCCCTTGATTCCGGTTCCCCCGATGTCGATGCCTACTGCTTTGGAAGCCATCTCGCCGTTCTTTTCATGTCTGGGGTGTGTCCGTGAATTCGATGTGTTGGGCCCCGGTCAGGGCAGGGTCAGCACTTCGGCGCCACGCTCGGTCACGACCATGGTGTGCTCGAACTGGGCGGTGATGCTGCGGTCCTTGGTGACGACGGTCCAGTCATCGCCCCACATCTCCCATTCGATGCCGCCGAGGGTGAGCATCGGTTCGATCGTGAAGACCATACCCACTTCGATCTCGGTGGCATAGCCAGGAGCGGCGTCGTAGTGGGGAATGATGAGGCCGGAGTGGAACGCCTCGCCCACGCCGTGCCCGGTGAAGTCGCGCACGACGCCGTAGTGGAAGCGGCGCGCGTACGACTCGATCGCCCGCCCGATCACGTTGACTTCACGGCCTGGCGCCACCGCTTTGATGCCTCGGTTGAGCGACTCGCGGGTGCGCTCCACCAGCTCCGTCACCTGTTGGGTGGCCTGCCCCACGATGAAGGTCTGGTTGCTGTCGCCGTGTACGCCGTTCTTGAAGGCGGTGATATCGATGTTCACGATATCCCCATCTTCAAGCACTGTGTCGTCGGGGATGCCGTGGCAGATCACCTCGTTCACCGAGCTGCAGAGCGACTTGGGAAAACCGCGATAGCCGAGAGTCGAGGGGTAGGAGTTGTTGGCCACCATGTAGTCGTGGCCGATGACATCCAGTTCGTCGGTGGTGATGCCGGCCCGCACGTGAGTTCCGACGAGGGCGATGGCATCCGCCGCGATTCGCCCGGATTCGCGGATGCGACCGACCGCCTCCGCGTCGTAGATGTCTGATCCGGTGAACCGGGAGGGGGTGGGTTTTCCCACGTATTCCGGTCGCGCAATGTGCTTCGGCACGAAACGGAGGGGTGTGACGTGCCCCGCAACCAGGTGACCATTCGAATCCTTGGGCATAGGAGTAATTTTAGTGGCGAGCTAGGAGTCGACATGACGCAGTGGTACTACAACATCCGCACCCACGAGGTGGAAGAGGGAAAACAGTCGCTCGCTTCGGAGCTGGACGGTCCCTTCGACAGCCGAGAGGATGCCGCTCGCGCGCTCGAGATCATCGCCGAGCGCGCGCGCAAATGGGCCGAG
>JBBRDX010000232.1:0-3605 GCA_038203515.1 Actinomycetales bacterium | reverse complement strand
CGGAGGTCTTGTCGAGCATCCGCTCGAAATAGACGCCGGGGCTACGGACCAGCTGCGAGACGACGACGCGCTCGGTGCCGTTGATGATGAAGGTTCCACGCTGGGTCATGAGCGGGAAGTCGCCCATGAACACGGTCTGGGTCTTGATCTCACCCGTGAGGTGGTTCATGAACTCGGCCTCGACGTAGAGAGGCGCCGAGAAGGTCTTACCATTCTCCTTGCACTCGTCGATCGAGTACTTCTTCTCTTCGAGGAAGGGGTTCGTGAACGAGAGTTGCATGGTCTCGCCGAGGTCCTCGATGGGAGAGATCTCTTCGAAGATCTCCTGGAGACCGGTGAGCGCCGGAAGGTCCTGGCGACCGGAGGCCTTGGCCTCGGCAGCGCGTTCCTCCCAGAGTTCGTTGCCGACGAGCCAGTCGAAGCTCTCCGTCTGGAGCGCGAGAAGATCGGGAACTGTCAGCGTGTCGGTGATCTTCGCGAACGAGAGGCGCTCCGCAGAGCGACCGTTCTTGGGAGATCCCTTTTTCGACGAGTTCGTGGTGGATGCGTTGCGAGCAGCAGCCAAGGAAATAACCTCCGGTGGGCGGTGTTACGCGCCCCATTGCCTAAGTAAAGGATTTCAGTCGGTGATGGGTGTCGCTCCAGGGGTGTGCTCGAAAGTGAACGAGCGCAGCCGACCGCAATATGAAGGCAGAGATTTCCTGGGAGCGCAAAGAACCAATATAGTACGGAATAGGTCACAAGTGCAAGTCAATTCTTGACCATTCTCGAAAAAGCGAGTATAAACGCCGCGTTTGCGCGAATCGAATCGGTCACGCCCCGGATCTGGCTGCCCGATTTTTGAAGGCGAGCGCGCCGAGAGCCTCCCAGATGAGCCCGTGGGCATTGTTGACGGTGATGTCGGCGTGGTCGTAGGGCGGGCTCACCTCGGTGACGTCCATCGCCACGACGGTGGTGTCGAGAACGATCTGCCGAACGACCCGCAGCAGGTCGATGGGGGCGAATCCGCCGGGTGCGGGCGTGCCGGTCGCGGGAGCGAACGCGGGGTCGAGCACGTCGATGTCGATCGAGAGGTAGATCGCGTCGGTGCCGTCGAGAGCCTCCGCGATGACATCCGCCATGACCGGCTTCACGCCGCGCTCCCAGATCTCCTGCATCGGATGGTGGCGCAGGCCGTGATCTCGCATCCACTGCTGGTCCTCGGCGCCCGGCCAGTATCCGCGCAGGCCGACCTGGATGAAGTTGTGGCCCGGAATAGCGCCGGACTCAATCAGTCGACGCATCGGAGTTCCATGGCTGGCAAGGTTGCCGTCGATGCTGTCGGCGGTGTCGGCGTGCGCATCGAAATGGATCATGCCGACATTGCCGAATCCGTGGTGCTCGGCGACTGCGGTCGCAGCAGGCCAGGTGATGGAATGATCGCCGCCGATGATGATGATCGGGATGATGCCTCGACTTGCGACCTCGGCAACTCGCTTGTGCACGGCGGCTTTCGACGGCTCCCAGAGCCCGTGGCTCATGATGGCGTCACCGTAGTCGATCACCTCGAGATGATCGAAGATCTCTACGCCGAGGTCGAGGTGGTAAGTGCCGGGGTCATAGGCGTTCGCCCGCAACGCCCGCGGACCGAATCGCGCGCCAGGCCGATTGGTCGTGTTGTCATCCCACGGTGCACCAATGACCGCGACATCCGGTTGCCACTCGTCCAACTGCTCGGGCTCCGTGAGGAGAGGTCGCATGCCGAAGGTCGCGGGTCCCTGGAACGACGAGGCATCCAGTTGTGCCCGAAGGCCCGGTGGAACCTCGCGTTTCGGCAGCGGCCTGCCGGTCGAGGGGGCAGCGGCGATCGGCTCGGGCGATTCAGTGTTCATGACACACAGTGTGGCAGTTGGGCAGCCTCGCGATGGCAACGCGGTCAGTTGTCGACTTCGACGATCACCGGGCGCAATCGGGAGAGTCGGGCATCCACCCGCTTGATGTCCTCCGGGTTGGCCCCGACGGCCGCGAGGGACTCCCCGAGTCTCACCACCAACAGGTCGAAGGCCTCCCCGGTGATCCTGAGCCCCGCGTGGGCATGGCGCATGCTGCGGCCCTCGTATGCTTCGGGGCCGTCGAGCGCGACCATGAGATAGGCGTGCAAATGGAACTTGCGCTGGGCACTGTCGATTGTGGAAAACCACGGTGACAGCAGATCATCGGTGCTTGCCCGATCCCAGAAGTCGGTGACAACGGCTGTGATCGCGGCGTTTCCGCCGATCTCGTCGTACAAACTCATGGGGTCCCTTGTGCCGTTTCTCTTACCAGAGTCATTCTCATACACAAGTATCGATCTCGCCAATTCCCCCCAACTGGTGCTCCCCGAATGAGGCACGCGACCGGCGGCGGGTGTGGCAGGGTCGTGAGGGTGACCGAACATCCCTCTGCGAACCTGAAGCTCAGCGGCTACCACGCGGTGATCGAGCCCGATCGCTGGGTTCCGGGCAGTTTCACCCTCATCGTCGACGGAACCCCGCAGTCGCATGTGAACCTCGAGGATCCGACCCAGCTCTTCTTCGAGTACGTCCAGCGCATCGGTCACGTGATCGACCAGCTCAGGATGCCCGGCGAACCTCTCACCGCCGTGCACCTGGGTGCCGGAGCTTTCACGCTCCCTCGATACATCGAAGCGACACGGCCGGGATCCCGCCAGCAGGTCGTCGAGATCGAGTCCGACCTGGTCGACCTCGTGCGCGCCCACCTCCCCCTGCCGAGAAACGCGTCGATCCGGGTGCGGCACGGGGATGCCCGCGAGGTACTCGGCAAACTGCCGGGCGGCCTTCGCGGAGAGGTTGACCTCCTGGTCGTGGATGTATTCAGCGGGGCCCGCACGCCTGCCCATGTGACGAGTCTTGAGTTCTACCGCGAGGCCGTTGCGCTGCTGAAGCCCGACGGAGTCATCGTCGCGAATGTCGCCGACGGGCCAGGCCTCGCCTTCGCACGCGGCCAGGCGGCGACGATGCTCTCGGTGACCGGGCATGTCGCCGCCCTTGCCGAGACCCAGATCCTCAAGGGTCGCCGCTTCGGAAATGTGGTGATGGTGGGCTCGCGCGCGCCTCTTCCGATGGACTGGATGCCCCGGCTGCTTGCCGGCGGACCGCATCCCTCGAAGGTGGTGGAGGGTGCCGAGCTGCGCAACTGGATCGCGGGAGCGTCGGTCGTCACTGACGACACCGCCGTGCAGTCCCCCCCTCCGGCGAAGAACATCTTCCAGGTGGGTAATCGGGACTGAACGCTTGGGCCTCAACGGAATTGCCAGCAAACGGGATCAGACTCGAGAGATGATCCGCCGCTCATTGCCGCTCGCCATTGCGACGGTTCTCGTGCTCTCGAGCTGCGCGGCACAGGCGTCGTGCCCGGCGTCGTGCACCCGGGCGAAGGTGGCCTGCTCGGCATGGCGGTACACGAGGGGTCGCCGACCTCGGACCGCTGGCTCTACGCCTAACTCACGACTGCCACGGACAACCGCATCGTGCGGATGCCGCTGACCGGGGCATCCGGTTCCGATTCGCTCGGCGAGGCCAACCCGGTCCTCACCGGGCTCGCCACGGCCAGAAATCATGACGGCG
>JBBRDX010000231.1:0-3656 GCA_038203515.1 Actinomycetales bacterium | reverse complement strand
ACCAACCGGTGCTCGCCACGTGCACTGTGACGACATGCCGCCCGCCGAGATCGAAGCCCTCCACTATCAAAAAACGAGAACCTGCTACCCATCGAACTGGGCCGTCCGAAGAGGTACCGGGGGGGATTCAGTGGCAGACCGCGTTCATTGTTTCCGAGAAAGCATTCCGTTGACATTAGGTCGGTAACGCGTACGTTCGGGTTTATCGCGCCGCGAGTGCGCGTGGGCGAGGACAGTTGGGCGGGGAACCCTGCCCCCGACAATGGTGGCCGATTTGGCCTATGACAACTGGAGCGGTGACTATCATGTTCGACGAAAAATTCATCACCAACGCCATCAAACGGAGTGCGGAGACCACGGTCGACCGCCGTCGGTTGTTGTCTATGGCCGGCATCGCCGGCGTCGGTGCCGCCGCCGCACTGGTCACCTCCGCCAGTCCCGCAGCAGCGCACGGCTCTGACCCGGCAACTCCAGCGGCAGGCGCACCCAGCGATGCGTCGATCCTGAACTTCGCCCTGAACCTCGAATATCTTGCGGCCGAGTTCTACCTCCATTCCACCACCGGGGACGGTCTGCCGATGAACCTGACAACCGGCAAGGGAAAGCGTGGCGAGGTCTCCGGTGGACGTGCCGTTCCCTTCACGACCGCGGAAATACAACACATCGCGCACGAGATTGCAGCCGACGAGAAGCAGCATGTCGCCTTCCTTCGCAGCGCGCTCGGGAGTGCGGCGGTGTCCCGTCCCGCGATCTCGTTGGATGCCAGCTTCACCGCGGCCGCCATCGCCGCCGGGCTCATCACGAAGGGACAGACTTTCGATCCCTACGCAAACGAGTTGAATTTCCTCTTCGCCGCATTCATCTTTGAAGATGTCGGCGTCACCGCCTACAAGGGAGCCGCACCCTTCATCAAGAACAAGACCTACCTCAGTGCAGCCGCTGGCATCCTGGCCGTGGAGGCCTACCACGCGGGGGTCATCCGCACGACCCTGTACGCCGAAGGCATCGAAACCCCCGCCGTGTACGAGAGCGTGCAGAAGATCTCCGATGCCCGCGACAGTCTCGACGGTCCATCAGATGATGACCAGGGTATCGGCACCGCGGATGTCACCAACCTCGTCCCCACCGACGCGAACTCGATCGCCTTCGGCCGCACCCCCGGGCAGGTACTGAACGTGGTGTATCTCAATTCCGAAAAGGTACGTTCCGGCGGGTTCTTCCCCGCCGGGGTGAATGGACCGATCAACACCAGCGGCCACTGACTGCAGCCTCCGCCGCCATGCTTCCCTCCTGCCGGATAGGGGAGCGGCGGCGGCTCTCGGTACGCGCCCCCCAGGCCGGTCGCGCCCTCCTCGGGATCTTCCCGACCCCCTCGGGACTCCGATTCACACGACCGCGAATGGCCCCTCGGATCGCGGGACCACGGCCATCATCGGGCCGGTCATCTCCACCGTGCGCAAGCCCTCACGACGGGTCTCCAGCTGCGCAACCACGAGGGCAGCAAGGTCCTCGAGGTTCGCGACTTCAGCCTCTGACGCCGAGCGCGGCGTGAAGTCGAACACCGAGAGGGTGCCGATCGTCTGACCGTCGGTGCGTTTCAACGGCACTCCGACATAGAACCGGAGGCCGAGCGGGCCGGTGACCAGGTGGCTGTCCTGCGAGCGCGGATCGCTCTGACCGTCTTCGATGATCACCGGCTCGGCGTGTGGAATAGTCGCCGTCCTGAGGTCGACGTCGCGCGCGATCTGCTCCACATCCGGCCCGTAATGCGACCTGAACCATGTGCGGTCATGGTCCACGACGCTCACTATCGATATCGGGGCGGAGAACAGGCGGGCCGCCATCGCCGTGACGCGATGCAGGGCCTCATCCGGGATCGTGTCCAGGATCGCCGAGCGACCATTCGAGGGGTGTGGGTCGGAGGGGTAAAAGGTGTCGGACTCGGCATCCTTGTGGCGCGCGCTGTCGGCGATCACCGTCTGCCGCAGCAGTGAGACGAGTTCGCGGCCGGCTGGCCGGTGCTCCGGGTCACGCGCCGTCATGGCCGAGAGCAGATCACGCCAGTGCGAAGGAAGGAATTCCGGAATCACCGGATCGCGGGAGAGTCGCGCCATCGCCGACTCCACCATTGACCCCGGAAATTCGATCGATCGGGTGAAGCTCTGTAACAACACGAGCCCCAGGGAGTACACGTCGCTCGCGGGGGTGAGGGGTCTGCCAGCCACCTGCTCGGGGCTGAGATACGCGGCAGTTCCGGTGGTCTCGCCCTCCGCCGTCATCCGCTCGATGTCCTCGGAGAGCGCGATGCCGAAGTCGGTGAGTTTGGCCCGGGCCCGAGGTGCGTCGTTGCCATAATCGACGAGAAGGATGTTGGACGGCTTGATGTCTCGATGAAGCACGTTGCGTGCGTGGATGTACTCGAGCGCTTCCGCCATGTCGTAGCCGATCTCGGCGATGTGGCGAGACGCGATGGGAGAGACCTGGATTCGCTCGTGAAGGTTCTGTCCGGTGACCAGAGCCATGACCAGGAAGCGTCTGTCCCGGCCCTGATCGTCGCGGTCGACCCCCGCGTCGTAGAGGTTGACGACGCCATGGTGGTCGAGACTTGCGAGCACGGCCAGCTCGCTCGCCTGTCGCGCGGGATCCAGGGTGCTCGAATCGAAGAGCTTCACAGCAACGGCGCGACGGAGTACCTCGTCCGTCGCCCGGTAGACCGTGGCCATGCCGCCGAATCCGATGGCGGATTCGACCCGATAGCGTCCGCCCAGCAGCTGGCCCGCCATGTTTCCCACTGCGGTAACAGGCATGAAACCCCTCTCTCCGCCCAGTGTATTGACGCCCGACATCCCCGGGCGGTTTGTCGGGAGGGGTTGACAAGAGACTGGTTTTCGGTCGCCAGGTGAAGGGCAGGACCTTCGACCCACTCGCTGGCGCCGACGACCCCGAAGCTGGTAGTCGACGAGAGGATCGGCAGTGCCAGAAGACCCCGACCGTCCGAAAAATCCTCTTCGCGCGACGCTCGCTTTCGGACGACGTTACCTGATCGTGTCGATCACTGTGCTCGTCGGCGTACTCGGCATGATCTTCTGGTTCGTGGGCGCAGTAGAAGTGACGCGCTGGCTGTTCAGTGTCTTCGCGATCGCCGTCGCCGGTATCGAAGCGGTTCAGATGGCGCAACAACTCCGTCGGGGGATCGTCGGCATCGACATCCTGGCGATCGTGGCCATCGTCTCGACGGTACTCGTCGGAGAGTATCTCGCGAGCATCATCATCGTTCTCATGGTGTCGGGCGGCAAAGCTCTCGAAGACTTCGCCCAGGGGCGAGCTCGGCGGGAACTGGATGCCCTGCTCGACCGGGAACCGCAGGTCGCGCACCGCAGAGAACCGGGTTCCGATCGCATCGACGACATCACGGCAGCGGAGGTGCTCGTGGGCGACATCATCCTCGTGCGCTCCGGCGAGGTGGTGCCCATGGACGGGCAGCTGGTATCCGCGAGCGCGGCGTTCGACGAGTCGTCCCTCACGGGCGAGAGCCTGCCGGTGACACGGCTGGCCGGGGACACCGTGTTGAGCGGCTCGGTGAACGGGGTCACCACCGCGACAATCACCGCGACGACACTGGCACGCAACAGCCAATTCCAGGCGATCGTCGCGCT
>JBBRDX010000230.1:0-3695 GCA_038203515.1 Actinomycetales bacterium | reverse complement strand
CGACTCCTTATTGCGGTTGACGCTCTCGAAATAGGTGGAGCCGGTGGCGGAGAAGGGCGGTCCCCACGACCGGGTGTCATCGCCGACCTTTGGCCGCTCCACCTTGATGACGCGCGCGCCGAGATCTGCCAGGGTCATCGTGGCGAGCGGTCCGGCGAGAACGCGGGAGAAGTCGGCCACGAGGATTCCGGTGAGTGGTGCCTCGGGTGTCGACATGGTAGAGACCCTAGCGGTGCAAGGGACCCTGGCGGTGCGGGATCACCTCACCGGCGACGCCAGCGCGTGTCTCCTTCCTGCCGGAAGTGTGTTGCCGTGCGACGGGTCTGTGCCAGCTCGAGCGGGCTCGAAAGTGCCACAGCGGAACAGTCGCCGCGTCGGGTGGTCGGTTGTCCCAGGGGGCGGGTCAGGGCTTGTGGTGCCCGCCTCCGCCCCCATTGCCGTTGCCGGGGCCTGGGCCTGGGCCGGGCCCAGCCGTCGGAGCGGGCGCTGGTGTGGGCGTCGGTGCGCTGTATGTCGTGCCGCGCAGCAGCGTGCCGGTCGGTTCGGTGAAGCTGCCGCCTGCGCCGTAGACCGCACTCGCATTCAGCGACGCCAGGATCGGTTTCATCACATAGGTGCGGAGATTGGAAGCGAGGATGCCGCCGATCGAGATGCGCCGCATGTTCTGGCTGCCCTCGATGTTGCCGATCCACACCGCGGTGGTTGTCTGGGTGCTCGAGGCCACCATGTAGCTGTGCAGCGCCTCGGCCGTGCCGGTCTTACCGAAGAGGGGTGTGCCGTCACGAGGATTCGCGATTGCACCCGTGCCGCCGGGCTGCAACGGTCCCTGGAGGTCGTAGGCCGCCGCGCCAGCCACCTCGGGAGTGAGCACCTGGCTACAGCTCTGGGGCTGACCCGGCAGCTCCGTCCCATCCGGTCCGACGATCCTGTCGACGGCGATCGGCTGGCAGAGCTTGCCACCGCTGGCCACCGTGGCGTAAGCGTTGGCCATCGTGAGCGGCGACGGGGTGTTGGTGCCGAGGATGGATGCCGGGACGTGCGCGAGTTCGGAATTGTCGGCGTTACGGACTCCCATCGACTTCGCAACATCGCGGATGTCGCACAGATCGAGTTTCGATGCCATGTTGATGAATGCCGCGTTCACCGAGCCCTTGGTGGCTGCCAGGACGCTCATCTGGCCCTGGCTCCTTCCGCTGTCGTTTTTTGGCGTGTAACTCTCGGGAAGATAGGAATAGCCGCCATCGCACTTGGCCGGGAATGACTTCGACCGGGCGGGGTAGGTCTGGATGTTGGCATTGACCGTGTCCTGGATGCCGTGGCCGTTCTGAAGCCAGTCGATCAGCGTGAAGAGTTTGTAGGTCGACCCCACCGGGAACCCGGACGACCCGCCGTATTCCCTATCGGTGTTGAAGTTGATCGCGGTGGTGCTCGCCGGATACCCCTCGCCAGTGTCATCGAATCCCTTGTTCTGCGCCATGATGACGATGCGGCCGGTGCCGACCTGCACGGTGGAGACGGCGCTTCCGAGTTTGAAGCGCGTCTCGGTGGCGGGGGTGCGCAGGGCCAGATCCTCCTCGGCGACCCTCTGCTGGTCGAGGTCGATGGTGGTGTAGACGGCATTGCCGCCACGACGCCACGCGGCGAGGCGGTCGGCTGCCGTCTCGCCAAGGCCGGTGAAGTTCTTCACGTTCTTGATCACGTAGTCGCAGAAGGACTTGGCGGCCGAGGCGTAGGAGCATCCGTTGGTCGCCGGGCTGATCTTCACCGTCGTCGCATCGACCGGGCTGGCGACAGCCTCGGTGTACTGCGTGTCGGTGATCATCTTCTCTCGAAGCATGGTGGCGAGGATCGCGTCACGCCGGGACGTGTTGCGCTCCCAGTTGGCCGAGGTGCCCGGGTTGCGCAGGGTCGGCTGCTGCACGGTGGCGATGAGGCTCGCGGCCTGGGCCAGCGTGAGGTTCGCGGCGGTCGTGGAATAGTACTGCTCCGCGGCCGCCTCGATTCCATAGGTGTTCCCACCAAATCCGGCGATATTGAGATAGGCCAGCAGGATCTGGTGCTTCGTGTAGTTCTTCTCGAGGCCGATGGCGAGCTTGGCCTCCTTGAGCTTGCGATCGAGAGTGTTGGCCTGGGCCTTCGCCTTTGCGGCCTCAAGCTTCTTCTTGTCGCTGATCGTGGCGACGGCATCCTGGATGGCCAGCTGCTTAACGAGCTGCTGCTCGATGCTCGAGGCACCCTGCAGGTCGTTACCGGTGATGTTATTCACCGCGGCGCGCGCGATGCCCGCGAGGTCGACGCCACCATGCGAGTAGAACCGCACGTCTTCCGCGGCGACCAGGGCGTCCTTCGCAAAGGGCGAGACCACATCCCATGCCACCTCCTGGCGGTTCTGGTCATAGACCTGAGCGAACGCCACCTGCTCTCCGCCGCGGAGTCCGTAGAGGATGTTGCGCTGGGACTGGTTGCCGATCTTCACGTAGTCCGGCAGATTCTCGAACAGTCCGACCGCGTTGTTCGTGACCTGGCTCGTAACGACAAGTGCTGGCGCGGCGAGGGCGACAATGAGCATGGCGGCAAGAGCGCTGAAGCCCAGGAGTCCGAGGATCGAGCGCGCGAGGCCGGGAACCGTGGCTTCGGATTCGGGTAGCTTCGCTTCAGACACGATCGCCCTCTCGATTCAGCGGTCGCAGAGGCTCCCACACTAACCCGTTGACCCTGTACGAACGCCGGTTTAACTGAGCGGTTCTCCGAGACCGGCGTCATTGCGCCCGCCATGGGCCGTACGGGAGGCCGAGAGCACCGCACCGATGCTCGCGGCGATCACGAGGCCGATCGCCACGAAAGCCACCCCGGTGAATCTCTGGCCGAGGATCAGGAACCCGGCCGTCGTCGCGATCGCCGGCGAGAGGCTCATCAGGATAGAGAAGGTCGCCGACGGTAGCCGACGAAGAGCGACCAGTTCCAGCGTGTAGGGAATGGTCGATGACAGCAGGGCGACGGCCGCGCCGAGCAGCAGGATATTGGGCTGGAAGATCACCGGGCCGGCGCTCACGATGCCGAAGGGCACGGTGATCACGGCACCGACGGTCATCGCGATGGCGAGCCCGTCGAGGCGGAGAAACCGTGCCCCCGTGCGTGCGGAGAGCAGGATGTAACCCGCCCACATGGCGGCCGCGCCGAACGCGAAGGCGACACCCACCGGATCCAGGTCGCCGAAGCTACCCTGGCTGAGGATGACCACGCCGGTGAAGGCGAGCACCGCCCAGAGCCAGCTCGACGCACGTCGGCTCATCACGACAGAGAGCACCAGCGGGCCGAGCACCTCTATCGTGATCGTCGCGCCGAGCGGCACGCGGGCGAGCGCCTCATAAAAGAGGGCGTTCATCAGTGCGAGTGCGACTCCGAAGGCGATCACGGTGAGCCAGTCATTCCGGCTGTGACCGCGCAGCCGTGGCCGGGCGACGGCGAGCAGCACGATTGCCGAAAAAGCGAGTCGGAGGGCGACCATGCCGATCGCGCCCACCGAGGGAAACAGCAGCACTGCGAAGGACGCGCCGACCTCCTGGCAGATGAGACCGATGGCCACGAGTCCGACTGCCCCGAACGGACGAGCTGCCGATCGGGGGGCGGATGCGGCGGTCATGGAAGCAACGCTAGGGCCAATGCGCGGGTTCGGTTCGCCGTCAAGCCCTCGC
>JBBRDX010000229.1:0-3733 GCA_038203515.1 Actinomycetales bacterium | reverse complement strand
ACGATCGGTTCGAATCGCTTCGCCTGGAGTCGGCGAGCACGACCGACGGGCGAAGTGCGACCGTCCGACTCTCGGCCTACTGGCGCCCACCGGTGGTGTCCCTGCTGCTGCCGGAGGGCATCCGCCTCGACGTGACCGCGGGGGGGCGGTCCGTGTTCGGCTGATCCGCACCCCCGCGAGCGGCTCGGGTGTCACCTTCACAGCTTCCGACGGGATGCGAGCATGCGAAGTTGACCTCTCGCGGGGTCAGGCCACGAAAGAACCCTCGGCGGCGAGAACGTTGCCGCCGGGGATCATGCTGGGAGCTTATGGGCGACACGTACGACGGGCTGACGGCTTGGGGTACTGTCAGACCCTATGGAGGATGCCCAGAGCCGTGCAGCGCACAGTGACCCTGCGGCGTCGGGCGTCATCTGGGACGTGCTGGTGGTCGGCGCCGGCCCCGCCGGGTCGTCTGCCGCCCGCGTCGCGGCCGAGAACGGCGCATCCGTTCTGCTGGTCGATCGCGCCAGGTTTCCGCGCTACAAGACCTGTGGCGGTGGACTCATCGGCATCTCGCTCGCCCACCTTCCGGCCTCCGTTCTGCCAACCGTTGAGCAAGAGGTGCGCGAGGTGCGCTTCTCGTTGCGCGGCGGTGCGCCCAAGTCCTATCGGCGCACCCTGCCGTTCCTCGCCCTGGTGCAGCGCGAAAGCTTCGACGATGCGCTCGTGAAAGCAGCCGTGGAATCCGGGGCGCACTTCGAAGACTCCGTGGTCGTCAGGGCCGTGGAGGAGACGGACGGTCTCGTCACCGTGACGACGGATGGCGCGCCACTGCGCGCTCGCGTGGTCATTGGCGCCGATGGAACGAGTGGCCGGATCGGGCGTTACGTCGGGGTGCAGAATCGCGGCACCGACCTCGCGCTCGAGGTGGAACTCACCCGAACGCCGGAGTCCCGGGCCTACGACGGTGTGATCGCCTTCGACTGGGGCACCGCTCCCGGCAGCTACGCCTGGGTATTCCCCAAGCAGGAGGTGCTCACCGTCGGCGTGATCCAGGCGCGGGGAGAACCGCAGCAGACCCGCGGCTACCTCGACTCCTGGCTTCAAACCACCGGGCTCGATGCGCTCGAGGTGGAACGCTCGAGCGGTCACCTCACCCAATGGAGAGCGCCAGACTCACCGCTGCGCCGCGGCTCCGTGCTGGTGGCCGGGGATGCGGCGGGCCTCCTCGACCCGTGGACCCGCGAAGGTCTCTCCTATGCATTGCGATCGGGATGCTGGGCGGGTGAGGCGGCCGCGGCCGCGGCCCGTGGCAGCGACCGAGCATTCGACGAATACACCCGGAGGGTTCTCGCGCAACTCGATCCGGATATCCGCGCGGGCGAGCGACTGCTGCATTTCTTCGAGAGGCATCCCCGTCTGGTGCACCTCGCGCTCGCATATACCGGAACCGGCATGGGACTCTTTCTCGCGGTCTGCGATGGCACGAAGACGCTCGGCGGCATCCTCTCGCACCGTCTGCGAAGCCGGGTGCTCAGGGTGCTCGGCTCGTGACCTCGGCGGAAGCCGCCCTGCTGCTCGGAGTGAACGCCGAGGCGATGCCGGCAGAGATCGAGCGGGCGTTCAAGCAGCGGGCGCGGATGTCGCATCCCGATCGTTTCACGGGAGCCTCTGCCGCGGAATCCCGGGCGGCGGCGGCCCAGTTCATCCGGGTCACCGAGGCGCGCAACCTGCTGCTGAGGCTGGCGGCAGAGCGGGTGGGCGCGACGGGATCACCGGGCACTCCGCGCATCACCGAGCCACTCGTCTACACCTCGGATCCCACTCCGCGCAGCGTGCCTCGTCGAAACGGCGCGACGATCATCTGGACCTTCCTTCTCGTCGTGGCCAGCGTCTTCTGTTTCATCGGAGGAGCCCTGCCGCTCTCGCCCTGGAACCTGCTGCTTCTCGTGCCTCTTGACGCCTGCGCCATCGCTTACGCCCGCACCACCCGTCAGGGCGCCCTCGTCGGCACCCTCGTCTTCGGTGCGGTCAACGCTGCCGTCGTGGTCACGAACGCCTCCTTCGGATCGCTCGTCGCCCTGGAGATCCTGCTCGCCCCGGTGATCGCCCTGGTGGTGATCGGCCGGAGTCGTCGCCGTCGGTTCGTCTGAGCTCGATCCGTCTGGGCTCGATTCGTCGGAAGGGGGCGGTCAGCGGGGCCGACGCGGAGCGTAACGCGGTACGTAGCGCAGAAGAACACCGGCTCCGATGAGGCCGACGACGCCGAGCACGCCGCTCGCGAACGCGATCGAGACCGCGGCCGTGAGCGCCGACAGCGCGAGCGGAGAGACCGCGCCTCCGGCATCCCCGGTGAACCGCCACGCACCGAGGAATGGCGCCGGATTCCGCTGGTCGGCGAGGTCAGCGCCGAGGGTCATGAGGATGCCGCTTCCGAGGCCGTTCGCGATCGACATGAAGATCGCGGCAGCGATGAACCACGGCACGGCTGTGGCGAGGTCGTGGGTGAACGCGAGCACGAGGTGCCCGACGCCGAGACCGATCATCGACGGCAGCGCGCTCCACAGTCGACCGAACCGGTCCATGATCTGCCCGCTCGCGTAGAACAGACCAAAGTCGAGGACCCCGGCCGCCCCGATGATCAGGACGGTCTGGGCATCCGGGATCCCGATGCTCACCGCCCAGAGCGGCAGGATCACCTGGCGGCTCGCCCGCATCGCTCCGATGAGAGCCGCACCGGTCCCGAGCCGCGTCAGCAACGCTCGAGCGGACCAGATTGTGCGGAAGAGGCCCATCGATTCGGCAGCGACGAACACCGTGCCCGCACGCTCGGACGCGGGAGTCCGGCGTTCGGCACGCGTCTCGGCGGGATCGCGCAGCACGAGGAGTGCGACCGCGGCTGCGACACAGCAGACGATGTGCACCCAGAAAACGGATTGCGTGGAACCGGTGAGGTGAATCACAGCCGCGGCCACGAATGGACCGATGAAGTACCCGAGCCGGAAGGTGCCGCCGAGGGTCGACAGCGCCCGAGCGCGAAACGCACGCGGCACGAAACTCGTCATGAACGCGTGCCGGGCGAGTGCGAAGACAGCCGTGGAGAGTCCGATGGCGAAGATGCCGAGCCCGAGTACCCACGGGTTCGGGGCTGCGAGGGCCGTCACCAGCCCCACGATCGACAGCAGCGCCGCATAGATCATCGCGGTGCGTTCGCCGATACGGCTGACGATCCACCCGCTCGGGATGTCCCCGAACAATTCGCCGAGGAGGATCATCGATGCGATCACACCGGCGACGGCGAGCGATGCGCCGAGGTTGTCGGCCACCTGCGGGATGATCGGGATGATCGCGCCCTCGCCCACCGAGAACAGCAGGGTGGGCAGGATGGCCGGCAGCGCGATCGAGCGGAAATTGAAGTCCGGCGTGCTGGTGCTCATCGCTGACGAGGATACCCGCTCAGGGGGTGAACGCCCGCACCCGGTAGTCTTGAGCGCGATATGGACGAGCTCGATTTTTCTGAACAGATCGCGGCACTCCGCTCGACCTTCGCGGACATCCGCGCCGTCGTTGGCGTCGAGAGGCTCCAGCGCGAGATCGCGGACCTGAGCGAGCGGGCCGGCGTACCCGACCTCTGGGACGACACCGACAAAGCGCAGAAGATCACCTCCGACCTCAGCCATCGGCAGGCCGAGCTCGCCAAGATCGTGAGCATCCAGAGCCGCCTCGATGACCTCGAGATCATGGTCGAGCT
>JBBRDX010000228.1:0-3736 GCA_038203515.1 Actinomycetales bacterium | reverse complement strand
TTCGGCTGTGCCACCGGTCGTCCCGCCCAGCATCGAGCCGCAGCCCTATTCGGCTGTGCCAACGGTCGTCCCGCCCAGCATCGAGCCGCAGCCCTATTCGGCTGTGCCAACGGTCGTCCCGCCCAGCATCGAGCCGCAGCCGTATTCGGCTGTGCCAACGGTCGTCCCGCCCAGCATCGACCCGCTTCCGGCGCTCATGGCACCGGTGGCCGATCTCTCGGGTGACGACGGGCTCCGTCCACCGGGGACGATGAATCCGTTTCTCCAATCCGCCGCGGTAGAAGTCGTCGAGCCGCGATCCGCCGCCCCGCAGGTGTTTGTTCCGGAGGCAAGCGGCTCGCTGCCGACGCCGCTCGACCAGCGTGTGGGGCGCGCATCGCGGCTCTTCTGGCTCTGGTTCGCTGCGAACTCATCGGTGATCAGTCTCGCTTTCGGAGCGGCGATCTTCTCCCTCGGCATGAGTCTGCGCCAGGCCGTGGTCGCCGTCTTCATCGGGGTGGCGATCTCGTTCCTGCCGCTCGGCCTCGGCACCCTCGCGGGCAAGTGGAGTGGACAGCCGGTGATGGTGGTCTCGCGAGCGACCTTCGGTCACCTCGGCAACATCCTCCCGGCCACGATCGCGCTGGTCACGCGCCTGTTCTGGGGTGCGGTACTGCTGTGGATGATCGCGGCGGCGACCACACGCATCCTGGTTCGCGCGGGCCTCACCGGTCCCCTCACGGAACTGCAGCTGATGGTGATAGTGATGGCCGCGAGTTTTCTCGTCGCCCTGATCGTCGCGTTCTTCGGATACGCGTTATTCGCACGCATCCAGGTGGTGCTCGGCATCCTCTCGGCCGCGCTCATCGTCGCACTCCTTGCCATCACCTGGCCGGCGGTCGATATCGCGACCGCTCTCACCGTGGGAGATGGACCCGTGATCCTCGTGGTGACCGGGGTCGTGCTCGTGTTCAGTTTCGTCGGGCTGGTCTGGGCGAACAGCAGTGGTGATCTCGCCCGATACCAGCGTCCCAGCTCGTCGGGTGGGGCATCCATGCTCTTGGCCTCATTCGGTACGACGCTTCCCGCGTTCCTGTTGATCGGCTACGGCGCCCTTCTCGCCGCGTCGAGTACCAGGACCGCCAAGGGTCTCAGCAGCAGTCCGATCGACACCATCGCGGCACTCCTTCCGGGCTGGTATCCGGTGCCTCTCATCGCGGCCACCGCCCTCAGCCTGTTGTCGGGGGTGATCCTGAGTATCTACTCGGGAGGTTTCGCCCTCGGGGCCCTCGGACTGAAAGTCACGAGAAGGTGGGCGACCGTCATCGTCGGAGTGCTGGTGTTCGCCGCCTCGATCGCCCTCGGCTTCACGGTGGACAATGTCGTCATGGTGTTTCGCGACTTCGCAACCACGCTGGCGGTGCCGGTTGCCGCGTGGGCAGGCATCTTTTCGGCCGAGATGATCCTGCGCCGTCGGCGGTTCGATACCGGTTCGCTGGTCGCTCGCGGCGGCATCTATCGTGATGTCAACTGGCTCAACCTCTCGATGCTGGTGGTGGCATCCGTCATTGGGCTGGGATTCACCTCCGCCACGGTGCCGGGACTCGGCTGGGAGGGCTACCTCTTCACCATGGTCGGAGTCTCGCTGTCGAGCCCACTCGGCGCAACCGACGTGGGTGTGCTGGTGTCCCTTGCGCTCGGATTGCTCACCCCGCTCCTCGCTGGAATCTCGGCGATCCGCCGCCAGGAGCGTCGGCAGGCGTCCCGCGCCTGAACAGCCCTTCTCACCAGGGTCCTTCGCAACCAGCCGGTCGCTCCGAAACTACAATGGGCGGATGCCCCACTCCGCTGCCGCCGTCACTGTCGCGGATGTCTGCGCCGTCGTCGAACGTCTCTGGCCGGTCTCAGGTGCGGAGAGCTGGGATGCGCCCGGCCTGCTGTCCGGGGATCCTGGTGCAGCCGTCACTTCCCTCCATCTCGCCGTCGATGCGGTGCCCGATGTGGCGAACGAAGCGGTCGCCGCCGGCGCCGATCTCCTGCTCGTTCATCATCCCCTGCTGCTTCGGGGCGTCACCACCGTCGCCGAGGATCGCTACAAGGGCGTCGTGCTCGCGCGACTCATCCGCGGCGGATGCGCGCTGGTCGCCGCACATACCAACGCGGATGTCGTCGAGACCGGCACTTCGGCCGTCCTGGCTGCTCATCTCGGGCTGGTCGACGCACGCCCGATTACCGCCGGCGCGACTCCGTCACGTGGTATCGGGCGAGTCGGTCGCCTCCCGGAGCCGACCACGCTTGGCAGGCTGGCGCGCCAGCTCGCCGAGATCCTGCCCGCGACGGCCTCGGGCATCCGTGTCGCCGGAGACTACGATCGCGTCGTCGAAACGGTCGCCCTGTGCGGAGGGGCAGGCGACTCGCTTCTCGCGGAGACCGCGGTGCTCGCATCCGACGTCTATATCACCTCGGACCTGCGGCATCATCCTGCGTCCGAGTCGAGGGAGAACGCCAAGATCGCCCGGGGTCCGGCCCTCATCGACGTGTCGCACTGGGCGAGCGAATGGCTGTGGCTGGATGTTGCTGCCGACGAGCTGCGCGCCGCCCTTTCCGGTGTAACCGTCACGGTGAGCGACCTGCGAACCGACCCCTGGGATTTCACGATCGTCCAATGACCAAGCGAATGAGGCACCCATGGCACTGAAGGCCAGTCCGAACGACCAGGCGCATCTGCTCGAATTGCAGGCTCTCGACACGCGTATCCATCAACTCGATCACCGGGCGAAGATGCTGCCGCAACTCGCTGTGATCGCGGGTCTTGAGAGCGAATCGACGGCGCTGCGGGTCGAGACGCTCAGTTCGACCGGCGCGCTGGAAGATGCCCAGCGGGAACTCGGACGCATCGAGTCCGATGTCGCCGTGGTTGAGGCCCGCATCAAGCGCGACACCGACCGCCTTCAGGCATCCTCGTCCGTCAAGGATGTCGTGGGGCTCGAGAGCGAGCTCGCCGGCCTCACACGCCGCCAGCTCGAACTCGAGGAGATCGAGCTCGGGGTGATGGAACGGGTGGAGGCGCTCGAAGCCGCCTCACGCGAGCTGCGGGCGAAGCATGATGAGCTGCAGGCGACGATCGCTGGCGTTGCGGCAGACAAAGACGAGTCGCTCGGAGTCCTTACAAGCGAACGCACCCACGCGGAGGCCAACCGTTCGACGATCGCGGGCAAGCTCCCCGAAGACCTCCTCGCGCTCTACGAGCGCCAGCGGGCCCGCTACGGCCAGGGGGCATCCCTTCTGCGGGGAGGCGTGTCGGAGGCGAGCGGGTTGAAGTTCAACGAGTTCGACATGGCGGCGATCCGCGCCGCAGCGCCGGACGACGTGTTGATCTGCCCGGAGAGCAGCGCAATCCTCGTTCGCACGGGGGAGTCCGGCCTGTAACGCTCCTCGGCTAAGCTGTCCACTCGAATGGGTCGGCAAGACGGTCGCGTTATCCCCTCGGGGGTACCGAGGAACGTCCGGGCTCCGCAGAGCAGGGCGGTGGGTAATTCCCACCCGGGGCAACCCGCGAGAAAGTGCAACAGAAAGCAGACCGCCTCCGCTGCGTCGGTTTATCGGCGACGCTGGAGGTAAGGGTGAAACGGTGGTGTAAGAGACCACCAGCGGCCCGCGTGATCGGGTCGGCTAGGTAAACCTCGCCCGGAGCAAGGTCGAACAGGAAGCGTTACGGGCGGCTCGTCCAGTTTCCGGGTAGACCGCTAGAGGTGTG
>JBBRDX010000227.1:0-3756 GCA_038203515.1 Actinomycetales bacterium | reverse complement strand
CTCGCGCAGGAGCTCGTCACCCATCTGGACGATGGAACCCTCTCCGGCCCGACCCGTCACATGGTTCAAATCCGGTCCATCGCTGAATGCACGGTCGTCCCGGACTGCGGGATCGACTCACGAATCCTGCAGGTCATCGTGATCGCAGTTCGCCAGTTCGACCAGGTCGGAGTCAGTTCCATCAACCGAAAATGCACCAAGGAAATCCTCGGCGCCGGAGCACTGTCGTCCCACTACATCAACGGGGGAGGGCACGCAGTCGACTTCAACAGCCTCAACGGCCGTCGACTGACCGGGGCCGACGGACTGTCCCTTCGACTAATCGGCGTGCTTGATCCGCCCATGCCAGTCGGATCTCGGATCGGGCAAGTGCAATGCCGAGCAAATGCGGGTGTTTCCCTGGCGCTCCAGCACTTCGGGCAGTTGATCGATCACTGCGATCACCTTCACGTGGACATGGGCAAAGCGACCGGGCAGCTCACACTCGGCTGAACGCGGGTGAAGAGCAGCCGGCTAACGCCGTCCGGGCGGAGCCGCATGCGCGGCACTGCCCATTTCGGTTTGTTGACCTTTCCGGTTTGAGCACCGTAATTCACTGCCGAACCTTCGTTCCCGGCTTTCGCGGCATATCCTCCCTCGCTGCGCTCACTCCGGTATTCCACGACCGTCCACTTCGGTTCGTCCCCTCACAACGATCTCTTCTGCCGGAAGGCAAACAAAACAGTCGATCTGAAGAGAGAAAACCATGACCGAAATAACCACAACCTTCGACCAGCTACAGGACCAGCACCACGCCGTCAGCCGCGACACCCTCGCCAGAGCGATCTGGTCAACCATCATCGAACCGGGCGATCAGGATGCGGGGGAACTCATAGCGGATCTGAACGCAGCCGAAGCACTCGAAGCAGTCCTCAACGCGGAGAGCGATTCGACCGACGAGGAGAAGTTCCGCACCCTCCGCGAAAGAGTGCTGTCGAAGTTCTCATCCGGAGCCATCGAGCTGGCGTTCCGATCTGCCGCCCGATTTGGCGCGGAACTTGTGACTCCGGAACATCCGCACTGGCCAACCCGAATCGATGAGCTCGGGAACAGCGCGCCCGTCGCCTTGTGGGTGAGAGGAAACACCGAGCTCCTCGTCGACGAGGTTTCGACGGCGATCGTTGGCGCGCGAGCGGCGACCGGCTACGGCGAGCACGTCACCATGGAAATCGCGGCAGGACTCGTCGGACGCGGTCATACGATCGTGTCGGGGGCCGCCTACGGCATCGACGGCATGGCGCACCGTGCCGCCCTCGCATCGAGCGGCCGCACGGTCGCCTATCTCGCTGGGGGAGTTGATCGGTTCTACCCGAGTGGCCACGACGTGTTGCTCTCGCGCATCGTTGAAACTGGGGTTGTCGCATCCGAGCTGCCGTGCGGTTCCGCGCCGACGAAGTGGCGCTTCCTGATGCGCAACAGACTGATCGCGGCCAGCACGAAGGCAACTCTCGTCGTCGAGGCCGGGTGGCGCTCGGGTTCGCTAAACGTCGCCGGTCATGCTGTCGCCCTGGGCAGGCCGCTGGGCGCAGTTCCCGGCCCGGTTACGAGCGCTGCATCCGCGGGATGCCATCGCCTGATCCGTGAATGTGGCGCGATAGTCGTCACCAACGCTGACGAGGCAGCCGAGCTCTGAGAAATCGCTGGCGGCCCTTCTGGGGCCGCCAGCTCAGACCCGAGAGGTTGGCTCCGGCCGCTCCGCCCACAGCCGGCTCGATTTCGCACCCAGGTAGGTAAAATTACGCTTGCACCTTTCCGCAAATAACTGACCGCTCACATCACCCGACTGTTGGACTGAGAGGTTGAGATATGAGAACCTTCCGTGCCCATCGAGCACCTTGATAGCCAGAAGGCATTCGCCCTCATCGGAGAGATGACGTCCACGCGAAACCTCTTGGGCTACGGAGTCAAAGTTCTGCGTGTGTCACGGTTCATGGAAACGACCCGCGATCCGATCATGACGTTGCTCTCGATAGGTGTCGAAAAGCTTCTCAAACTGACAGTCGGTGTCGTCTCACTTGATGAGACGACTTCTTGGCCGTCTAAATCGACGATGACGGCTTTCGGTCACGGCATCGACGACTTGTTTGACCACGCCATGGTGCAGATTCGATCCCGGACAGCAACAAGCTCCGACTACGTGCAAGACCTCGTCGCAACAGTCGAAAACGACATTGTTCTCCGTCCCTTGCTCGCAGCGCTCGATCGATATGGCAAGTCCGGACGGTTTTACAACCTGGATCTGCTCGCCGACCGTCCGCAGCCAGACACTGACCCTGCGCACATGTGGGATGAAGCCGAGGGCGCAGCTTTGGGAGATCCAGCGATCGCCCGACTGCAGCTAATCGCGAATTCTCGGTCGAATGACAACCAAGCTTGGGACAACTTCTACGCTGCATTGCAAGGGCGCATGGCAGACAGCATTGAGGGTTGCTGGAACATGATCTCCCGGGTTGGTATCAATCATGCTCTCGGCGTTACGGGCGATGTGCTCGGATGGGAACTCGCTCCGAACGCGGTCGGGCGACAGTAGCGTCGCGCAGCAGTCCCTCTCATAGTGCGATCATTGGAGGCTAGCTTGGCTGCGTCGACCCGGCATGTCTCGTCGCGTGGTCGCCTGCAATCTCAAGTAGCCCCTCCGTGTATTCCCGCGTTGCCTTGAT
This sequence comes from Actinomycetales bacterium, assembly GCA_038203515.1. GTDB lineage: Bacteria > Actinomycetota > Actinomycetes > Actinomycetales > Microbacteriaceae > Lacisediminihabitans. Next base: position 1,057 of record JBBRDX010000227.1, on the reverse strand, counting down.
GAGAGCCCGGAGGCGGGTATCGAGTGGCCCCCAAGGTCGACCTACTGTCCCTGACGGCCCACGAGATTCACGGACGTCTGTGACGTCTACGTCGAATGTGAGGTCGAGGTCGAAGTTCTCGGGCGTCAGCTCAACCCCGCCGACTACCCGCACTCGAGCGATCTCCGCCCCGTCGTGCACGATCCCGGGAGCGCCCGTATCCAACACCTCAACTTGCTCACGGTCGGCCAAGAGGCGAAATTCTGACAAGTACAGGCCCAGCCCGTGCATCGAGCGGTGCCGATCCACTCGCGCAAGCTCGTGCAGGATTGCAAGACAGTTCCAATCGGGGAGCTGCGCCCGGTAGGGCTGGATTGCCTCGAGCGCATCGGCAATCTCACTTGGGAGATATTGATAGCGGGCTGCTTGGTTCTTCCATTCGGCTGGCGTGAGTCGGATGGGCCATTCGAGGCGAGCAGCGTTGGGTGGAGGATTTTGTCCCGAAGCGAGGACCGCGACGGCATAGAGACAGTTATCTAGGGCGGCCCGCAGCTCGTACAGGAGCTCTCCGAAGGCCACGGAGAGTTCGACAGGGAGAGGCATGTTACGACGGAGCCGGACAGTAACAGTGCCGCCGTCATCCGCCGCACGGATTAGCGTGTGTGGACCGTTATCGAGGTACTCGGCCCATACTTGCCCGAAGGTTTTGAAGTGCTGTTCTGCGCGGTCCAGTCGCGCATTCAAGAGGCGGATCTCGAATGCCACTGCTTTGAACGTGGGATCCGCAAAATCAGTCACACTCCAATCATCGCCTTCACAGTCGCCGCAACGGCCGATCCGCTCACAGGATGGTGATCACTAGACGTAAGGTCCGACGCGAAGCGCCAAGTAGTCGCATCTCAGGACCATTCCGTCGACGCGCGAGGACTACACGCACGCCGGTCAAGTCCTTTTGCGTGGTGTATCTGAATCGGTGTGATCTTTCGGTTGGTTATGCGCTGAGGGCGTGGAGTTCTGGGGCCACCTCCTCGGGTTGGTTGGTGCCTACGGCCTGGGATTTGGTGAGTGCGTCGAGGCC
>JBBRDX010000226.1:0-3786 GCA_038203515.1 Actinomycetales bacterium | reverse complement strand
GCGAACAGGACTGACGCGGTTCCGCGGGATGCGTCCCGGTGGCCAGATACGACGCGCTAGATAGACTTGACCCTCGTGGCTCTTACTATTGCAATCGTCGGTCTGCCCAATGTCGGCAAGTCCACCCTGTTCAACGCGCTCACCAAGAACCAGGTGCTGGCGGCGAACTATCCCTTCGCCACGATCGAGCCCAATGTCGGCGTCGTGAGCCTTCCGGATCCGCGTCTCGATACGCTCGCCGAGCTCTTCGGCAGCGAGCGCATCCTCGCCGCCCCGGTCTCGTTCGTCGACATCGCAGGCATCGTGAAGGGCGCCTCCGTCGGGGAGGGCCTCGGTAACAAGTTCCTCGCCAACATCCGGGAGGCGGATGCCATCGCCCAGGTGATCCGCGGCTTCGCGGACCCGGATGTGGTGCACGTCGACGGCAAGGTCGACGCGGCCTCCGACATGGAGACCATCAACACCGAGCTCATCCTCGCCGACCTGCAGACCCTCGAGAAGGCGGTGCCGCGGTACGAGAAGGAAGTCAAGACCAGGCGCACGGAGCCCGCCGTGCTCGCGGCCGCGATCGAGGCGCAGAAGTTTCTCGACGGGGGCAAGCCGCTCTCCTCATCCACCATCGACGTCGCCCTCATCCAGGAGCTTGGCCTGCTCACCACCAAGCCGTTAATCTACGTGTTCAACGTGGACGAGGACGTGCTGCAGGATGCCGCGGCCCTCGCCATCCTCGCAGCCCTCGTCGCCCCGGCCAAAGCCATCTTCCTCGACGCCAAACTCGAATCCGAACTCATCGACCTGTCTCCCGAGGATGCCGCGGAACTCCTCGCCTCCACCGGCCAGGAGGAGAGCGGACTCACCCAGCTCGCCCGCATCGGCTTCGACACCCTCGGGCTGCAGACCTACCTCACCGCCGGCCCGAAGGAGGCGCGTGCCTGGACCATCCCGAAGGGTGCCAAGGCCCCGCAGGCGGCGGGCGTCATCCACACCGACTTTGAAAAGGGCTTCATCAAGGCGGAGGTGATCGGCTTCCAGGACCTCGTGGACACCGGCTCGATCGCCGAGGCCCGCGCCAAGGGCAAGGCCCGCATCGAGGGCAAGGAATACGTCATGCAGGACGGCGACGTCGTGGAGTTCCGCTTCAATAACTGATCCACCACCCACTCCTCCCTGACCATCACCCGTTTTTCCCACCACCGTCGTGTCAGTACACGTCGGTGGTAGGAAAAACGGTGGGTGGTCGGCTACCGAAAGGACAGAATGAGCCTGGTTCGACTGAACGACGTAGAACTCCGGTTCGAGAACACGCCGATCCTGCGGGAGGCGTTTTTTCGGCTCGACGGCACAGACCGGGTCGGGATGATCGGACGCAACGGGTCCGGCAAGACGAGCATCCTCAGGCTCATCCTCGAGCAGGTGACCCCCGACTCCGGCACGGTCAGGGTCGAGCCCGGCACCCGGATCGGCTACTTCTCGCAGTTCTCCGAGCTCGACGGAGCCGCGACGATCGTTGAGGTGCTCGAGGGCCTCTTCGGCGAGATCGCCGATATCGAGGCCGAGCTCGCGTCGATTGATGCGGAGATCGCGGCAGATCCCGCGGCCGACCTCGATCGCCTCGTCCACCGGCAGTCCGACCTGTTCGGCGAGATGGACCGACTGGATGGCTGGGACTATCACCGCCGCATCGATACTGCGCTCACGACCCTCGGCTTCACCGCGGCACACCGGGTGTGTGCGATCGACGAGCTATCCGGAGGATGGCGCAACCGTGCGGCCCTCGCCAAGATCCTGCTCGAAGACCCAGACGTGCTGCTGCTCGACGAACCGACGAACTTCCTCGACGTTGCCGGCGTCGAATGGCTCGAAGCCTGGTTCCGCGGATTCCATGGTGCCGCGGTCATCGTCTCGCATGATCGCAAGTTCCTCGATGCCGTGGCGACCCGCATCATCGAGATCGAGAACCACCACCTGCACGAATATCCGGGCAATTTCGGTGAGTACGTCATCCAGAAGCAGTTTCGCCTGAAGACCCTCGAGGCGCAGTTCCAGCACGAGTCGGAGCTGCTGGCGTTCGAGGCGGAAGGCATCGCCGACCGCCGGGATGCCGCGAAGGCGGAGAGCCGCGGACTGGATAAGCAGCTCTCGCAGATAAAGAAGTCGCGCGCCCCGCGGCCGGTCGACCAGATCATCACCGAGATCTACGGCGGCCTGCACGTCAAGGACGTGCTGTGCCGCATCGAGGGGCTGGGTAAATCCTTCGGCGAGCGAGTGCTCTTCGAGGCGCTGTCATTCGAGATCCGACGGGGCAATCGCATCGTGGTGAGCGGCGCAAACGGCAGCGGCAAGACGACCTTGCTTCGCGTGCTCACCGGCGAAGAGAAAGCGGATACCGGTGAGGTCGCCTGGGCCGCCGGCACCAGGGTCGTTTCGTACAACCGGGTGCTCGCCGAACTCGACGACACCGACACGGTCACCCACGCCGTCAACGCCTACCCCGGCAGCCTTGCCCTCACGGCGACCCGCAAGTCGGTGGGCCGGTTCCTCGGAATGTTCCAGTTCTCCGAGGCCGACCTGAAGAATCGGATCGGCAACCTCTCGGGTGGTCAGCGCGCGCGGGTCGCCATGGCGCAGTGCCTGCTGTCCGGGGCATCCGTTCTGCTGCTCGACGAGCCGACCAACCACCTCGACCTGGCCAGCACCCAGGTGATGGAGCGGGCGCTGGTGCACTTCCCCGGAGCGATCGTGGTCGTGAGCCACGATCGATTTTTCAGCGAGAAGGTCGCGAACCGTCGGATCATCTTCGGTGCGGATGGCACGGAGCAGGGTGAGTTGCAGGTGCGCGCGGCCTGACTCAGATCCCGTGAACCGCACGCGCTCTGCGCAGCTCAGGCCCGGGGTGTGTGGGCTATCTGCAGGGCGGCCGGGTCGGATTTCGGATCCCACGGTTCGGGCATCCCGATCGGGTTCGGGTAGGGGAACAGAGTGCCAACCGCGCTCGCAAGCGGCCGGAGCAGCAGGGCGATCTTCCGGAGCTCCGAATCGTCGAGGTGCGCCCACGGGCCAGCGGCGAGCGCGTTCGTCAGGTGCTCCGCGGTGGCGAGGGCCGCTGAGCCCGCCGCGGTGATCCGGAAGTCGTCGCCGATCAGGCTGCGTGCGGTGAGCTCCTGACGAGCCGCCTGCCACTCGTCGTCCGACCAGCCTCGCGAACGCTGCATCGCCGTCGCGTCGAGGTCGAGGCCACAGCGGAGCACGATCGTCGACAGCCCGGCGATATCCCCGGCAACGAGGGCGACCACATGCCCATCGCCCCGATGCTCGCGCAGTGTTGCGGTCGCCTGCCAGAGCCGACGGTAGGGGTCGGATTCGATCGGCAGCGCGCGATTGGCGGCGGCAAGGGGGCGCCCGACCGTGTCGGCGCGGGCGGCGATGTCCGTGAGCGCATCCGCGGCCCGGGCCACCACTCCGGCATCGGGTACGAAGCCGCGGAGGCTGGCGGCCGCACCGAGCGAACGCGCCTCGAGCGCGGCATCCGGTGTCACGGTCGACCATGCGGCGGGCAGCGCCCTGGCCACGATCGACGGCGCAAAGCCGCAGAAGATCGCGGCAACCGGCGCTGCGCCGATCGCGCCGAGGGGTGCCGCGCGCCCGGCGAAATAGCTGTCCCAATAGCGGGGGAGACCAATAGCGGCGAACGTATCGCGCACCTCCGGCGAGAAGTAGGCGACCGCGTGGATCGGTTCGAACAGGGTCCAGAGCGCGCGGGTGAGATGCTGGCGGTCAGTCATGGGT
>JBBRDX010000225.1:0-3872 GCA_038203515.1 Actinomycetales bacterium | reverse complement strand
GGCCCGCATGCTGGCCTGGTTCGCAAGCCTTCACCGGCTCGAGACATTTGTTCGAGCGCAGGGACGGCTGCCGCGCGAGAACAATCGCAGCGCCGGTGCGCTGATCAGCTCTGAGGAGCGAACGCTCGCCACCTGGGTTCGGAGCGAACGGACGGCAACCGACTTCGGCCGGAGGTGTGACTATCAACGCAAACGCCTACTCTGTGTGCCGGGATACCGGGAAAACCCGCTAGAGGACCGCTGGAATGCACGGTTCTTCGAATACGAACGACTGCTTGAGGACCTCGGATCCCCGCCCCTGCTCAGCAGCCCCCACCCGACCGAGAAATCCCTCAGTGCCTGGGCTGCCAAACAGAGGTTCTCCTACCGGAAAGGCACACTTACCGCCCGGCGCATTCGTTTGCTGCAGGGGCTGCCCGTGTGGACATGGGGGAGCGAGCGGTCCGAGGTTCCTTCCACCCCGCCTCAGTGACAGGGACGGTGCTGCACGTCGCTACAGCTTTCCGATGATGGTGTCCGTGATCGTGTGCCGATGCGTCGAGCGATGGCTCATTTACTCAGGGACCACGCGTCACGGCTGGTTGTTGATCCACTCAGCAGGCGAATTGCATTCCTGCACGCGGAAACACAACGCGCGCCGGGATTCTCACGGCTCTATGCTCAGAAGCAAGGTCGGGGTGCTGCGGCGAACCAAGACAGCAGATCTGCGTAGGGCCCGCAACGAGCGGTTAGGTAAGAACGTGATCGGCCACGGGACGTCGGGGCCGGCGATATCGGCGGGGGAGTCCATCGACCAGAAACACGCCCCGTTCGCCAATTCTTGGGACGAACTCCTCGGCCCGTTTTACCGTGTGTCAGCTGTGGCTCAGTGGGCCGGACTCTCGGATCGCGTTGTCCGATATCGGATCGCCACCCGGCAGCTCATCGGCCTGAAGACGAGCGACCGCACCCTTTTACTCCCTACCTTCCAATTCAACGAACATGGCCACGTACCCGAGGGCCTACGAGAAGTCCTTATCGCGATGGATCCGGACGGAATCGACCTGTGGGGCGACGCCCTCCTTCTCCGCGAACGTCGAACGGAATTGGGCGGCCATAGTGGGATCGAAGCTCTCACCTCAGATCGATATGACCAGGTGCTTGCATTCGCCCATGAACTGGGGCGAGAGCTACGGAATATGTTCCCGCCATCTCTGAAAGTTTCAGGCCGACCAACGCAAGTCCTTTGATTCCGAATCACTACTGCTCAACTGAACTATCTGCATCACAATTGTGCTGCGCAGGGTGGGCGGCTTTGCCCACGGTCCCGGCAACTCGACCAGCACGATCATCGTGCGTCCGATCTCACACTCAACCAGTCGAACAAGAGGCACCGGTTCGCCGTCGGAAATGCCCCGCGATGGACCGTACCGCGCGATGTCGGCGCTGCGCGTCACAGTGCGATTGTCTAGGTCGATGACGTAAGACGTGCCGGACATGGTCGATACCTTCCACCGTCCCCAGGAGGTGTCAGTCAGCATGACACTCCTCCTTGCCTGAACGGAAAAATAGTGTTTAGCCCTGCTCGTGCGGCGAAACCTTATAGCCAGCGAGCGATTTCCCGTGGCGTCGAGACCACTCACCGTCCTCGCCCCCGCCCCGCCGGTGCAAGCGCTCCAGATCAGCATCTTGCAACCCTTTCCTCCCATCGATCGGAAGTGACGACAGGGTCGGCAACCGTCGGCTGGACGCCATGCTGGGAGGCAACCACAGTTGATCATCAACCCAGACCACTCTGGTGCCGTTGGAGGCCCGGCGTCGCGCCTCGAGAACTTTCCAGCGCTGGCTGTACAGGTACCGGTTGTCCGAAACTGCCACGTTCACCGGCGGTGTGGGCATCAGGGTGACGTCGGGAAGCTCAACAAACCCCAAGCCGACCAGTACTGCTAATTCGGCAAGTCGATCCGGAACGATAAGCCAGGTCGAATGCCACACGATTCGGGCTCCAGCTTGCGCCAATTCGAGAAGCGTATCGACCGGGGCCCGTCGGTACCAACTGTGAACTTCAGCACTGGCGAGCATGTCCGGATATATGATGCGAGTCCCGTCCTGCGGGATCCACAGAATCTCCTCAAGGGATTCAAACGATCCCGTGGGTAGGCCGAAATTCGGGTCGAAATTAGGCCAGTACACAGGCTGCGCGATCACACCGTCCAAGTCGAGCAAAACGACCGGTCCGGCGGCGGGAGCAGGATTTGAATCGCGGTCATCGCCGGGGGTATCGGTCACCATGTCCGCCTTCCCTGGGGCCAAGAGCGACGCGACTGCACTGTTTCTCGGCACCGATCAATCGCCGTGTCACCGAGAGCGTCGAGGGCCCAACGATCGGTCGTTCTGAGCGTGCCGAGATCCGTCTGCCACCGTAGCGGAAGGGAAGTTGCTGAAGTCCTCGTGCAGGAATGCCCCACCCGCCCAGCCTTACGATTCCAGTGAGATGAACAAGAGATCAGCGGACGCGGCCGCAGCCGCACAGCTTTTCCCTCACCGTCTGCAAGTGGTCCCTAGACCATGCAATATCGATGCAGCTGCCGCGCACATATAGACCATGCGGTACCCTAGTGTCATGGATGTCAAGGAGTTCGCTCGCGAGCGGGGGATTAGCGATCGGCGCGTGCGTGCGCTCATCGCCAATGGCTCCGTCCGCGCGACCAAGCGCGGTCGCGAGTGGGAGATCGATTCCGATTCGGCACGCAAGCCCGCACCATCTCGTCGGCCGCTGTCGGCCGAGTCCCGCAAAGCTCTATCTACTGCGATTCAGAATCGGAGCATCGACTCCCTCGAAGGGCAGCTCCGCGCCCGCACCGCGAAGCGGGTTCGGGCCCTGCGCGAGGCCGAGGACCCCGCAACTTTGCTCGCCGAGTGGTGGGGTAACAGCGCGCCTGCGATCATCGACGCGACCAGCAGCATGGTGGCGCGCGCGATCGCCGGAGACCACGACAGCGTCCGTGAGCAGGTTCGCCGGCGCCCCACAATGTACCTTCGCCGCCCGGAGGACCTCGCCGCCGTTGTTCTCAGCGAGCGAACGATCCGCGGTCTGAGCGTTCAGGCTCTTGCCGTGAAAAGTGACCTTGCCCCCCGCCAAGTGCGCCGTATCGAGCAAGCCGACCCAGACTCGGTTGGGTCGATCCGCCGTGTGCTCCGAGCACTCGACATCGAGCCGACCGCGCTGCCGACCCCGCGGGGTGACCGGTGATCGGGCTCGATGCCTACCTAGAGGGCGTCTACTACGGCCGGTTCGCCGAAGGGCGCCACACTGGCGAGTTGGTGTTCACCTACGACGAATCAGCACCGGCGACACCCATCTCGCTTTCGATTCCACGCGATGGCCGCGCATCCCGTTCCGCCGCGACAAACCTCCTCGACAATCTCCTGCCCGACCGCGACGAGGTGCGGGAGCGCATGAAGAAGAGCTACGGCACCGCAGGCACCGACGCCCTTAGCCTCCTCGCCGCCGCCGGAGGCGACATCGCAGGCGGCCTCGTTCTCGTCCCCGCCGGCGCCGACCTCCGGCACGACCAGCCGCTCCTCGACCCGGCACTTGACATGGACGTAGCCGAACGGATCGCCGCGATCAAGCGAGACCCCGACGCCTGGACGTCCTCTGAAGGACCGGCGCGCTTCTCCCTCGCCGGATCGCAGGGGAAGTTTGCCCTCGCTGACTACGAGGGGGAATGGTACTGGTCGAACCGCACGCTGCCATCCACTCATATCATTAAGCCTGCAGCCACGCGGCTCCCTGACCTCGAACCGGTCGAAGCCGACACCCTCGCGCTGGCCAGCGCCGTCGGACTGCCTGCCGCGAAAGCTTCGATCCTGCACATGCTCGACCAGCA
>JBBRDX010000224.1:0-3877 GCA_038203515.1 Actinomycetales bacterium | reverse complement strand
GATCCTCATCGACCTGCGCAAACGGGTGTTCCTGCACACGCAGCGACTGAGCCTCGAATTCCACGAGAGTTACACCTCTGGTCGTATCATCGCGCGCCAGACCAGTGACCTCGATGCGATCCGCGAGCTGCTCGATTCCGGAATCAACCAGCTCATCCAGGGCGGCCTGTACATGGTGTTCATCGCCGTGGCGCTGTTCTCGATCGACTGGATGAGCGGCGTCGTGCTGTTCGGATCGCTCCTGCCGCTCGGCTTCCTTATCCGCTGGTTCCAGGTGCGCTCGCAAAAGGCGTTCCGCGAGACGCGCACGGCATCCGCGCGCCTGATCGTGCAGTTCGTAGAGACGATGACCGGGATCCGCGCGGTGAAGGCGTTCCGCAAGGAGAAGCGCAATGAGACCGAGTTCGCGGGTCTCGTGGAGGACTATCGTCTCTCCAACCTGCGCACCATCAAGCTCTTCGGTGTGCTCGACCCCGGTCTCGTGCTCATCGGCAACGTCGCGCTCGCGGTGGTGCTGCTGGTCGGTGGACTGCGGGTGGCCGGTGGAGGTCTTGCCATCGGTGTACTGCTCGCGGCACTGCTCTACACGCGATCGTTTTTCGCGCCCGCGCAGGAGATGGCGATGTTCTACAACTCCTACCAGTCGGCCACAGCGGCGCTCGAGAAGATCTCGGGAGTGCTCGAGGAGCAGCCGAGTGTGCCGGATCCCACGCGACCAATCGACCTCTGGCAGGCGAAGGGCGAGCTGGGGTTCGAGGGCGTCGAGTTCGCCTACACGGCGGATCGGGTGATCCTGCCGAGGTTCGATCTCGACATCCCCGCCGGGCAGACCATCGCGCTCGTCGGGTCTACGGGTGCGGGCAAGTCGACCCTGGCGAAGCTCATCTCGCGGTTCTACGATCCCTCGGACGGCATCGTCTCGCTCGACGGTATCGACCTGCGCCGACTGCATCCCAAGGACCTGCGGCGCGCGATCGTGATGGTGACGCAGGAGGCATACCTCTTCTCCGGCTCGGTGGCAGACAACATCGCGCTCGGAAAGCCGGATGCGACGGCGGAGGAGATCCGCGCCGCCGCACAGGCCGTCGGGGCTCACGAGTTCATCCAGTCGCTTCCGAACGGGTATGACACCGACGTGAACAAGCGAGGAGGGCGCGTCTCGGCCGGCCAGCGCCAGTTGATTTCGTTCGCGCGTGCGTTCCTCGCCGACCCCGTCGTGCTCATCCTCGACGAGGCCACCGCGTCCCTCGACATCCCGAGCGAGAGGCTGGTTCAGGAGGGGCTCCAGACCTTGCTCGCCGACCGCACCGCGATCATCATCGCGCATCGACTCTCGACGGTGGCGATCGCCGATCGTGTGCTGGTGATGGAGCACGGCATCATCGTGGAGGACGGCGCGCCCCGCGACCTCATCGCGGGAACGGGACGCTTCGCGAAGCTTCACGCGGCGTGGCGGGAGTCGCTGGTCTGAGGCAGGCGCCTCGACCCGTGGTGGCGCGGCCAGGGCTGTCGCGCCGGGGCGGTCTCGCCATCCGGGGTGGTCGGGTCAACCGTCACAAAGTGCGCGCGACGACGGGGTTGGTAGCAGGTTGTGACGGTTGAGCTGGGCTGCGGGTTGGGGCATCCGTCACAGTGTGTGCACGGGGGCCGGGTTGGGCGCAAAATGTGACAGGTCGGACCGGCGTGCACCCGGGCGCCCACGCTACGGCCGCCAGCGAGCCGCCGCGAGATCCACCCGGAAGGACCCGGATGCCGACCACTTTACCGGCGTGCCCTCCGCCCGGAAATGCTCGAGTGCGCGGGACTCGTGATCGACCGCGGGGTGGCCGCTCGCACGGATGACACGCCACCACGGCAGATCGGATCCGTAGTACGCCATCGTTTGGCCGACCGCCCGCGCCGCTCGTGAGCCGATGGCCGCGGCGACATCGCCGTAAGTCCTCACCCGGCCACTCGGAATGGCCTCGACCACCGCGAGCACGCGGGAGACGAAGTCATCCGAGGGCCCGACTATGGGCGGTACTCCGGCGGGCGGGGCATGGGGCGGACAGGCGCAGGGTTGCGTCCCGTGATGCCGGGAACCAGCACCGTGAGGATGCGCACGATGAATTTGCCGACGCTCGCCAGAAACCGGGTCATAGCCCGAGCTCGCCGATCTGCTCGCCGTACTGCGTCTCGCCGACCACGGTGAAGCCGGTGTGCAGGAAGAACTGCTCCGGGCCCTCTTCGCCCTCTTCCCAGATGGCGGTGATGCGATCGAAGCCGCGCTGGCGGGCTTCCTCCGCGAGCGCCCAGACAGCGAAGCGTCCGACGCCGGTGCCCTGGGCATCGGCCGAGACGGTGACCCGCCAGATGCAGCTGCGGAATTCCTCCTGGGTCGCCTCCGGATCGAAATTGCCCCGGATGAAGCCGACCACCGTGTCGCCGTCGAGCACGACCCGCGGCCAGGATGTCACCGGACTGAGGTACGCATCCGCGATCGCATATGACGGGGGAGTGACGAACTGCTCCTGTCCGCGTCTCAACGTGAGGCCATTGGCGGCAACGATAGTTTTTGCCGACAACTCTTCCAGTCTCAGTTCAGCCATGAGCACAGGCTAGCCCCCGGCATCGATCCGGGGGTAGTCGAAGGCGTCACAGGTCCAAAAAGTATCTCGATGTCGAGATACTTGCGGAAACCGGTAGGCTGGTAAATGGTGCGCAGAATGCCCCGTCGTGTAAGGAGGATCGGTTGTCCCAGAGCCAGGTTGAAAAGATCAAGGTAGTCGGCACCGTCGTCGAATTGGACGGCGACGAGATGACACGAATCATCTGGCAGAAGATCAAGGACACCCTGATCTACCCGTATCTCGATATCGACCTCGAGTACTACGACCTCGGCATCGAGCATCGTGACGCGACCGAGGACCAGGTCACCATCGACGCCGCCCACGCCATCCAGAAGCACGGCGTCGGCGTGAAGTGCGCGACCATCACCCCCGACGAGGCACGGGTCGAGGAATTCGGTCTCAAGAAGATGTGGAAGTCGCCGAACGGCACGATCCGCAATATCCTCGGCGGAGTGATCTTCCGTGAGCCGATCATCATCTCGAACATCCCGCGCCTGGTTCCGGGATGGAACAAGCCGATCATCATCGGCCGTCACGCCTTCGGCGACCAGTACAAGGCCACCGACTTCCGCTTTCACGGCAAGGGCAAGCTCACCGTCGAGTTCACCCCTGAGGACGGCTCCGAACCGCTCAAGTTCGAGGTCTATGACGCCCCGGGCGACGGTGTCGCGCAGGTGCAGTACAACCTGGACGACTCGATCCGCGACTTCGCGCGCGCCTCGCTCAACTACGGCCTCACTCGCAACTACCCGGTCTACCTCTCCACGAAGAACACCATCCTCAAGGCCTACGACGGCCGGTTCAAGGACATCTTCGAGGAGATCTTCGAGGCGGAGTTCAAGGAAAAGTTCGATGCCGCCGGTCTCACCTACGAGCACCGCCTGATCGACGACATGGTGGCATCCGCCATGAAGTGGGAGGGCGGCTACGTCTGGGCCTGCAAGAACTATGACGGAGACGTACAGTCCGACACCGTCGCCCAGGGCTTCGGCTCGCTTGGACTCATGACCTCGGTGCTCTCGGTACCGGACGGATCGGTCGTCGAGGCCGAGGCCGCACACGGCACCGTGACGCGCCACTACCGGATGCACCAGCAGGGCAAGCCCACCTCGACCAATCCGATTGCGTCGATCTACGCCTGGACCCGCGGACTCTCGCACCGCGCGACGCTCGACGGCAACCCCGAGCTCGAGACCTTCGCGGCGACGCTCGAGGATGTCGTCATCAAGTCGGTCGAGGCCGGCCACATGACGAAGGACCTCGCGGCC
>JBBRDX010000223.1:0-3903 GCA_038203515.1 Actinomycetales bacterium | reverse complement strand
CCACCGGCGAGCTTGCGGACCTCGCTGATGTGCAGCAGTCCGTCCTTGCCGGGGGTGAGCGAGACGAACGCACCGAAGGTCGCGATCTTGACGACGGTTCCGAGGAACCGCTCACCGACCTCGGGGTTCAGCGGGTTCGCGATGGCGTTGACCGCCGCGCGAGCCGCCTCGGCCGAGGGGCCGTCGACAGCACCGATGTACACGGTTCCGTCATCCTCGATCGAGATGTCGGCGCCGGTGTCGTCCTGGATCTGGTTGATCGTCTTGCCCTTCGGGCCGATCAGCTCGCCGATCTTGTCGATCGGAATCTGCACCGAGATCACGCGGGGCGCGGTGGGGGCCATCTCGTCCGGAGCATCGATCGCCGCGTTCAGCACCGAGAGGATCGCGGTGCGTGCCTCCTTGGCCTGCTTGAGCGCGCCATCGAGCACGGAGGACGGGAGTCCCGCGAGCTTTGTGTCGAGTTGGATCGCGGTGATGAACTCGCTGGTACCGGCGACCTTGAAGTCCATGTCCCCGAGGGCGTCTTCCGCACCGAGGATGTCGGTGAGAGCCGCGTAACGAGTCTGGCCGTCGACCTCGTCGGAAACGAGACCCATCGCGATGCCGGCGACCGGGGCGCGCAGCGGCACTCCGGCGTTCAGCAGCGACAGGGTCGAGGCACAGACGGAACCCATGGACGTGGACCCGTTGGACGACAGCGCCTCAGAGACCTGGCGGATCGCGTAGGGGAACTCCTCGCGTGGCGGCAGAACCGGAACGAGGGCGCGCTCGGCGAGGAAGCCGTGCCCGATCTCGCGACGCTTCGGCGAACCGACACGACCGGTCTCACCGGTCGAGTAGGGCGGGAAGTTGTAGTGGTGGAGGTAACGCTTCTTCTTCACCGGGGCGAGGGAGTCGATCTGCTGCTCCATCTTGAGCATGTTCAGCGTGGTGACACCCAGGATCTGGGTCTCTCCGCGCTGGAAGATCGCGGATCCGTGAACGCGCGGGATGACCTGCACCTCGGCGTCAAGGGCTCGGATGTCCGAGAGGCCACGGCCGTCGATGCGCACGCCGTCGGTGAGGATGCGACCGCGGACGATCTTCTTCGTCACCGACTTGTAGGCGGCTCCGACCTGGCTGTTCGCGCTCTCGGGAAGGGAACCCTGCTCGACGAGCGAGGCGACATGAGCCTTCGCGCGGTCCTTGAGGGCGTCATCCGCATTCTGGCGCTCGACCTTGTCGGCGATCTGGTAGATCCCCTTGAGCTCATCGTAGGCAAAACCGGCGACGGCGTCGTAGGTGGCCTGCTCGTAAGGCGGGAAGACCGGGTAATCGGCGATCGGCTTGGCGGCCTGCGCGGCCAGTTCGAGCTGGGCCTTGATGAGCTGCTTAAGGAAGGGCTTCGACGCCTCGAGACCCTGGGCGACGACTGTCTCGTCGGGCTTGGTGGCCCCACCCTTGATGAGATCCCAGCTGCCTTCGGTGGCCTCGGCTTCGACCATCATGATGGCGACGTCTTCGTTACCGTCGTTGTCCGTGGTGAGACGGCCGGCGACGGTGAGGTCGAAGACGGCCTCTTCGAGCTGCGAATACTTGGGGAAGGCGACCCACTGATCGCCAATGAGGGCGAGGCGGATGCCGCCGACCGGTCCGTAGAACGGCAGGCCCGAGATCTGCGTCGAGAGGCTCGCCGCGTTGATCGCCAGGGCGTCGTAGAACTCGTCCGGCGCGATGGCCAGGACGGTGATGACGATCTGCACCTCGTTGCGAAGACCTTCGACGAAGGTCGGACGCAGGGGGCGGTCAATCAGGCGGCAGACGAGGATTGCCTCGGTCGATGGGCGTCCTTCACGACGGAAGAACGAACCGGGGATCTTGCCGGCGGCGTACGAACGCTCTTCGACATCCACCGTGAGGGGGAAGAAGTCGAAGCCGTCACGGGGGTGTTTGCCCGCCGAGGTGGCAGACAGGATCATGGTTTCTTCATCGAGGTACGCGGCGACGGCACCCTGTGCCTGCTGCGCGAGGCGACCGGTCTCGAATCGGACGGTGCGCGTGCCGAACTTGCCGTTATCGAGAACGGTTTCGGCGAATTTGATTTCTGGACCCTCCATTGGGGTGTTATCTCCTTTGTTTTACGTCGTAACCCCGTGTGGGTCGCGACTCGTCACAGAGCAGGAGTCTCAGCAGAAAGGGGCGCACGACATGATTGCGGCGCTTTGGCGGTGGTGTCGTATGCGGGTAATCCACATCGACACGCAGCTCTGGCCAACAGTAGAGAAGCACTGAATCGTCATGATTCAGGAATTCACCACTACTGACCAGCCTCGTGCCAGCCTGCTCCAGTGGCTGCCGGTCGACCATCGCATGCGACAAACCGATCCAGACAACCTCGTCCACTCTACCAGCCGCGCCCGTCCGAACCTAGGATGAGGCGTCCGACGGGCGGGGCGCAGCGCTGGGCGTGCCGCACGGGAGTCCGCACCGGCAGCCTGCTGCTCTCCGCTGGGCTCGTGCTGGCGGCGGCCGGGTGCGATCGTCGACCTGAAGAGAAACAGTTCCAGCGGCTGAGCCCTTCGGATCAGGCGCGCTGG
Organism: Actinomycetales bacterium; assembly: GCA_038203515.1. GTDB lineage: Bacteria > Actinomycetota > Actinomycetes > Actinomycetales > Microbacteriaceae > Lacisediminihabitans. The sequence goes on along the minus strand of JBBRDX010000223.1, from coordinate 1,324 downwards.
GTTCGCAGTCGGGCCTTCGCCTGGGTGAGGACCAGTGCGACGAGCACACCAACGACCGTGCCAAGACTGTTGGCCACGAGGTCGCGCACATCGGAGACGCGGCCCGGGATGAACCGCTGGGCCAACTCGATGCCCAGCGTGAGCAGCACCCCGCCGATGATGCTCATGAACCACAGACGGCGACCGAACAACAGCACGAAGAAGATGCCGATCGGCACGAACATACCCACGTTTGCGAGAAATTCGACGCGATCGTAGGTCAACCAGAGAGTGGATTCATGGCTGGAGAAGAATCGCAGGGCACGCCACAGCCAGTAGCCGTTGCCGGTGCTGATCGGCTGCGGACCGAGCGTGGACCAGCCGACGATTACGAGGTACCCCACGGTCGCGAGGCTGAGAACAGGGTGGCGTCGGAACATCAGGTAAGCATGCCCCGCCATGCTGAGCGTTCGGGATGCTTGTGCGTTCGGGATACTCGGCCGGGCAGGGTCGGGCGAGATCCCTCATTTACTGATCCAGCCGGGGTTCGCGGGGCACCGCTGCAGGATGTCGCGATCGCCGGCTCGAGCCGACGCGTAGGAGATGCCGCGATAGGGGTTCCAGCGTGATCCGTCGTAGTAGGTCGCGATGAATCGTGCGCGAGTGGGAGCATCCGACACGGCGTGACCTGAGAGGCTGAGGCACGGTTGCAGGAAGCCGACGTAGTAATCCCAGAGTGCGCCGAGCTGCGAATCACTGAGGAACGAGTCGTAGAGGTCTCGTCGCGGATATTCGACCGAGCAGGTGAACAGTGCGACTTCCTGGTTCTCGAGCTGGGCGTGGGTCGACACGGTGGCCGAGCGATCGACTCCGACCGTGCCATCCGATGATACCGATACCCCCGTTGTGCCCTGTCGCCTGAGGCAGGCACGAAGCACTGCCGCGAGGGTGGCTCCCGCCTGGATCTGCACGATGGACACCACGGGCCGCTCGGCATCCGGGTAGCGGGCTGCGATGGTCTGCCAGTAACGGTCGAAACCCTCCTGGAGACGTTCGATGCGCTGGGCGGTCGTCAACGGCACGACCGCCACCGGGGAGGCACACGACGACAGCACGAGAGCGCCGCACAGGGCAACCGCGAGGGTGATTGTCCGAGCGGATACCGGGAGCCGATGCATCCTGGAATTCTCACCGAGCACTGGGAGCGGGTCGCCCGGCGCGGTCGGACAGTGGGGAGCTGCGTGCCTGGAACCACGCGCAGCTGTTGTTCCCGGTCGCACCGCCATCAGCGCCCACCGGCATCGGATAGTCCCGACCCGGCCAGTTCGAGCCACGACGGAAGAGG
>JBBRDX010000222.1:0-3918 GCA_038203515.1 Actinomycetales bacterium | reverse complement strand
GTGCCCCCAGGCAGATTCGAACTGCCGCCCCTGCCTCCGGAGGGCAGTGCTCTATCCCCTGAGCTATGGGGGCCCAAGTGCAGCTCTACGTTACCAGCCCGCTGCCAGCCGCACGGCCGGGCCGAAACGTAGGCTGCAGCTATGACCGATGATTCCTGGCGCGACCGACTGCGGGCACTGCCCGTCTTCAGCGGACAATTGCCGACCTTTGACACGGATGCCGCCCCGGCGGACCCGTCTGTGCTCCTCACAGAATGGCTGGGCTTCGCGCTCGAGAAGGGGGTGTCGCAGCCCCACGCCATGGTCATCGCCACCGTGAGCGGCGAGGGAGCGCCATCCGCCCGCACGCTCCTGCTCAAGGATGTGACGCCCGAGGGCCTGTGGTTCGCTACCCTGTCGTCGAGCCCCAAGGGGCGCGATCTCGCGCAGAATCCGCGTGCGGCCCTGCTCCTGTATTGGCGCGAGCAGGGGCGGCAGATCCGCGTGGTCGGCGACGTGGAGCCGGGATCCCGTGAGCTCGCCCGCATCGACTTCCTGAAGCGGCATCCCAACGCCCGTGCGATCGCCGCGGGTGGGCAGCAGAGCGAACCGCTGCCAACGACGGATGCCGAATACGAGTCGGTGGTGGGTGCGGCTCGCGAGCGCATCGACGCCGATCCCGATTATGTGCCCGACGAATGGCAGGCCTACCTCGTGCGACCCGTGGAGTTCGAGTTCTGGCAGGCCGCTCGCGAGCGGGACCAGCTGCGACTGCGCTATCGACGCGACGGCGATGCGTGGGTGCGCGACCTGCTCTGGCCATAGTGCGTCAGCGAATCCAGCGGTAACACCCGCGTGGCAGGATCGTCGCATGCTTCGTAACGTCGCCGTCCACCTCGAACTCGACATCGCTGGCCGCACCACCATGGTGCTGAGCCTCGCCGTCGCCTTGGGCGCTACCATCGCGTCCGAGCGTCTCGAGATCAGCCTCGACGGCGTCTCGCTCAGTCCGCACGAACTTGTCGACCGCCATGGGTCCCGACTGCACCAGCTGATCAGCGGCACGGGCCGCATGACCATCGACTATGCGGCAGAGGTGATCGGGCAGTCCCTCTCGGCGCCGACCGACGACCTCGACACCATCATCTACCTGCGCCCGAGCCGCTACTGCGAGTCCGACACGTTGCTGCCGACAGCGTCATCCGAGTTCCGCGGCCTCAGCGGGCTCGAACTCCTCAGCGCCGTCAGCTCCTGGGTGCACGACCGCCTGTACTACGTTCCGGGATCGAGCCGTGTTACGGATGGTGCGGTGGGCACCCTCCTCGCGCGCCAAGGAGTCTGCCGGGACTATGCCCACCTCGTGATCGCACTGCTGCGAGCGATCGACGTGCCGGCCCGCATGGCCGCCGTCTACGCGCCCGGCCTCAGCCCGATGGACTTTCACGCGGTCGCCGAAGCGTTCATCGACGGCAGCTGGCACGTGGTCGATGCCACCGGACTCGCCCCACGCCAGAGTCTGCTGCGCATCTCCACCGGCCGGGATGCGGCAGACATCGCCTTCCTCACCAACCACTGGGCCAACCTCACGCTGCTCGACCTGCAGGTGCTTGCCATCGTCGACGAGCTGCCCACCGACGACTTCGAGCAGCAGGTGCAGCTGCGCTGATCGCTACTTCAGTGCGCCTGTTTCATTGTGCCTAATCATGTGCGCCTATTGGAGTGCACCGAGCGCCGCCGTGACGAGATCCTTCGCGTCTGCCGCGGAACCGAAATACACCGATGTCGCGACCACCCAGTACGCGCCAGTGAACACGTCGACCCGCCCGACCCCACCGCTCGTCGAGAAGTAGGCCGTATCGCCGAGTCCGGGCGCCACAGTGCCCGCCGCGACCTGTGTCTTCAACGACGCGAGTTCCACGGGCGCGGGGCGGGCCACCGCGAGGGCGAAGGTGTCTCCGCTGGTCTGGTTCAGCCAGCTGCAGGCGGTGCCCTTGTCGGCGACCGCGGTTGCCGCGGCACTCCCGGACTTCGGTGAGAAGGAGCTGTCGAGCCCGAAGTTCGGATTGAAGTCGTACACGACCTGGGCCGAGATGAGAGTGCCACACGGGATCTTCGTCGGCGTGGCCGACGCGGCTGCCGACGGGCGTGGCGACGGGGCCAGGCTGGGGGGCGACGAGGCGCTGGCAGACGGCGAGGCGCTGGGGGATGACGGGCCGCTCGGGCGCGGGCTGGCCGACGTGCCGGGCCCAGAAACGCACCCGGCGAGGACGAGTGCCACTGTCGCGGCGAGCGCAACCACGGTAATGGTCGACCGCAGTCGAGAGTGGTCGCTGGTGTTCATGATGTGAGAAGCCCCCTGGTATGCGTGCCTCAATCTTCGCCCAGAGCCGTCCATTGCACCGCGGGGCGCGCCAACGGGATGCCCTGCGGCGCCCGATAGAATTGGGGATTGTGACTCCCGTCGAACTCTCCGCCCAGCTGCTCGCCGTCGTTACCGGCGCGCTACAGCGACGGGGAGCGGATTCCTCGACCCTGACGCTGGAGGATGTCACGGTCGAACGCCCCAAGAACCGCGACCACGGGGACTGGGCGTCCAACATCGCCATGAAGCTCGCGAAGCAGGTCGGCACGAACCCGCGGGAGCTCGCTCTCGAGCTCGCCGAGGGCATCCGCTCGGTCGAGGGCGTCTCGGCGGTGGATGTCGCGGGCCCCGGTTTCATCAACATCAGCCTCGACGCCGCTGCGGCCGGCGCTCTCGCGAAGGCGATCGTCGAGCAGGGTGCGGCCTACGGTAACGGCACCCTCTATGCCGGCGTAACGATCAACCTCGAGTTCGTATCGGCGAACCCCACCGGCCCGATCCACCTCGGGGGAGTGCGCTGGGCGGCGGTCGGTGACAGCCTCGCCCGCATTTTCACGGCCGAGGGCGGGATCGTCACCCGCGAGTATTACTTCAACGACCACGGGAGCCAGATCGACCGCTTCGCGCGGAGCCTGTTGTCGAGCTATCTCGGCGAGCCGACTCCGGAGGACGGCTATGGCGGGCAGTACATCTCGGATATCGCCGCGCGGGTCGTTGCGATCGCCACCGCCGACCTCGCCGCCCAGCCGCGCGACGAGCAGCAGGAGACGTTCCGCGCCATCGGCGTCGATCTCATGTTCGGTGACATCAAGACGAGCCTCCACGACTTCGGTGTCGACTTCGACGTCTACTTCCACGAGAACACCCTGCACGAGAACGGCGACGTCGAGAAGGCGATCGCGCGGCTGGGCGACCTCGGTCACATCTACGAGTCCGAGGGCGCGACCTGGCTGCGCACCACCGAATTCGGCGACGACAAAGACCGGGTCGTCATCAAGAGCGACGGCGAGGGTGCCTACATCTCCGGTGACCTCGCCTACTACCTCAACAAGCGTGAACGCGGTTTCGAGCGCAACCTGATCATGCTCGGAGCCGACCACCATGGCTACGTGCAGCGACTCATGGCGATGACGGCGGCCTTCGGTGACACCCCGCGGGTGAACCTCGAGATCCTCATCGGCCAGATGGTGAACCTGATCAGGGATGGCAATCCCCACCGGATGAGCAAGCGTGCCGGCACCGTCGTAGTGCTTGAAGACCTCGTCGAAATCGTGGGAGTGGATGCGGCGCGCTATGCGCTCGTGCGCTCTTCCAGCGACTCACAGCTCGACATCGATCTCGACCTGCTGACCAAGCGCACCAACGACAATCCCGTGTTCTACGTGCAGTACGCGCACGCCCGCACGAACTCGGTCGCCCGTAATGCGGCCGACAGTGGGGTCGATCGCAGCGCCTTCGATGCCTCCCTGCTGACCCACGAAACGGAGGGCAGACTCCTCGGCACCCTCGCTGAGTTCCCACGCGTCGTCACCCAGGCCGCGGAGTTGCGCGAGCCGCATCGCGTCGCGCGCTATGCC
>JBBRDX010000221.1:0-3930 GCA_038203515.1 Actinomycetales bacterium | reverse complement strand
AACGCCCTTCTGCGCGCACAGTACAGGAGTTATGGACGGGTGGGCGGCACTACGGGATAGGCGGCACGGGGGATGGGCGGCTGGCGCACAGGCTGCCGTAACCGATCCGACATGCGAATATGTCATCCTGGAACCATGTTTGAGATTGCGGATCGCCTGCTCGCCGCAGTCGCCGCGGGTGGCCGCCTCGTCGTCGCCACCGCAGTTTCGATCGACGGCAGTGCGCCGCGCGCTGTCGGCACCTCGATGGCATTCGACGGCACGTCCGTGATCGGCAGTATCGCCGGCGGATGCGTCGAGGGCGCGGTGGTCGAAACCTGCGAACTCGTTCTCGCCGACGGCATCCCACGCACGGTCGAGTACGGGGTGAGCGATGAGTCGGCGTTCTCGGTCGGGCTCACCTGCGGCGGACAGTTGCGCATCCACGTGCAGATGCTCGACGAGGATCTGATCGAAGCCCTTCGTGACCGGCGCGACCTCGACGTGTGCGCGGGGTTCACCGAGCGTGTGCCTGTCGACCGGCACCTGATCGTGTTCGGCGCGATGGAGTTCTCCGCGGCGCTGTCGGCGGCGGCGCAGGTGCTCGGCTACCGCGTGACCCTGTGCGACCCTCGCGCGCTCTTCGCGACACCCGAGCGATTTCCTGGAGCCGAAATCGTCGTCGCCTGGCCGACCGTATGGTTCGAGGCGGCGGAGGTCGATGAACGAACGGTGATCTGCGTTCTCAGCCACGATGCGCGCTTCGATGCCGAGCTCATCGCCCTCGCACTCGGTTCGCCTGCCGCATTCGTCGGAGCGATGGGATCGCGCCGCACGCACGACCGCCGCGTCGCATCCCTCCGTGAGCGGGGCGTCGGAGAGGACGCGATCGCCCGGCTGCGATCGCCGATCGGGCTCGACCTCGGCGCGAGCACGGTCGAGGAGACCGCCGTCGCGATCCTGGCGGAGATGATCGCGGCGCGCTCCGAGGCATCCGCGCGGCCGCTTTCCACGACCGCGGGTGCCATCCACCGCGCATCCATTTTGGATGCGGGCACCGGAGTAGCCGACTCGACCGCGGCGAGTGTGCTCGTCGAGTAGCGAGCGCCAGACCGGCACTCCTGAGATCGGCACTCCTGAGACCGGACCCATTCCGTCCCAGCGGCTGCCGTCGCAGTTGCACTGTGGCCCATTATCGGAATCGAGTTGGTAGTAAATGCGGCTTTGCCTGCGGAAAAGTCGCATTTACTACCAACTCGATTGCGGGGGAGCTCGATTGCGGGAGGGTTGCGCTGCGGGGAGCTCGCCACAGACACTCACCCCCAGGGCGCGCTGGCTGCTCCTGAAATGCCGACCCGAGACGTCCTACTCGGCCGGGCGAGAAGCGGGGCGAGAGGCCGACCGGGGAGCCGAACGAGAGGCCAGGCGCCACAGCCGGTCGCGCGACATCGGCAGTTCGTGCGGGCGGATGCCCAGGGCATCCCGGATCGCGTTGGCCAGTGCCGGCGCCACCGGGTTGTACGGTGCCTCGCTCATCGACTTCGCTCCGAGCGGCCCGAGCGCGTCGAAGGTCTCGGCAAAGAACACCTCGGTCTGTGGGATGTCCGCGAATCGCGGTACGTGATAGTTGCGGAACGCGGTGGTGGTGACGCGTCCCGCCCCGTCGAGGCGCATCTCCTCATAGAGAGCGGTGCCGATGGCCTGGGCCGTGGCCCCCTCGATTTGTCCACGCAGCTGCTCCGGGTTCAGCACCGTGCCGGCATCGGCCGCCTGCACTGACTGCAGGATGCGCACCTCGCCGGTAGATGGATTCACCGCAACGCGGAAGCCGTGCACGTTGAACGCGACCGAGCGCGGAGTGCCGTCATTCCGTCCGGAGGCCGCGAGTGGTCCGGCCTCCAGCAATTGCGCAGCAGGAATATGCCGGCCGCCGAAGCGCACTCCGCCGCCCTCCACAAGCCCGCCGGAAAGCACGCCCTCCACAAGCCCGTCGGAAAGCACGCCGGCCGGCTCGCCGGCAGGTCCCCCGGGTAGCCCCCCGTCACTCCCCCCGGAAACCAGCGCCAGCGAATATGCCCGCTCAAGCATGAGTTCGCGCAGCTGATCGCTCGCGGCGAGCAAAGCCTGGCCGGCGACGACGACACCCGCGGATCCGAACGCCCCGGTGTCGTACTTCACCACGTCCGTGTCCGACTGGCGGATGCGCACACGGTCGACGGTCGTTCCGAGAGCGGAGGCCACCAGCTGGGCATGCACCGTCGTGGTGCCGTTGCCGAATTCGACCGTGCCGACCCCGATCTCGAACTCGCCGGAGGGTAGCAGTGCGACGGTGGCATCCGCATAGTGGCCGCGGGGCGGGAGGGACGCGATCATGGCGAGGGCCATGCCGGTGCCGACGTGCCACCCGGAATCGGGTTCCGCCAGCGGAGTCGCCAGCGCGCCCTGCACCAGGTCGAGGCACTGGTCCAGCCCGTACGAGCCGTAAATGAGGTCGGTTTCGGCGTGTGGCTCGACCACCACCATGTCATCCCCAGGCACGACGACGTTGCGGCGGCGCAGCTCAAACGGGTCCATTCCGAGGGTTCGCGCGAGCTCGTCCATCGCCGACTCGATTGCGAAGATCACCTGCCCGAGGCCATAGCCGCGGAATGCCCCCGATGGCAGGTTGTTCGTGTAGACCGACTCGGCATCCACCCGCTTGTTCGCGCAGCGGTAGACGCTGATCGACTCGTGCACGCTGTGGAACATGACACCGATGCCGTGGTTGCCGTACGCGCCGGTATCCACGAGCTCGTCGACCGCCAAGGCCGTGAGAGTTCCGTCGGCGGTGGCCGCGAGAGTGACCGACACGCGCATCGGATGCCGCGGAGAGGCGAGCGTGAACTCGTCCTCCCTGGTGAACTCGTATTGCACCGGGCGCCCGGTGCGCAGCACGGCGAGGGTCACGAGGTCTTCGGTGAAGAGTTCCTGTTTGCCACCGAAACCGCCGCCGACCCGCGCGGTGAAGACGCGCAGTCGCTCCGGTTCGAGGTCGAAGATGTGGCAGAGCTCGTCCCGCACCAGGTACGGCACCTGGGACGAGGTGCGCAGCACCAGTCTCCCGTCGGAGTCGAGCCAGCCGCGGGTCGCGTGGGTTTCGAGTGCCGCATGGTTCACCCGCTGGGTCTGCCAGGTGCCGGTTGCTACGGCATCCGCTGCGGCAATCGCGGCATCCACGTCACCCATTTCGCCGTGCATCTCGGCGAGCACGTTTCGCTCCGGAGCAGCCACTCGCTGGTCGGCCCCCTTGTCGGCGTGCAGCAGCGGGGCACCCGGCCGCCGTGCGAACTCCGGGTCGAAAACACCGGGCAGCACCTCGTATGCCACCTCGATGAGCGCGAGCGCCCGCTGGGCGATCGCCACCGTGTCGGCCACGACCGCGGCGACCCGTTGGCCGATGAACCGCAACACCGGGTCGAGCACGAGCGTGTCATCCGGATCGTCCGTGCGCATCTCGTGTCGCCCGGTCGAGAACAGCGTGGCGGGGGAGTCCCGGTGGGTGAACACGGCGTGCACACCTTCAGCCGCGAGCGCCCGGGAGGTGTCGATGGAGAGGATGCGCGCGTGCGCGTGCGGGCTCTTCAGCACCGCGAGATGCAGCAGCCCGGTCGTTCGGAAGTCGAGGGTGAACTCCTCGTCGCCGGTGGCGACCCGCAGGCCGGCGGGCGCCCTCACCGACTGCCCGGCGGCCTCACCGGACGCCGGCGTCTGGGTGTTCGAGGTGCCGCAGATCGCATCCCGGATCGACCGGTAGCCGGTGCACCGGCAGAGGTTGCTCTTGAGCAGGCGTGGCAGGTCGCCGAGATCGTGCTCGGTGAAGGTCGATGCGGTCACGATCATGCCGGCGGTGCAGAATCCGCACTGGAAGCCCGCCGCATCCACGAAGGACTGCTGAAGCGGATGCGGATGATC
>JBBRDX010000220.1:0-3970 GCA_038203515.1 Actinomycetales bacterium | reverse complement strand
ACCAAGTACGGCGGTCTCGACGAGGTGCTCGCTCACGCGGATGAGATCACGGGTGTCGTCGGAGAGAAACTCCGCGAGCAGCAGGACCGTGCCATCCGTAACCGCAAGCTCAATCATCTGCTTACCGACGTGGAACTGCCCGTCGGCCCTCACGATCTCGACCGGCGGCCGATCGACGAGGTGGCCGTGCGGGAGGTCTTCGACAAGCTGCAGTTCCGCACCCTGCTCGACCGGGTGCTTAAGATCGCCGCCGCGGCGGGGGATCCGGTCTCTGCCGAGTCGACCGGCGAGGGTTTGGCGGCACCCGGATCGGAGATCCCTGGCGTGCGTACGATGATCGACGAAGAGCTCGGCCACTGGATAGCCACGGCGACCGCGAAGGGCACCGGCGCGCTCGGGCTGCACCTCGATATCGGCCCGGAGGGCATCATCGGCTTCGGGCTGGCGACGGCGGATGACTCGGCATATGTGCCGTGGGCCGCAGGACGGCCAGACTATGACGCGCTTGCCGCCTGGCTCGCCTCCCCGGCGCCGAAGTTCCTGTTCGACTACAAGCCGGCACTCAAGCGGCTCCAGAAGGCCGGACTCGCCATCGACGGCGTCGTGTTCGACACGACTCTCGCCGCGTGGCTGCTGAAGCCCGGCGGCCACGACCAGCCTCTCGCCGATCAGGTTTACACCCATCTCGGCGAACACCTGGCCGAGCCGGATCCCAACCAGCTCGTACCGGAGACGGATGCCGTGAGCGCGGCGACGCAGGCGTGGTTCGTGCTGCGCCTGTCGGAGTACCTCACCGAGCGACTGGACGCAGGATCGCTGCGCGTGCTCCGCGAGATCGAGCTGCCCCTGGTTCCTATGGTCTCGGCGATGGAGAGCACGGGTATCACCGTGAATCCGGGCATTCTCGAGCGACTCAATCGTGAACTCGGTGTGACCGCGGCCGACCTCGCGACGCGTGCCTACGCCGAGATCGGCGGCCGTGAAATCAATCTCGGATCGCCCAAGCAGCTGCAGCAGGTGCTCTTCGAAGACCTGCAGATGCCCAAGACCCGATCCAACAAGACCGGGTACTCCACGGATGCCGCATCCCTCGCCGACCTGCAGGAGCAGAATCCACACCCCTTCCTCGATCTGCTGCTACAGCATCGGGATGCCACCAAGCTGCGCCAGATCGTCGATACGCTCGAGAAGGCGATCGCCGACGACCACAGGGTGCACACGCGCTACGATCAGACCGGCACGAGCACGGGTCGCATCTCGTCGACAGACCCCAACCTGCAGAACATCCCGGTGCGCACCGCAGTGGGCCGCGAGATCCGCACCGCGTTCGAGTGTGGGCCGGAGTTCACGACCCTGTTGACCGCCGACTACTCGCAGATCGAGATGCGGATCATGGCGCACCTCTCCGGAGACCCTGGACTCATCGAGGCCTTCAACTCGGGGGAGGACCTCCATCGGTTTGTCGGCTCGCGGATCTTCGGCGTCGACCCGGCAGACGTGAGTTCCGCGATGCGCACGAAGGTCAAAGCGATGTCGTACGGGCTGGCCTACGGACTCAGCGCCTTCGGGCTGAGCAAGCAACTTCGCATCGAGAATTCTGAAGCGAAGCAGCTGATGACCGACTATTTCGAGCGCTTCGGTGCTGTTCGGGACTATCTGCGCAGCGTAGTGAACCAGGCACGAGAAGACGGCTACACGGAGACAATCTTCGGCCGTCGCCGCCCATTCCCCGACTTGGCCTCCAACAACCGGGTGCTCAAGCAGAACGCGGAGCGGGCTGCGCTCAACGCGCCGATCCAGGGCTCGGCCGCCGACATTCTCAAGATCGCGATGCTGGGGGTGGCCTCGGATCTCGACGAACGCGGCCTGTCATCCCAGCTCCTGCTGCAGGTGCACGACGAACTGGTTTTTGAGGTGGCCGATGGAGAGCTCGACGAGCTCACCGCGGTCGTTACCGCCCGCATGGGGCACGCTGCCGACCTTGCGGTACCCCTCGAGGTGCAGATCGGCCTCGGAGCGAACTGGGATGCCGCAGCGCACTGACGATAGGTGTCGATATCGCAGGGGGGCCGGATCTCGGCCTTCCGTTGCGGCGACCTTCCCACCGTCACCCGGCCCGAAAAACGACACGCCGCACCCGGGTGTGGCGTGTGAGTTGACAAGCGGACACAAACGGACTTATATAAGCGCAGAACAACATTTTTCGTGTTGTTATGTTTCTGACGAAGAGGTCCGATGTACGCTCCGGAGCGACACCAGCTGATCCTGGAGACCGCGCGATCATTCGGCCGCGTCGAGGTCGCCGGACTCGCCCGTGACCTTGCGGTGACGCCCGAGACCGTGCGGAGGGACCTCACCGCCCTCGAGCGTCGCGGAGTCCTGCGCCGGGTGCATGGCGGTGCCATCCCGGTCGAGCGTTTCGGCAACGAACCGGGTGTCGCGGACCGCGAAGGTCACTCCGCCGGGCAGAAGGAACGCATCGCGCGCGCCGCCCTCGAGGAGCTCCCCGACGGAGGATCCATCATTCTCGATGCCGGCACCACGACAGTGCGCCTCGCGCGACTGCTGCCGACCGATCGCGAGCTCACCGTCGTCACGCACTCGATCCCGGTCGCGGCGATCCTCACCGGCCGGCCCAATATCAGCCTTCACCTGCTCGGCGGTGTCGTGCGCCCACGCACACTCGCTGCGGTCGGTGAGTGGACCAAAGCCCAGATCGGTGACGTCTTCGCGGATGTCGCGTTCATGGGCACCAACGGAATCAGCGTCGAGCGTGGGCTCACCACCCCCGACATCGCCGAGGCGACCATCAAGCGGGCGCTGATCGAGGCGTCCCGTCGCGTCGTCGTCCTGGCGGACCACACCAAATTCGGACGCGAGGATTTCGCCCGCGTCGCTCCGCTGAGCGTCGTCGACACGATCATCACCGATGTCGGTCTCGACGTGGAATTCGCTGAAGACATCGAGAGCGCCGGCCCGTCGGTGGTGATCGTGTGATCGTCTCCGTGACCCTCAATCCCAGCCTCGACCGGACGGTCCAGGTCGACCGACTCGAACGTGGCGCCGTGCTGCGTACCTCGGCACCGGTTTTGCAGCCCGGTGGAAAGGGTGTCAACCTCACCCGGGCGCTGTCGCGCAATGGCTTCGAGAGTATCGCTGTGCTCCCCGTCGGGGGCCCGGAGGGCGCAGAGTTGAGCGCGCTGTTGGATGCCGCCGGAGTGATCACCCGGCTCGTGCCGGTGAATGGACGCACCCGCTCCAACCTCACCATCGCAGAGCCCGACGGCACGGTCACCAAGCTCAACGAGCCGGGCTCCGCGCTCTCCCCGGCCGATTACTCGATGCTGGCAACGGTGCTCGCTGGACTTGTCTCGCCGCACGACTGGGTGGTCTTCTCCGGGAGCATTCCCCCGGAGTGCTCCGCAGCGCAGCTCGTCGAGTTGATGACCTCGGTGACCGATCTCGGGGCATCCCTCGCCGTCGACACGAGCGGGGACGCTCTCACTGCTTCCATTTCAGCCCGTCCGCGGGTGATCAAGCCCAATCGCGCGGAGCTCGCAGAGGCGGTGGGGCGGGAGCTCGACTCCATCTCCGACGTCATCGCGGCAGCCGAAGAGCTTCGAGCACTCGGCGTCGAGCGGGTTCTTGTGAGTCTCGGAGCCGACGGTGCGGTGCTGGTTAGCGAACAGGGAGCGATCGTCGGCGAATCCACCGTGCTCGAGTGGCGCAGCACCGTCGGAGCGGGTGACTGCTTCCTCGCCGGATTCCTGTCGAAGTTCTCCGCCGACGAATCGGATGAGGACGCCGCCCTGGTCGAGGCACTCGCCTGGGGTGCCGCCGCGGTCAGTCTTCCAGGAACCTCCGTTCCCGGTCCGGTTGATATCACCCACACAAACGTCCATCTGGTCTGGCAGCCGGATTTGGATCGGCCACTCGTGGCCACCTGATTACCGCCGAACCCCCACCCATC
>JBBRDX010000219.1:0-3975 GCA_038203515.1 Actinomycetales bacterium | reverse complement strand
GTACATCGTCACCGAGTCCATGTCCGAGGTGATCGAGCGAATCTCGCGCTACCGAGCCTCGGTGATCGCTCTCACCCACGAGCTGTCGTCGAGCTCACACCAGCAGCGTGCGCTGGAACTGGTCGAGAATGAGGCCGACTTTGACTCCGAGCACCCCGTGCCGCTGCGACCGAGGAAGATCTGATGGATCTCGCCACAATCGTCGGCATCCTGGCGGCGTTCGGCGCCCTCTTCGCGATGCTCACCCTCGAAGGCTCCAATGTGAGCTCCATCCTGCTGCCGGCTCCCATGGTGCTGGTCTTCGGGGCGACAATCGCAGTCGGCATCGCCGGCGGCACCGTCAAGGACCTTCTCCTCTCGGTGAAGGCGCTCCCTCGGGCATTCACGGGTAAGACCCAGAAGCCGCAGGTCGTGATTGACCGCCTGGTCGGGATCGCCGAGAAGGCGCGTAAAGAAGGTCTGCTCTCGCTTGAGCAGGAGGCTGAGACCGTGAACGACCCCTTCCTGCGAGGTGCCCTGCAGAGCATCGCCGACGGAGCGGATGGCGAAGACCTGCGCATGTCTCTCGAAGACGAGATCGCCACCAAGACGCGCTCCGACCGCACCGCATCCAAGTTCTTCCTCAGCCTCGGCGGCTACGCGCCGACCGTCGGCATCATCGGCACCGTCGTCTCGCTCACCCACGTGCTCGAGAACCTGTCGACGCCGGGCAAGCTCGGTCCTCTCATCGCCGCGGCATTCGTCGCCACGCTCTGGGGGTTGCTCTCAGCCAATTTTCTCTGGCTGCCGATCGGCACCCGCCTTCGCCGGCTCGCTGACCTCGAGGGTGAGCGGATGACGCTGATCATGGAGGGTGTGCTCGCGGTGCAGGAGGGCAGCCAGCCTCGACTGCTGGCCGAACGCCTGCGCGCAATGGTGCCGGCCCACCAACTCGGTAAGCCCGCGAGCGAGAAGTCCGGCGACAAGGCGAAAGCGGCGTAGCCGGATCATGGGCAGAGGTCGCAAGAAGCACGCCGAGGAACACGAGGAACACGGTCCGGATGAGCGCTGGATGGCCTCCTACATGGACATGGTCACCGTCCTGATGTGCATGTTCATCGTGCTGTTCGCCATGTCCACTGTCGATGCCAAGAAGTTCGACCTGCTTCGCAACTCCCTGGCCACCGGCTTCGGCCAGACCGACATCGGCAAGATCGACACAGCCAAGGGCACCGTTCTTGATCCGACGAAGGCCAGCACGAGTGGTGAGAGCTTCGGTGCCGGGCCCCAGACCGCCCAGGCAGCCGCCGCGGCTGCCGCCGCCAAGGCGAACCTCGCCGCCGCGGTGAAGGAGGTCGACGCGATCAAGAACCTCGAGGCCAAGCTCAGTTCGAGCCTGGCTGTTGTCGGGCTGCAGGGCACGGTGCAGTTCATGATCGATCAGCGCGGGCTCACCATCCGACTTGTCGACCAGCAGGCATTCTTCGCTCCCAACAGCACCGTGCTCGCCGGCGCGGCCCCCCGGGTGCTCGACACCATCGCGCCGATTCTCGCCGCCACTGGCGAGAACATCGCCGTCGAGGGGCATGCCGACAGCCGGGCGACGTTGCCTCCGTTCCCCACGAACTGGGAGCTCTCCTCCGGCCGAGCCGTCTCCGTGCTCCGACGCATGGTCGAGAGTGGGGGGGTGCCTCCAGCCATGATCGGCGCCGTCGGATATGGATCATCGCGGCCGATTGCCACGGGAACCACCCTCGCCGACTACGCGCAGAATCGGCGCGTCGACATCATCGCCCTCTCCAATGCGTCCGAGGCCGTTCGTGCTCTCATCCCGGATGTGGTGTCGGGAAAGATACCGGGCAGCGCGACAGCAGAGACCCCCATGGTCTCCGCGGCGTCAGCAGCTGATGCGTGGACGCCGGTCGGCGCCAATTCCGAGCCCCTGATCCTCTTACCGGTGGTCGCCCCCGGCCGATAGTGCCCTGTGTGACGGTCCAGGAACATATTTTAATCGACGCGCCCGCAAGATCGGGCCCGGCGGCGGAGGCCTATGACTTCCGCCGCCCCACCACTCTCGCCCGGGAGCACTCCCGCGTGCTCGAGCTGGCGCTCGAGACTTTCGCCCGCCAGTGGGGTACCCAGCTCACCGCCAAAGTCCGCGTGGTTTCGCAGGTCACCTGCGAACAGATCATCATGGAGACCTACGACGACTATGCCTCCGCGCTGCCCGCCACTACCGCGATGATCCTGTGCCGCCTCCAGGGGATGGATGCCCGCGCGGTGATCCAGTTTCCCGCAGCGGCCGCTCTCACCTGGGTGTCGTACATGCTCGGCAGCAACACCGCCCAGGTCGTCGACGAGCGCAAGTTCACCCAGATCGAGCAGGCGCTCGTACGTCGCCTCTTCGATGACGCTCTCGAAGACCTCCGCTACTCCCTCGGTCCTCTGCTCGAAGCGGCGATCTCTATCGACACCATCCAGTACAACTCCCAATTCGCCCAGGCCGCCGCGACGGCCGACCTGATGATCGTGGCGACCTTCGCCATCCGGGTCGGTGACAGTTCGACCACCGCGACCCTCGCCATCCCCGCCCCTGCCCTGCTGCCGCATCTCGGCCAGCCGGCAGTCCCGCCGGTGACAGGCAACATCCGCGACCAGGTGGTATCTCAGCTCGGCTGGGTGCCGGTGGAGGTGGCACTGAGCCTCGCCCCGGTGTTCGTGAAGCCGAGCCGCGTGCTCAGCCTCGCCGTCGGTGACCTGCTCGCCATTCCGCATCCCCAGCACCGCCCACTCAACCTCACCGTCGACGGCGAGACTCTCGCTCGCGCCGCCGTCGGAGCCAACGGCGCTCGACTCGCCTGTGTCGTCGTCGAAGCTGACGATGGCACTACCGAAAGGCCCAACCAGTGAAAAAGTCCACCGTCATCGATCCCCGCGTCGCCGCAGCGGAGGCGCTCGCGCGCCTGCTTCCCAGCACCGCCATCCTCGAGGCGATCGCAATCGAGGGCACGCCCATCGGCCCCTTCGGCAGCGCGGTGGTCGCCTCTTTCGTCGGTGTGACTTCGGCGGACCTCGCTATCGTCTTCCTCGATCCGATCGAGACGGCGGATGCCGCGGTAGCGGACTCCCAGCTGGTCTCGATCGTCGACGTGCTGCGCCCCGCTCTCGACGCCGCGGCCGCTGTGCTCGGCTCCGGCGTGCTCGGAGAGTCCCGGGTGGAGGACGCCACGGCCCTGTTCTCCGACCCGGCCACCGAAGTATTCGCCCTCTCCACCGGCAGCAGCACGGCCGGCTGGTTCGCCATCCGCGTGCGCGAGATCCCCGCCGGTGCCGCACCAATCTCGCAGGAGTCGCTCGTGAACAACCTCAGCCGCATCAACAACGTCGAAATGGCACTCACCGTGGAGATCGGTCGCACCCGCATGTCGGTGCGGGATGTGCTCGGCCTCGAGCCCGGCGCGGTGATCGAGCTCGACCGCTCCGCCGGGGCCCCCGCCGACGTACTGCTCAACGGCCGGCTGATCGCCCATGGCGAGATCGTGGTCGTTGACCAGGACTACGCCGTGCGCATCACCCAGATCCTCGACGTCGCCGATGGCCTCAACTGACGATGGACACCCTCTTCGTCGCGTTGCGGGTACTGCTCTCCCTCGCCGCTGTGGTGGGGCTGTTGTGGTTTCTGCAGCGACGCATTACGAAGGGCACCCGGTCCACGCGCGCGACGAAGCTCGTGAATGTCGTGATCCGCCAGGGACTCGCGCAAAAGGCATCCGTCGTCGTGATCGACGTGGAGGGCAAGCGATTCCTGCTCGGTGTCACCGAGCACTCGGTGACCGTGCTCGACGCCACCGAACTGCCGGTGGCCGACACCGCAGCGGCCTTCGAATCGGCACTGGCCGACGCTGCACTGGCCGACGCTGCACTGACCGACGCTGCACTGACCCCGGGCACGCGCAAGCCGGTCGCATTGCCCATCCCCTTCCCGCAACAGTTCGA
>JBBRDX010000218.1:0-4057 GCA_038203515.1 Actinomycetales bacterium | reverse complement strand
CCTCGACCGAGGGTGGTGCGACCGGGGTCTAACCCCCTGGTCGAGTAGGCCGCCCGCGGCCTGTTCTGCCGGTGGTCGAGTAGGCCGCCCGCGGCCTGTTCTGCCGGTGGTCGAGTAGGCCGCTTGCGGCCGTATCGAGACCAAACGACAAGCCCGCCCCGACATCAGTGCCGGGGCGGGCTTTCGCGTATCCGGTGCACCGCCGAACAGCGTTTCACATCCATAAACACCCGCCTTTAGCAGGCGCCTTCGAGGAGGTCAGTTTCTTCCTCGGGGCTGAGCCCCGAGAGTCGTTCGCGCGTGGTGTTGCGTGCCACTTCGTCTTCGAGTACCCGTGAAATCGTGTCTCGGAGCGGACGGATGATGCCTCCAGCAGCGAGAAAAGCGGCGTTGCTACGCTTCGCAAAGCCGGTGTACGGGACGGGAAGCCACAGCGGGAGTGACGGGGGACCAGCCCAGTAATGCACATCGTGCTCGAGTAGCCACGCATCATCGACCGTGACGAGCTCACCCGTGAATCCTGCGACGTCGCTCACCTGAAAGAGGAAATTGTCGAACGCATGGCTCTCACCGACCGCGTTCACAATGCCAGTAACGCCGCTACCCCCAGCCGCAACGATCCACGCGGCCAGGTCGCCGACACGGGCAGTGCTGGCACGCTCAGCGGCCACCCTCGCTTGTGCATAGTCGGTCGGGCCATCCGTCTCGGCACGCTCAGCCGGCTCGACCGGCTCAGCTGTCTCGTCAGCTCCGGGCTCGTCATTCCGTCGGTACACTGACACCGTCGACACCATGGTCCAGTGGCACGCACGGTCGGCGAGCGCGTCCAGGGCCGATTCGACCAGCTCCAGTTCGTTGGCGAGCTCGATGACCTCGTCCCGCTCGCCGTCCAGCCGGTCATGGGCCCCCGGTAGGGTTCGGTCGGCCTGAACGAGGTGCACGCCCTCAGGTACCGCGCCGGAATCGCCACGGGCTAGGCAGAAAATCTCCGCACCATTCAGGAGCGCTGTGTGTGCGATCTCCCTCCCGAGCCACGCCGTTCCTCCAAGCACCAACACGCGTCGCATGCCTGAAGTCAACACGATCCGCGTCCCACCGTCGTCACTGTTCGCTATTGGCAAGGCATTGGGGCCTGAGTACTACTCACCAGCACCGTCTTTCTCCCACGGCCACCGATCGAGTTGGTAGTCGTTGTGACTTCGTCGCTGGCAAAGTCGCAACGACTACCAAGTCGATTCAGATTGCCGGTGGGGTGTCGGCGGGGGTGTCGATGGGGTGTCGGCCGGAACCGAAGCCCGGTCTCTGAGGCCGTACTCAAAAGATTCGGCTGCATAACTCCTGCAGGAATAATCGGCCGCTGCCGTGAGGCCCCGAAATCCGGGGTTTGCCGGCGGAGTGGGTGCAAATTGCAGGAGTTATGCGCAACGACGGAGGGTGACGAACTTGGTCAAACCGAGAAAGTCCGGTGCTCCGCGCAGCGTTGGACCGCGACGCTGTGGATGCGCAACAGTGTGGATGCGCAGCAGTGTGGATGCGCAGCAGTGTGGATGCGCAGCAGTGTGGATGCGCAGCAGTGTGGATGCGCAGCAGTGTGGATGCGCAGCAGTGTGGATGCGCAGCAGTGTGGATGCGCGACAGGGCCTCGGCGAGGCTGCCGGGGCGGTGGACTCGACGGTATCCGCGGCATTCTTCAGGGGGCGACCCGCGCGCTGAACGTGAGCTGTGCCTCTAGCTCGCCGGAGTCTCCGCCGTGCCCATGAGTTGTGCGCGACCGATGATGTGGCCGCGGAGCACGAACCCGAGCACGGCAGGCGTCGCGCCCGCGGGGATGTCGAGACTCTCGACATCCAGTGCGCTCACGGTGAAGAAATAGCGGTGCACTCCGTCGCCGGGCGGGGGAGCGGCGCCGGTGAACTCTTCACTGCGCAGCTCGTTGGCCATCATGACGGCCTGCGGTGGGAGTGACCCGCCTGCGGGGAGTTCGGTGGTCGAGGCCGGGATGTCACGCACGGCCCAGTGCCAGAATCCGCTTCCGGTGGGCGCGTCGGGGTCGTAGACCGTCAGGGCATAACTCTTCGTCGTACCGGGCGCGCCACTCCAACGCAGCGACGGCGCGCGGTTCCCGCCGTCGGCCCTCACCCACTCGGGCAAAGGGTCGCCCTCAGCGAAGTCGGAGCTCTCGAGGAGAAAAGTCGGTACCGGGGGGAGGCGCCAGTTGGGGTCGTTCGTCATTATCTTCATCCTTCAATTAGTGAAGGGTCGCCCAGCGATATGACAGCGGAGGCGGTCCCTCTGTCGCCGGTTAGTGTCTTGGCGACAGTGTGTCGGTTCCACCGTACGCCCTCGACGGTGGCCTCTCGGGAAGCTGTATTCCCTCACGATTCGAACGTAGAGACCACATCTCGGCGACACCAGTGGATGACTCGACAGGCGGATGGCCATCGAGTGAATTCACAGCCTCGACCGCCCGGTCTCGAGCAGATAACAATTGCGTCGGCGCACGGCATATTTAACGCCAGCGACCTTGCTTTGTCACCATCCGCCTCTATTGTCGAGAACACGGGGGCGTCGATCGAATCCGCGTTCGATGCTTCGGCGTCGGATGCGGCGAACGCGATGAGAGAGAGTTCTGGGAATGGTCATGGCGCAGGTACTGCCGCCCGAATCGGTCGCCTCCAAGCTGGCGATTTCCGCGGACCTTCCGACACTCGAGGTGTCCCTTCCGATTCGCCGACCACTCGGCCAGTCAGCATTGCGCGTCTTCCCCCTCGCGATCGGCGGCAACGTTTTTGGGTGGACAGCGGACGGCGGCGCCACCAACGACATCCTCGACACCTACTTCGACCACGGCGGCAACTTCATCGATACGGCCGACTCCTATGCGGCGGGTCGCAGTGAGATCATGATCGGTAACTGGATGCGCGACCGTCGGCTGCGTTCTGGCATCGTCGTCGCGACGAAGGTGGGCAAGAGTGCCGACAGTCCTGGTGTCACCGCGAAGGCGATCAGTCGATCGGTCAATGCTTCGCTCGAGCGACTGCAGACGGACTACATCGACCTGCTCTACCTTCACATCGACAACCCCGATGTGCCTTTCGAAGAAACGCTCCTCGCGGTGGACGACCTGATCCGGGCGGGCAAGGTGCGTCACTTTGGTGCGTCCGACCACTCGAGCAACCGCCTCGTCGAAGCCCGGGTGATCGCAGCCCAGCTCGGAGTCGCCCCGATGCTTGCCGTGCAGAACCACTACAACCTGATGCATCGCACTGGCTATGAGGGTGATCTCGCCCGAGTGGCGTCCCAGCAGCGTCTTGCCGTCATGCCGCGGTTCGCTCTCGCGAGCGGATTCCTCACCGGCAAGTACCGTACGAAAGCCGATCTGGGCAAGAACAATCGCGGCTCCGAGCTGGCCAATCACCTGTCCAAGCGCGGTCAGCGGGTGCTCGCCGTGCTCGACCAGGTCGCACGCGAACAGAAGTCAAGCGTGGCCACCATAGCTCTCGCCTGGCTGCTCTCGAAGCCCGGCATCGTCGCGCCGGTAGCGAGCGCGAGTCGTCCCGAGCAGGTGCTCGAACTGGTGGCCGCGGCGAAGATCCAGCTGAGTCGACACCAGGTGGCCGAGCTGGACCGGGTTTCGGCCTAGTTTCGGACTGTTCACGAACGAAGGCGCAGACTAACCCCTGGTGCGTTCCAGAACGCGGTTCACGACCCGCATGAAAGCGGTCGTTGCCGCGATGGGATCTCCGGCGTAGCCGCCGGTCATCACGCCGTCGCGGGCCAGGACGAGCTCGTCTCCACCGTCACCGGGCAGGGGATGCCCCAGATCCTTCAGCAGCCCGCTGAGGGTCTCCGCGTACCATTCGCGGTGATCGGAGACGATCTGGCGCACAGCATGACGGGAGTCGGTGAATTCGGTTGCGGCGTTAATAAACGCGCACCCGCGGAAACCGGGGGAGACGACATCCGCCACGGTCAGGTCGATGAGAGCCCTGAGGGCAGACTTCGGGTCATCCTTCTCATGGATGACCTCATCCACGGCCTCCCGCGCGAGCGAGTG
>JBBRDX010000217.1:0-4074 GCA_038203515.1 Actinomycetales bacterium | reverse complement strand
CAGCCGCTCCCAGTCGGCCTCGCGGATCTGCACCGTCACCGGCGACAGTGTCGGGAATCCGTGCTCCATCAGCGAAATACAATCGGTGACTCCCTCGGTGATGATCACGCGCTCTGGCCGTGTCGTCAGAATGTCTTCGTTGTAGAGAACGTCGTTCTAAATGCACTGCCCGACATGGCTATGGTTGCGTTCGTTGTGGACGGCCAGTTTTTTGTATTTCGACTTTTCCCATTCATGGTCGGGAGTCCACGGACTCCGGCGACCGATCATGAACACAACGCGACCGCGGCTCCAGTAGGGGAAGACGATCCGGCCATCGAAGAACGGAACGAGTCCATCCTGCGCAGTGGGCCGGAACGCGGAGGTCGCAGCCAATTCGCGCGGCGTGAATTTGCCCGGCCCGTCCATCAGGGCTCGCGCAGCGCTCGGTTCATTCGCGGCAAAGCCGATCTTCAGCCTCGCGATTGTTTCGTCGCCCGTCCCGTACTTTGCCTTGAACCATGCAAGGACTTCCGCGTTTCTGATAAGTTGCCCATGATGGAAATCCGCGAGTGCGGTAAGTGCATCGCGGACCCGCAATGTCAGGCGGTGTTGCTCCTCAGCTTCGGCGATTTCCTCGGCAGTGCGGCCGACCTGCGACAACAGCGGTGCGCCAACCCGCGAGGCGAGAAAGTCACGGGCGTCGCGGTGCGACTGAGGCATCATACCGGACTGGCCTCGCGTCACGACGCCGTGATGGATGAACTCGACAAGTTGCAGGACGTCACCACCGACGCCGCACCCGAAGCAGTACCAGCCCTGCTTATCGAGCATGATGTGCAGGGACCGGTGGGACTGGCTGCTGTGTTTCGGACAGTCACAGCAAAGCGTGTGGCGCGCATCCTGAGTGACCCGGCCACCGAGAAGTTCACGGGCGATCTCTCCGATATCAACCTCCGTAATCTGCCGGTAATAGGCGTAGACGTCAACGGTTGGCGTCACGGCCGGGGCTCCCGCAGCAACAGAAACGAGAGGAACGTATTGCGCAGGTCCACCTGGCGTTTGGCGGCGCAGTTTTCGATCCCCCAGCGGTCGCCGAGAATGATGACCGACTCTTTGGCACGGGTCACAGCGGTATAGAACAGATTGCGGTGATGCATGAAAGAGTGCGACTTATGGGCGATGACCACTGCGCACGGAAACTCGGAACCCTGCACCTTATGGATTGACGTCGCATAGGCCAGTTGCAAGTTGCTCAGCGCACCCGACTCAGCGTCAATCCGGACTTCGCGACCGTCGAACTTCACCGTCAGACTGCCATCGGCGGCCGCGTCATGGACGATACCCATCGTGCCGTTCATGATCCCCAAATCGTAGTCGTTCTTCATTTGGATCACCTTGTCGCCGGGATAGACATGCGGACGATGGCCAACATCGACGGCGGGCGTCTCGAACCCGAACAGCTTCCGCTGCAGCAGGCGCTGCAGTTCGATATTCAGTTCCACGGTGCCGAGCGTGCCCTTATGAGTAGGCGTGAGCACCTGAACATCACGAATCAGGTCGTAGCCGAGACGCTCCCTGAGGACTTCTTCAAAGAGCAGGAGCAGCATCCGCCGAACGTCTTCTCGTTCCGTGAATTTGTCGATGACGTACCAGGGTCGCCGCGCCCCGGCCACTTGCCCGTCGGATGTGGGCCGCACTTCGCCGGTGAGAATGGCGGTCGAGTTCTCCTTCAGCACGCCCGCCTGGCGAATAATTTTGGTGAGGACCGTGGTGGGGATGGCCTGCGACCGCACCAGATCGCGCAGCAGGTTTCCCGGACCCACCGGCGGCAACTGGTTGTGGTCCCCAACAAGAACCACTGCCGTCCGTTTGCGATCGACGGCCTCAAACAGCCGCCAGGCGAGTGGCACGTCCACCATCGAAACCTCGTCGACAACAAGGATGTCCGCTTCGATCGGGTTCGACGCGTCGCGGGCGTAAGTATGGCCGTTGAAGCCGAGCAGCCGGTGAATCGTACTGGCCTCGTGGCCGACTACCTCTTCGAGGCGTTTCGCCGCCTTACCCGTGGGCGCGGCCAGAATGACAGTAAGTTCCAGACGCTCCGCGATGCTGTTGATCGTCGAGACCGCGTAGGTCTTTCCGCTGCCTGCGCCACCGGCCATCAGTGAAATGGAGAAGGTAAGGGCGTTCCGGACTCCATCTCTTTGCTCGGGGTTCAACTCGCCGCCTTCGGCACCGATCAACTGATCCACGTCGGCGACCGCATGCGGGTTGCACCTCGCCGCGGTTCCAAAGACCGCGGCAAGTTCCGTCTCCATCCGGTGGATCTCGGGACTCGCCACCACCAGCCTCTCGAACGGTTGTGAAACCAGAGTGCTGTCGGCGATCAAGCCTTCCAGATGACCCTCGATTAGCTCGCGGCTGTCGAGCGTATCCATCACAAGCAGCGTGTTGGCGCGGTCGAGCAGATCTTCGTATTCGACCCAGCAATCGCCGTCATCAAGCGCGGCGAGGACGCAGTAATGGAGCCCGGCGCGAATCCGCGTTGGGAGATCCTTCGGCGTGCCCATCTTGCGTGCGATCTTGTCGACACGCTTGAACCCGAACCCTGCGATCTCGCGCATCAGCACGTACGGGTCGCTCTCCAGAATCGGCACCACCTGGCTGCCGAACTTACCCACCAGCGTGGTGACCTGATGGTGCGTCAGCCCATAGCTTGCGAGGTATGCCATCGCCGTGTTGAATTGGGTGTTGGCGATCCAGATTCGCTGCAGCGCAAGCGCAGTTTCAAGCGGAACCTTCGCGATTGCAGCCACCCGCTCGGGGGCGTTACGAATGGCCTGATCGAAACGGACCCCGAACTCATCGGCGATCAGCCGCGCCTTCGCGGGACCAATGCCTTTCACGTCCGGATGGTTGGCGAGAAAGTTAGCGAGCCCGTCGGGCTCCATTTCGAGGTCGTGCCCCATGAACTCGGCTTCGAACTGGCGCCCGTACTTCGGATGCTCTACCCAGTGGCCTTCCATCCGAACCGGGTCGTTCTCCCTGACGAACACCGTGCAGGCGAACTTTACGAGAGCCCCGTTGGCGGCCCGAAGCCGTCCTGCGGAGAACGTTGGCCCGGAGTAGAACACGGTCTCCACCACGCCGCGAATGCTGCTGCGCTCTGCCGTCATGTCCCCCACCTCGCGTGTGCCGCAAGCAGATATGCCTGCACGAAGTGGCAGGCCGCCTGGCGGTTGGTGCAGAAGAAAACCGGAATGCGGTGGTCGAGGATGAGCGCGAGCGTGCTTCCGAGCACCGCGTTCGGATGCGCACCGCCGCGATACCGCTTCTGCAACACGTCGACTATGTTGGCCTCGACCACCACGCATGCCGCCCGATAGCCGCCGAGCTTTCGCAATTCTTCCAGGAAGCGCTCACGGCTGTGGATCACGGTGGAGACGAAATCATCGAGCGTTTTCCGCTCAACCGCGACACTGTTCTCAAGTCCCTCGACGGAATAGTCCCCGGCCGGCAGCGCCCGCCGTACAGCGGACACCAGCCGGGGATCGAAGGAGAAAGGCTCTTGCTCGCGCGTGTCGACGATGATCGTTGCGACGCTCTGGTTAGAACGGGACAAGAGCGTCGCCGGCCTCCTGCCGGAACCTGGCCGGTGTCCGGTCGTTTTCAATGCGGCGGTTGAAGAAGATGTTCGCGTTGTCGCCCTTCGTCTTCTTCGTCACCTCCAGCTTCACGTCGAGCAGCTTGCTGAGGTGCTTCGGCAGTTCCGAAAGCTTGTCCAGATCCAGACCGCACAGGTGCAGATCGGTTTTCACGTACTTCAGCGTGTTGTGCGTGATCACGCTGTTGCGCCACATCAGCTGGTTGACGAACTTCGGCGCAAGCACGCGGAGAGTCCACTTCAGCATCGGGTTGCCCGTGCTCTGGGCCTCGGTCAACTCGACCTTTTCCACAGTTACCTGATACTTGCCATCGGGCACTCCCTCGAAATCGCCGCGGTCCTCGGTCTGCTCACCGCGGAAGTCGTCGTCGAACTGGCCGAGATCAATCGCATTGTTTTTGTTCATTTGTCGTTTCTCCTGTCGATTA
>JBBRDX010000216.1:0-4098 GCA_038203515.1 Actinomycetales bacterium | reverse complement strand
GAACCTCCGCCGCGAATCCGTCACCGTGCACGACGACGGCACAGTCGAACTCCAAGTGATGGTCAAAGGTGGGTGGAAGCGACGGGTGATCGTCACCGCCGAGTTCGAAGAGATCATCGCCACCGCGGTGAAGGACCTGCCCGGGCAGTCGATGGTCTTCCTGTGGCAACGCAACCGAACCGAGAATGACGTTGTCAGCGGCTTCGTTGGCAAGTGCTCGAAACCTCAGGGCACTCTCTCCGTGCAGGGGAGACGACTTCGCAACACCTGGTTGGTGACCCAGATGACAAACCGGGTCGATGTCCTGACCCTGATGGAAGCAGCAGGCCTGCAGTCACTGGGATCGATCTCCCGCCTGGCGAAGTTCGTTCCCAGACCAACCAGCGATGACCGCGACGCGCAATTGCGAGGCTCACTGTGAGTCGCCCGACGAACCTCAGCAAGTACGAGGAGGCCGAACGATGGATGATGGCCACGTTTCAGCAGAAAATGCCCGACTACCTTGCTTCGGCCCGCGTGGACCCCATCGGCGTCTGCGTTGTCGAGGTCGATAAAGTCATCAAGAAGTCTGGTGTTCAGAAGCTCCTTATCCAATGGCGCGATGATGATGCAAAATCGAGCGCGGGGCGGCGACCGGTGTTGACCCCCACTGCTGTGCTCAGTCTGATTCTTCTGCAAGTGCGCCTCAAACGCGCTCCGCTGATTACCGAGCTCAGCGAAACTGTTCTCCAACTCAGCCGCACCCAACGCACCATTCTCGGACTGACCCATGATGGGCACGACGACCGCGTTTATGACCGTATCTGGGCTGCCATCAAACGCCTCATAGCTCTTGTGGACGAGTTCCCGGGAAGACGCGACAAGCGTCTGAAGGAAGCAGAGTTCGCCGCCATGATCAACGCGCGAGACACCGCCGATTGCGCGATGCGGCGCGAGAGGATGTTCTCCCTGGCGAACGCACTCCTCGAAGGCTCCCGGCAGTGCCTGCCCCAGGAGCTCCTGGACAGAGCCGACGGAAACGTCGCCCTCGACGCCACATTCATTCCCCTATACGGCAAGAGGGGAAATAGGTCCGCGAAGAACCCCCGTGGAGACCGTCTCACCGCAAACCCCGACGGCGGCTGGTATCAGCGGGAAGGCAGCCACGGTGCGGTCACCCACATCGACGCTGCGGAGATCAAAAAGACCGACCCCGCCAGTCAAATCAAAGGAACCGCCAAGGCGAAACGAGACTGGGGGATCGAGGCAGAGATCGCTCGCATGACTGCGAACTACCTCGAAGCCGAAGAACGATTCCCGCTCCTCACCGTCGCACTGTCTTTCCATATCCCCGGCGCCATCGTCGGAGAGGGGGTGCGGATCGCCGACTCGCTTCTGAACCGCGGCCATAGAGCGAACTTCTTCATCGTCGACCGGGCCTACTCGAACGGACTATACGGCGAATACTCCGTCCCGCTGCGACTGCGCGGGTTCAAGCACGTGTTCAACTACCGTGACGACGATCTAGGGGAAAAGGCTTTTGATCCTCGCGGTTTCATCCAGGTCTCCGGCGCCTGGTATCTCGACACTCTTCCCCCCGTTCTCCGCAACGCCGACAAAGTCGTCCATGAGATACGAAAAAAATACGACGCTATGAAAAAGAGCATGAAACACGACACCACATCGTCCCCAGACCAGATCCTGAAGACCCGCGCGGCAGCCCGAAAAGAACGGGATCAGGCTGAGGATCTCTACCGAAAGCAGGTCGCTCAAAGAGCGAAGTCCAGACTCCGACCCAAAGGACACATGGAAAGCGACTGGACCCGCCGATACCTGGTCCCCATCGAATCTCCCGATTACACCCGATGGAAAGCACGCCCCGGCGCCCATCAAGGGGTGACCGTGACCATGAAACGCCCTGAAGGGAAAGCCGCCGAGGACGCCAACGCTGGCGGACTGAAACACGAACAATACTTCCCCTGGGGTACTGACGAATGGCGTGCCGCCAACGGCATGCGCAACGGCGTCGAATCCGTCAACCGGAACCTGAAACGAAGCCAATACGAAGACATCGCCGACGCCGAAAAGCGCGCCGTCCGCGGCAATACCTTCACCTACCTCGTCGTCGCCATCGGAACTGTCGTCGAAAACCTGCGCAAGATCATCAGCTTCTACAAAAACCAACTCCGCCTGACAACCATCAGCCCGAAAAACAACCGACTCCCCAGCAGCTACTGGCAATCGCCCACCCCGGCCTACAAATCGGAAGACAGTCAAGAACCGCCCGGATAGCCCTCCGCGCTCCCACTGATCCACACACCTGCAAAACCCGAACAATCCGGCGTGCCTGAAAATCCCCAGGCACGCCGATTCGTCGTTAACCTGCCCCTGCACACGCCAACAGAGCGTCCGAAGTAAGCCGTCCGGGCATGAAAAAAGGGCCGGACGATCAACTTTCGATCGTCACGACCCATTTTCCGAACCAGTACCGGGCAATTGCCCGAACCACCCCACAGTGCGCGAAGGGGGACTTGAACCCCCACGCCCATAACAGGCACCAGCACCTCAAGCTGGCGCGTCTACCATTTCCGCCATCCGCGCGCTTTGGTTTCTTCTTTTCAGAAGCACCGAGGTATGACACTAGCACGCGCGTGAGGCCTGCCTCGAACACCGGCGCAGGGCCTCGAGACGATACCGTTGAGGCATGCTGACTGAGACTTCCGACGACCAGCTCGACGCGACGGCGCGAATCGCCCGCGACCTGATCCGGTTCGACACGACCAACTACGGGGGCGGCAAATCCAACGGTGAGGCGGATGCCGCGGAGTACGTTTCCGCCTACCTCACCGGCCTCGGCCTGAGCCCCGAGATGTTCGAGTCCGAGCCCGGACGCGTCAGCGTCATCGCACGGGTCGAGGGATCCGACCGCTCGAAACCCGCTCTCGTGGTGCACGGCCACACGGATGTGGTGCCCGCCCAACCCGACAACTGGAGCGTCGACCCCTTCGGCGGTGTCGTCAAAGACGGCATGCTCTGGGGCCGCGGCGCGGTCGATATGAAGAACATGGACGCGATGATGCTCACCGCGCTCGAGGACATCCTGGGCGCCGGGAAGCAGCCGTCCCGTGACCTCGTGATCGCCTTCTTCGCCGATGAGGAGGCCGGGGGCGTGCTCGGTTCGGGCTACCTGGTGAGGAATCATCCGGAGCTCTTCGCCGGCGCGACGGAGGCGATCAGCGAGGTCGGCGGATACTCGGTGACCCTCAACGGCACCCGTGCCTACCTGCTGCAGACCGGTGAGAAGGCCCTGGTATGGGTCAAGCTCATCGCGCGCGGCACCGCCTCCCACGGCTCGCACGTGATGCGCAACAACGCCGTCACGAAGCTCGCCGAAGCGGTCGCGACGGTCGGTCGCCGCGAGTGGCCGGTGCGCCTCACCGACACCACCACGGAACTGCTCGGCGAACTCTCGCGCATCCTCGATGTCGACCCGCAGAAGGTGGGTCCGGATGAGATCGCGCTCGCCACCGGAACGACGAGCCGGTTCATCCAGGCCTCGCTTCGCACCACGACCAATCCCACCGCGCTCACCGCCGGCTACAAGCACAATGTCATCCCGGACACCGCCGAGGCGCTCATCGACATCCGCACCCTTCCGGGTGAAGAGGATGCCGTGCTCGCCGAGCTCGCAGAACTGGTCGGCCCCGACATCGAGATCGTGGTGCTCCACCGTGACATCGGGCTCGAAACCGCGTTCTCCGGTCCGCTGGTCGAGGCGATGACCTCGGCGCTGGGCACGCACGACCCCGGCGCCCCGGTGCTGCCGTACCTGCTCTCGGGCGGCACCGACAACAAGGCCCTCTCGCGGCTCGGCATCAAGGGCTATGGCTTCGCACCGCTGAAGTTGCCGCCCGAGCTGGATTTTCCGGCCATGTTCCATGGCGTTGACGAGCGCGTGCCGCTCGACGCGTTAGTGTTTGGCAGGCGTGTCCTGGGGGACCTGCTGCTCGACTACTGATTGGACCCGCCCGTGGGCATGCTCAACGCCATCATCCTCGGCATCGTCCAGGGCCTCACCGAGTTCCTGCCGATCTCCTCGAACGCTCACCTGCGCCTCGT
>JBBRDX010000215.1:0-4117 GCA_038203515.1 Actinomycetales bacterium | reverse complement strand
GCCAGTCGTCAGCCGAGTCGCCGCAGCAGGTGGTTCTTCGGCCAGTGCCGCAGCCGGGCGGGCAGACGGGGGTAGATGTGCGCGGTGGCATTCATCATCCGGTCGAAGCGACGCTGGCGGCGGTCGTCCCACGGCAGCGCGTAGGCCTCCCGCAGAGCGGGCGGCAGCAGGCCCGCGGTCGCCAGTCGGGCGATCGGCATCAGGGCGCGCATCCACAGCGGACCCGATGCCGGGTACAGCAGCTGCGCCCCGACGGCGCGCACCCGGTCATCGACTTCGAGCTCCGCCAGCTGCGCCTGCCAGTAGTGACCGAATGCCTGCCGGTCGACCGGCCAGAAGGCCGCGGGCATGCCGAGTGCCGTGCCGACTACTGCATAGTCCCGATAGACGGCGTCGGCGGATGCTTCGTCGAGTACACCGAACACGCGCGCGTGCAGCGTGGCCGCCGTGTCATAGAGTGTGGCGGCCACCCAGAGCTGGAGCCCGGCATCCGAGGCGTCGTAGCTCTCCGAACGCACCGGCGCGTGCGCGCGCTGCACCATCGACCGCACTGTAGCAACCTGGTGCGGGGTGCCGAAGACCAATGCGTACACATATGTCAATGTGTTGCGCAGTCGACGCAGTGGGTCAGCGGCGAAGTTGCTGTGGTCGGCTACGGCGTGACCGACCGCTGGGTTGGCCAGCTGAAGCAGGATTGCCCGCCCGCCGCCCACGAGCAGCACGGCTTCCGCCCCGATGTCGATGAGCGCCACGGTCTTCACCACTCCATTCTGCGCCGTGCCTGGTCGGCGCGGGCACGTAGGCTGACGCCCATGTCCGTGTCTTCAGTGCACCTCGTGCTCCCGTCATCGGGCCAGCTCGCCGAGCGGTTCGCAGAGTTGCGCACGGAGCTCGCGCTTCACGCGGCCTTCCCGGAAACGGTGGAGGCGGATGCCCGTTCGGTGATCGCCCACCAGGTGCTGCCCGCTGTCGACTCCACGGAGATCCCGTTCATCACGATCGACCCGGCGGGCGCAACCGAGCTCGACCAGGCGCTCCATCTCGAGCGCAGCGGAGAGGGGTATCGCGTCAGGTATGCCATCGCCGATGTGCCGGCCTTCGTGGCTCCGAACGGCCCGATCGACGCCGAGGCCCGCCGGCGGGGGCAGACCATGTATGCCCCCGACGGTCGAATCCCGTTGCATCCGACCGTGATCAGCGATGATGCCGCATCGCTGCTGCCCGGCGAGGTACGCAGCGCCTTCGTGTGGGACTTCGAGCTCGACGCCGACGCAAACGTCACCGCGGTCACCGTCGCCCGGGCGCGGATTCGCAGCATCCGCCAGTGCGACTATTGCGTGGTGCAGGCTGAGCTCGACTCGGGGACTGCGACAGAGTCCCTGCAGTTGCTGCGGGAAGTCGGCGAGAAACGCATCCTTCTCGAGCGGCAGCGCGGCGGAGCGAGCCTCAACCGAGCCGACCAGGAGGTCACCGAGGTCGATCACGTCTACCGCCTCGAGAGGCGCCGGGCGCTGCCGGTAGAGGGGTGGAAGGCCCAGCTCTCCCTGATGACCGGTATGGCCGCGGCCCGGATCATGGTCGACGCGGGAGTGGGCATCCTGCGCACCATGCCCGTTCCGGATGCTGCGGCGATCGACCGCTTCCGGCTGCAGACCGCGGCGCTCGGCTGGCCCTGGGCTCCGGGGCTCGCCTACGGCGAGTACCTGCGAACCCTCGACTCCGATGATCCGCACCAGCTCGCGATCATCCACGCTGCCCGTTCCCTGTTTCGCGGCGCCGACTACACAGTACTCGAGGGCAGCGTTCCGGATATCACGATCCAGGCCGCGGTCGGGGCCCCGTATGCCCACACGACCGCTCCGCTGCGCCGCCTTGTCGACCGCTTCGTGCTCGTGACCTGCGAGGCGCTCGTGGCCGGGCATCCGGTGCCGTCCTGGGTGCGTGATTCCCTGCCCTCGCTACCGGCGATCATGTCGGCCTCGGACTCCATCGCGTCACGCCTCGACCGGGGATCCATCGACGCGGTCGAAGCCGCCGTGCTGGGCGGGCGGGTGGGTGAGGTCTTCGACGCGACGGTGATTTCCGTGCAAAAGGGGACCTCCGCGCGGAAGGGAGGCGGGGTCATCCAACTGGCCGACCCGGCGGTGGCGGCCGAGTGCACCGGGCAGCTGACGGCGGGCAGTCGTGTGCGAGCGACGCTGGTGATGGCGGACATCCTGACGGGCACCGTGCGATTCTCCGTCTGAAACTGTCTCGTGTAACAGCCCGCAAAGTTTCCCTTCTGCCGCCCCGGCCGCCCCGGCCCGACAGAACCTCCGGAGCAGCCGGGGGTAGAGTTCTTGGTGGCCCAAATATCTTGATGTCGAGCTATCTCGATATCGAGACACCTACTGCCACACCAGACATACGAACTGCGGATTGGACACAGCAGCGTGGATCTATTTGAGTACCAGGCCCGAGATCTCTTCGAATCGTACGGGGTGCCCGTTCTCGCTGGCATCGTCGCCGATACGCCGGAGGAAGTGCGCGCTGCCGCGACACAGCTCGGCGGAACCGTTGTCGTCAAGGCGCAGGTCAAGGCCGGCGGACGCGGCAAGGCCGGCGGCGTGAAGGTGGCCCACAACCCGGATGATGCGGCCACCGCCTCCGAGGCCATCTTCGGCCTCGACATTAAGGGGCTCACCGTCAAGCGCGTGATGGTCGCCGCCGGGGCCCGCATCAAGGAGGAGTACTACTTCTCGGTGCTGCTCGACCGGGCGAATCGCAGCTACCTCTCGCTCTCGAGCTACGAGGGTGGCATGGAGATCGAGGAGCTCGCGGTTGAGCGCCCGGAGGCACTCGCCCGCATCGAGATCGATCCGCTGGCCGGCATTGACCTGGCCAAGGCCACAGAAATTGCGATCGCCGCCAAGTTCCCTGCCGAGATCGTCGACAAGGTCGCGCCTGTCTTCGTGAAGCTCTACGAGGTCTACACGGGTGAGGATGCCACGCTCGTCGAGGTGAACCCGCTCGTGCTCACCGAGGACGGCGACATCGTCGCCCTCGACGGCAAGGTCTCGATCGACGAGAACGCCGAATTCCGCCATCCCAACCACGCGGCGCTCGTCGACACCGACTCTGAGGACCCGCTCGAGGCGAAGGCCAAGGCTCTCGGTCTCAACTACGTGAAGCTCGATGGCGAGGTGGGTGTGATTGGCAACGGCGCTGGCCTCGTGATGTCAACGCTGGACGTGGTCAGCTACGCGGGCGAGAACTTCGGCGGCGTGAAGCCCGCCAACTTCCTCGACATCGGCGGCGGAGCATCCGCTGAAGTGATGGCCAACGGCCTCGATGTGATCCTCGGTGACCCGCAGGTGAAGAGCGTGTTCGTGAACGTCTTCGGCGGGATCACCGCGTGCGACGCGGTGGCCAACGGAATCGTCGGTGCGCTGAAGACCCTCGGCGCCGCCGCCTCCAAGCCGCTCGTGGTGCGTCTCGACGGTAACAAGGTCGAAGAGGGCCGAGCCATCCTCGCCGATTACGCACACCCGCTCGTGTCGCTCGCCGACACTATGGACGACGGCGCCGCCAAGGCCGCCGAACTGGCTTCGAAGTAAAGGAACAGCAGAGAAATGTCGATCTTCCTCAACAAGGATTCCAAGGTCATCGTGCAGGGCATCACCGGCGGCGAGGGCACCAAGCACACCGCCCTCATGCTGACGGCCGGCACGCAGGTGGTCGGGGGCGTCAACGCCCGCAAGGCTGGCACTATCGTCACCCACGCCAGCTCCGACGGCGGCAGTGTCGAACTGCCGGTGTTCGGCACGGTCGCGGAGGCCATCGAGAAGACCGGGGCGGATGTCTCCATCGTCTTCGTTCCGCCGGCCTTCGCGAAAGATGCCGTGCTCGAGGCCATCGAGGCGGAGAACCCACTCGTCGTCGTCATCACGGAGGGCATCCCGATCCAGGACTCGGCCGAATTCTGGGCCATGGCCAAGGCCTCGGGAAAGACCCGCATAATCGGACCGAACTGCCCCGGAATCATCACTCCCGGCGAGTCGCTCGTCGGCATCACGCCCGCGAACATCACGGGCAAGGGCCCGATCGGACTCGTCTCCAAGTCGGGCACGCTCACCTA
>JBBRDX010000214.1:0-4118 GCA_038203515.1 Actinomycetales bacterium | reverse complement strand
GAGTGCCTCGAGAGAGGTGACCCGCAGACCGCCGCGGAACTCGCTCGGGATGCCCCGGGCCCGAAGCTCGGCCGAGATCTGGGGTCCGCCGCCGTGCACGACAACCGGGCGCACCCCCACCTGGCGCAGGAAGACCATATCTTCTGCAAAGGCGTGTTTGAGCTCGTCGTTGACCATCGCGTTGCCGCCGAACTTGACCACGATGGTTTTCCCATGAAATCGCTGCAGCCACGGCAGTGATTCGATGAGAGCGGATGCCTTCGCGGATGCTTCCCTCGAGTGTGTGCCCATCAGCTCGAGTACGCGCTGTTCTCGTGCACGTAGTCGTGGGTGAGATCGTTGGTCCAGATCGTGGCTGTTGACGACCCGGCGTGCAGGTCGATCAGCAGGTGCATGGCGCGACCGGTGAGGTCGACGCTCTCGCGGGGCTGGTCGGGCTCACCCTGATGGGCGACTCGCACGCCATTCATCGACACGTCGATGTCATAGGGATCGAATGCAGCCCGGGTGGTGCCGACCGCGGCGAGCACCCGGCCCCAATTGGGGTCGTTGCCGAAGACCGCGGCCTTGAAGAGGTTGTTGCGGGCCACGGCCCGGCCGACCTCGACGGCCTCGTCTTCGGAAGCCGAGTTGATCACCTCGATCGTGATGTCGTGTGCCGCGCCCTCGGCATCCTGTTGCAGTTGGATCGCCAGATCCTCGCAGAGCCCGGTGAGCACTGTCGTGAAACGCTCCATCGTGGGCGTGATGCCGGATGCCGCCGAGGCGAGCAGTGCCACTGTGTCGTTAGTCGACATCGCCCCGTCGGAGTCGAGGCGGTCGAAGGTCACCCGCGTGGCGTGCCGGAGCGCGGCATCCAGCTGGGCGGAATCGAGGGCGGCATCGGTCGTGATGACGACGAGCATCGTGGCAAGCCCCGGAGCGAGCATGCCGGCACCCTTGGCCATGCCGCCGATCGACCACCCGTCGCCGAGAGCGACCGCCTGCTTGGGGTGCGTGTCGGTGGTCATGATCGCGGTCGCGGCATCCACTCCCCCGTCCTTGCGCAAGAACGCATGGGAGGCGGTGACGCCGAAGCTGACCTTCTGGAGGTCGAGCTGGTCACCGATGAGGCCGGTGGAGCACACCAGCACGTCGCCGGCCGAGCAGCCGAGCAGCGATGCCACGTGCTCTGCCGTCGCGTGGGTCACCTGGAATCCCAGGGCACCGGTTTAGCAGTTGGCCCCGCCGGAGTTGAGCACGATGGCGCTGACGATGCCGTCGGCGATCACCTGCTGCGACCAGATCACCGGATTCGCCTTGGCGCGGTTGCTCGTGAAGACGGCGGCCGCGGCCTGGCTCGGGCCCTGGTTGACGACGAGGGCCACATCCTTGCCACCCTTGCCCTTGAGTCCCGACTCGACGCCGGCCGCTACAAAGCCCCGGGGGTGGGTGACGCTCATGGTGCAACTCCGTCGATCGGAAGGCCGCTGGTCTCATCGAGACCCAGGGCGATGTTCGCTGATTGGATGGCGGCGCCCGCCGTGCCCTTGACGAGGTTGTCGATCGCGGTGACCGTGACGACGCGACCGGCCGCTTCATCGACGGCGAGGCCGATCAGTGCCGTGTTGGAGCCGAGCACGTCGCCGCTGCGAGGCATCCGTCCCGCAGGGAGGACGTGAACGAATGGCTCGTCGGCATAGGCCGACTCCCAGGCGGCGCGGATGTCGGCGGCCGACACCCCCGGCACGATGCGGGCCGTCGAGGTGGCGAGGATGCCCCGCGCCATCGGCACGATCACCGGGGTGAAAGAGATGGTCGGAGCCGAGGCCCCGGCGGACCGCAAGGACTGCTGGATCTCCGGGATGTGGCGATGGGTGCCACCGATGGCGTACGGATTGGCCGAGCCGAGGATCTCGCTCGCCAGGTTCTGCGGTGTGAGGGACTTTCCGGCACCGGACGGGCCGACCGCGAGCACGGCGACGAGGTCGCGCTCTTCGATCACCCCGGCCGCGATACCGGGGGCGAGGGCGAGGGCAACGGAGCTCGCGTTGCAGCCGGGGGCGGCGATGCGAGTGGCTCCGGCGAGGGCGGACCGCTGTTTGCCGCGGGCGACTGGCAGCTCCGGCACGCCGTAGGCCCAGGCGCCGAAGTAGTCGCCGCCATAGAAGGCGGCCCAGTCCGCGGCATCCGAGAGGCGGTGATCGGCGCCACAATCGACAACGAGACTGTCCTCGCCGAGATGGGCGGTGAGCTCCCCCGACTTGCCGTGCGGAAGGGCGAGGAAGACCAGGTCATGGCCGGAGAGCACGCTGGGCGTTGTCGGCTGCAGCGTGAGCTCGCCGTAGGAGCGCAGGTGCGGCTGCACCTCGGACAGGAATTGACCCGCGTTCTGGAAGGCGGTGACCGTTACCACCTCGAGGTCGGGATGCTGGGACAGCAGCCGAAGCAACTCCCCGCCCGCATAGCCGCTTGCACCGGCCACGGCAACGGAGTAGGTCATGGTTACACCTTATTGAGAGTGGATCGACGGGGCCTGGTGCGGCGGCGCTGGTGTCGGGTCATGATGCCGGATTCGGCAGCCGATCAGACGGAGAGCGTCGCCTGCAGTCGCTGTCCGCGACGGTCCGAGCGCACACGGAGACCGCGGCGCACAGGCGTGCGGCGCTCGGTCGAACCGGTGATGCGAAGGATGTCCACCGTGCGAGCTTAGCGGACATCGGTGGGGCGCCCGTTATTAGCGGATACTCGCGCCGAATCGCTCGGCGGCGACGGCGGCCCCGGCGAGCTTCGCCTCGGTGGCCTCGAGAGCGGTGAGGGTGCGGTCTCCAGCCCGGAAGAGCAGCGCAAAGGTCAGTGACTTAGAACCTTCGGGGATACCCTGGCCGCGGTAGTCGTCCACGAGGTGCACAACCTCCAGCAGCGGTCCGGCCCCATCGACGAGCGACGACAGCACGTCGCCGGCCGGCACATTCGCACCGAGCACGAGAGAGAGATCCTGGGTCGCCGCCGGGTAAGCGGCGATCGCAGCGGGCGACACCTCTGCATCGGCCAGCTCGATGAGCAGGCCGAGTTCGAGCTCGATCACCGCCGTGACCCGCGGAAGGTCGAGCTCGTCGGCGAGGGCGGGCAGCAGCTCGCCGGCGAATCCGACGCTGCGATCACCGAGGAACAGCTCGGCGGTGCGGCCCGGATGCAAGGAGTGGTGCGATCCTTGGACGACCGTGATTGTGGCGGCGAGAGCGTGACCGACCTGGCGGGCCGCGTCGAGCGCATCCGCGATGCCATGTTGCACTGCGGGCTGGCCAGGCTGCTTGGAGATGGCCGCGCCGGTGAACAGCGCGGCGACGCGAAGGGGCTGCGGCGGGATGCTGCCGAGCAGGTCCGCGAGTTCGCTCGAGGTGGGCCGGATGAGTCCGGACGGGAGATCGCTGCTGCCGTAGTGGGCACCGGCCTCCGGTCGGAATACCGAACCGATCTCGTAGATCGCGAGGTTGACGAGCCCGCGAGAGAGGTTGCGGCGGGCGGTCTCGATGAGCCCGGGAAGCAGTGAGGCGCGCAGGAACGGCGCCTCGCCATCGAGCGGATTGGCCAGGCGGATGGCCGGGACGGCACCGGCGACGGAGCCGCCGAAGGTGTCGTTGGCTCTCTGCGACACGAAGGGATAGGACAGCACCTCCGTGTTCCCGGCGGAGGCCAGAAGCTGGGCCGCGGATCGACGAAGGCGCTGCGCTCGGGTGAGACCGCGCCCGGGAGGAGCCGTCGGCAGCACCGCGGGGATACGGTCGTAGCCCACGATACGAGCCACTTCCTCGGCGAGGGTGGCCTTGTCGGTGAGGTCGGGGCGCCAACTCGGCGGCGTCACCGACAGCGCGTGGTCGATCGGCTCGATCGATCCGCCGATGTCCGTGAGCGAACGCAGGATCTCGACATCCGAATAGTCGGCACCCACGAGCCCGGCGATGTAGCCATCCGGCAGCACGATCGGCTCGCGCGGGGCGACGTCGAACAGGCGGGTGCCCTCGGGGTCAGCCTGTCCGTCGGCGAGCAGCACGAGCAGTTCGACCACACGGGCGGCTGCTGCATCCGCGACCTCTGGATCGACGCCACGCTCGAAGCGGCGAGACGCCTCACTCGGC
>JBBRDX010000213.1:0-4168 GCA_038203515.1 Actinomycetales bacterium | reverse complement strand
CAGCAGATCTGGCAACAGGTGGATGCCGGCAGCCAGTCGGTGTGGCCCACCGTGACCGGTGCGATCTTCGAGTCGGGGTTCTCTGATTCGATTCTTCAGATGTGGGCCGTATTCCTCGCTGAGCGCGAGGGCATGCTCGGGCATCGTTTCGGCGCTGCGACGCCGGCCGAAGCGGCATTCACCCATTCGATCTATGACGCGGCGATGCAATCCCACCATCACCATGCGGCGATCGTGCCGGCCTGAGTCAGAGCGAGGTGACTGCAGTTCCTCCGGCCTGGGGTGTGTAATTTCCGGCTGTTGAGCGTCGCCGCTGCGACGTGAAGAGCCATCGTGCGATGGTCAGGAAGAAACGATCCAAAGTCTCACGACGAGGACACAACAGACGGTGGCCCGTAACCAGTCTGACCTGCTCGCCCAACTGAAACTCGCCGCGTCACCGACCGGATAAGTTCCTCCACCGAGACTCTCTACCAGGAGTTGATCGAGAGGTCAGCGGGCGCGCTCATCCCCACCGGCCCGTTCGAACGCACCAGCGAGCGCACCACCCAGCGCAACGGATGCCGACCGCGAAGGTTGACGACGACCGCGGAGGATCTGCGTTCGAGGATACCGAAGCTGCGCGCGAGAACGATCTTCCCCGCCCTGTATCAACCCTCCGAGCCAGCCCCAGGCCAGCCAAGGAAACGTCTTACGGACGGTTCGAGGGTGAGGCCGGCATCGGTCGCGGATGTGACGGGAATTCGATCCCCGTCGCACGGTGTTTTCCCCCTAGACACGCGGCAGTGGCGGGCGTAGCGTTTCCCGCACAAGGTATATCCACCGCCCCACGGGCAGGCTACTCAATCCCCGCGCGACGAGGAGTTCCCGGCATCTGCCACTCCCTCGAGCGACTGCGGTGCGGGACTCCCACTCCCAATCAATCACACCACTCGATCTCACGAAGACGAGGCAATCCGATGTTGAAGCAAATCCACACAGTGCTGCCCGCTGCAGACCTGCAGCGTGCCCGCGGCTACTATCACGACAAGTTGGGGCTCGATCCGGTCATGGAGCAACCGGGCAACCTTATGTATGACTCCGGGCAGGGAGCCGCCTTTGAGGTCTACGAGACAGCGAATGCGGGCACCGCTAAGAACACCCAAATGGGGTGGATGACCGACGATCTCAAGGACGAGATGTCGGTACTCCGTTCCCACGGGGTCGTGTTCGAGGAATACGACATCCCCGGGATGAAGACGGTGGACGGCATCGCGACCATGGACGGCTTGCGGGCCGCCTGGTTCCGCGACAGCGAAGGCAACTTCCTCTGCATTACGCAGCGGATGTAGCCGACATCCCCGGCCGATGCGGCCTTTACCTGGCGCCTGACAGCAATAGGACCAGCATGGGGTGCATCCAGTAGTGGATGCGCCCCGTTGCTGTCCGGAAATCTGCCCCGGGCGATCACGCTGCCCAGCCGACCAGCGATTTCAGTTTCTCCCGAGTCGGTCAGCCGCGGACGGGATTCAGACGGTCATCCGGCAGTCGACCGATCCCGCCTGCGAGCCGCCGGTTCGAACGGTTCAGGCATCCGCGCTGCCCGCCTCAGCTGGGTGGGGAACGGATTTCATTCGGAGAAGCCCTGCTGAGCCAATACGTGTGGGCTGGGTGGCGGCCCTTACCGCATTGAGGCGTGCGACCTCGGCCGCTGTAGGGTTCCAGCCCAATTAGCTGCACCCTCGCCGACGCCACCGCTTACATCGTCGAAGAGAATGACGCGCTGATGATCTTCGACCGCTGCGGCGCACTCATCATCGATCAGCCCGGGTGGCGCGGCGATCACCACGGCCCGCTGCCGGAAATAATCCCGATTCGACCGTGGTACCCGAGTTTCTCGAGGCCGGGCACTGTGTCCGAAACGGGAAGTAGCCACCATCCACCTCCGCTTTTTCCCACCACAGTCGCGTGTGAAGACGAAGCTGGTGAGAAAAAGGGGAGGTGGATGTCCGACGGGAACGGATGTCAGTCCGGAACGACCCGCAAACGCAGCCACTCCGCGAGGGACTCGATCTCCGTGTCGACGGCGGCTCGGGTCGATCGATCGACGGGCTCGTCTTCGTGGATCGCGTGCACGATGAAACGCCCGGAGTCGCGATCCGAGCGGGCATCCACCTTGCCGACCAGGCGGTCGCCGCGCAGGAGCAGAAAGCAGGCGAGCAATGTCGCTGCCGAATGTCACTCCTACCGCACGTTCGGGATGGCTCCGCCGCGTGTTCGCCCTGGTCGCGGCCAGTGCCCTGGTCTCCGCGCCCTCGCTCACCAGCACATCGGCCGCCTTCGTGGCACCGCCGGCGCAGCA
The DNA here is from genome assembly GCA_038203515.1 of Actinomycetales bacterium. GTDB lineage: Bacteria > Actinomycetota > Actinomycetes > Actinomycetales > Microbacteriaceae > Lacisediminihabitans. The sequence continues at coordinate 1,827 of JBBRDX010000213.1, read as the reverse complement.
GGGCTCAGCCAGCCGGACTTCGGGCCCGATGTGGGGATCTTCGCGACCCGAGCATGCCAACCAGCCAGATCCAGGTGGGGTACTAGACCGAAGTGGCTGGGTTGGGTCAGAGCCCGACGGACGTCACCATCAACGGTCACGCCGACGTCTGCAACCGGTGCAGACCTGCAACGGGCTGCTGTGCGCTGGACAACTTCTGGCGCTCGATGTGGAACCTCACGATCAACGTCAGGGGCGGCGAAGGGTGCCGAGCCTCAGCGAACTTCTGGCCCGCATCCAGGCCTCTCCGGTACGCCGGGTCAACGTCACCGGTGACAATCTGTCGTTGATGGACTACTGCACCGATGGTCCGCAGTTTGCCAGCGGACGCTTCGTCGCGGATTCGAATGCGGGCTTCGTGATCAACGGGTGTCAACGGCAGTTCACCGTGCGTGACAGCGGTGTCGGTGGCTGGTCGAACGGGGTCTGGTACCAGGTGTTCTCGGGCAAGGCCGGCGCACCCCGGGAGCACTTCCCCGCCATCAAGGATGAGTGCGGCCCGAACACCACACTTGACAAGACCCCTGCAAGTCGAGAAAAGCCCTATCCCTGCATCGACTCCGACGGTCAGTACGAGGTGTTCGTACCTGCCCCCACCACCGACTCGAAGGGGCCGGCGTGGGAGAACGGTCCGACGTCGGGCCACGGCATCCCGCTGTCAAAGTTCTAGATGGCGAAGCCGAGCGATTCGGCGCAGACCGTCAGCGAGTAACTTATGCACGGCCAGAACCTGCCCGTCACACCGGGCGTGTACGCCATCGACAAGACGATGGAGGCCCAAAGGGCCGACACCGTCACGCTGGGTATCGGCATCACCACGTTGACCGCGATGAGGGGTGCAGTCGTGATGGCGGTCACGACGTTCCGGGCGTGTACATCGCCGGCATCACGTTCGATGCGGGCATGAAGAACTCGCCAGTGCTGCTGAAGATCGACAGCAGCAAAAGGCCAAGTAGACGACGAGCAGCCCTTCCGACCCGACCGCCCTCCAGGATGTGTTCTTCAGGATTGGCGGCCCGAACGTCGGCAAGGCCGATGACAGTCTGGAAGTCAACGGCGACAACGTCACCGTGCTTTTCGTTGAGCACCACCAGCAGCACAGGGTGATCTGGAACGGCAACGGTGGCGAGATCGTCTTTTTCCAGACCGAGTTGGCCTATGACCCACCGAGCCAGGCCGCCTGGATGCAGGCCCCGGGACCCTGCACGACATGCTCACGATCTTCCTCCACGACTCGATGACTCGATACCTCGACCGGCAGGGGACGGATGGGTGACAACACTGGCTTCGCCCTCAGCATCCTCGAGCGAATCGCGAATGAGGGACCGCGACGTCCCGGACGATGCGGTCGCCCCGTAGCCGTCCAGCGGCTGGACCAAGAATCGCAACGTAATCCAGATGCTCTAGTGCCCGCACATGGCCGACGAGCTCGCGGTCGTACGGCGGGCTGGACGGCTGGAAATCTGGGATCTCGCCTAGCGGGTCTTTGCGCCAGTGCCGGAGATTCCCGCCGACGAGTCGCGCCGCATCCGCAGCGAGCGGTTACTCAGCGCCTGCGGCATCATGCGTGACAGCATCGCCGTGTCACCGGGAGAGTTGCACGGGAACGTTCCCGTCGGGGAACCGGCGACCATCGAAGGAATCTCGGGTCGGTGGCGTGTCGATCCCGCCCAGCTCGATCGCGGGTTCGAGGGGCGCACGGTGCTGCTCTCCCCCTTCGACCGACTCATGACGGACCATGAGCGCGTGGCCAGGCTGTTTGAATTCGACTACGCACTGGAGATGTAC
>JBBRDX010000212.1:0-4173 GCA_038203515.1 Actinomycetales bacterium | reverse complement strand
GGAGCCAGTCGACAAGGTCGGTTGAAGTGTCGTATGCCGGGCCGGGTATAAACGATACGGTGCGTGGCTGTTCGAGCGGTGGGAGGATGCCGCCGAGCGACCCGATGACGGCATCCCGCCCCGGCAGGGAAGCACAGAGTGCGTCGAGCTCGCGACGATTCAGTCCGACGGGCCAGGGGCCGTTACCGAGATCGGTCCCGTAATACACCTGTTCACCGACCGCCGCAAACCCCTCGAGGTTGCCGAAGGCCCGGTGGAAGTCGTCCCCGTAGGAACCCCAACCGTGGATGTCGATGGTGGAGATCCACGACAGGCGGCCCGCCATCCGCCGCAACAGTTTGTCGTCAAGGCGCTCAGTCCACGGCGTGTGGGCGAGGGCATCGACATCCGCCGTGAGCGCCCGCTCGGCCTGGCCGGTGCCTTCCGCGTGTGCCAGGACGGGCAGCCCGGAACGGTGGGCGATCGACACGACCGCCTCGAGCAGATCATCCGGCCACACGGGGCCGACTTCGCTGTTGAGAGCGATCTTCGCTACCCGCCCGCCGATGCTGCGGATGTCTGCGATGGCGGATACCGCTTCGGTGGGACTGTGGATCTCCCGGGCGGCTGCCGCTGGCGCCCAGCCGGACGATCCCGAATATCCTCCGCGAGCGGTGAGGACCGCGCCCGCGATGTCGACAGTCAGACCTCCGGGATGCGCACGCGCGGGCCAGCGGCGCGCGATCTCCGGATCCCAGCCGAGGTCTAACACCCGCGCGATCCCGTGGGGCACGAGCTCCGCCGCATCGACGGTACCGAGGTGCACATGGCTGTCGCAGAAGCCGGGAAGGATCGTTCCGTCGACCCAACAATCGTCGATGAGTGCTCGACCGGCGCGGACTGTCGCTGTCACGAGCGGATCTCGTTGCGCAGGGCGTAACGACGTGGGCGCGCGCCACTTCGCACTCGAGCACTGCCGGCGGGATGGGGAATCCTGCGCGACTCAGAAAATGCAGGATCTCGTCGCAGAGAGTCAGCTTCAGCGCAAGTTGCTCGAGAACCGCCTGCGCTGTCGGCTTGCTCGCGAATACTTCGAGCTAGCCGGCAGCACAGCCGCTGCGAGCAGTCCGAGACGATGTCGGTCTCCAGTTCGCGAGCGGTGGCGGAAATCGCTGCCTGGTCGCGTTCGTTGGTCATCGCGCCACAGTACCAACCGGGGGACGAGCATCGAAGAGTCGGGAGCAGTCCAGAGGTATCCCGTGCCTGGACGGATCGCGTACCCGCGGTTCGCAAACAGCTCGCGTCAGTCTTCCACTCGTCCAGCGGTGGATGGCCGTTCAGGCGGTGCTGGTCGTGACCCAGACGCTGCTGGTCGCGTGTGTCCTGGAGTGGATTGCGGCAGCAGACAGGCGGATCACCCCGCTAGCCTTAATCGGATCGGAGTCGAGCCGGCCGAAGCGGCTGGTATAGTCGACAGGTTGGGTTTTGCCTGACGCATGCGCCCGTAGCTCAGCGGATAGAGCAATTGACTACGGATCAATAGGTCGGGGGTTCAAATCCCTCCGGGCGCACACAACAAAAGGGGTGTGATCAACATAAACGGTGAATACATCGTTTGTGCTGGTCGGGTAGTGCCCACAGAATCGGCCCGATCTGGGTATCTGCGGCCGTAAAAAGCGCCAGTGTTTCTCTGGGCTTTGGTCAACGAACTGTGTGACCCATTGACCTCGGGTTACTTCGTTCGGAGGCAGTCGGTCTGCGCGCTAGACGCGCCCGCTAGGCGTAGGCACTGGCCCACGCCACGCGCTGTACGGTCCTCTACCGTCAATGCCTCCTGCATATCTAGGCCGGCGATCACCGGCCCCCGGCGGGTCAGCTCTCGCATGATCCGCACCTGGGCCACGTGACACGGACCAGCCCGGCCGCAGTCGTCACAGTTCGCGGACGCCAAATTTCTCCTCATCAACAAGTCGATCGAGTTGATGAACCTTCGGCATTGCGCACCTCGCGGGTCGCGTGATTGAAAAGCGTCGCAAGTAGACTTTGGCCATGAACAGTGCGCTCGCTCTGGATCGTGACGCGATCGCTCGCGCGTGCCGCGCGCACGGTGTCAGTCGTCTCACGATCTTCGGTTCAGCCACCTCCGAGCGCTTCGACGAGGAAAGCAGCGATGTCGACTTTCTCGTCGAGTTCGCACCGGGGGCGGAGGACGCCTTCGCTGCCTACTTTGGTCTCAAGGAAGATCTGGAGGAACTGCTTGGACGTCGGGTAGATCTGGTGATGGCGAACGCCGTCCGTAACCCGCACTTCGCTGCTTCCGCATCTGAGGGCGCCGAGGAAGTGTATGCAGCCTGAGTCTGCTGCGCTCCTGTGGGATGTCCACACCGCGGCACTCGGATCGTTCAGTTCATGGACGGACTTGACGGCGCCACCTATGCAGCAGACGAGCTACGGCGGTCTGCGGTCGAGCGCCAACTGGAAATCGTCGGCGAAGCTCTGAAGAACCTGCGCAATGCGGACCCGGAGACTGCTGAGCAGATCCCCGATATATCTCGCATCATCGGGCTGAGAAATATCCTGGCGCACGGGTACGCCGTGGTCGACGACGCAGTAGTCTGGAGCGCCGCATCGCATCGAGTTCCTGAGTTGCTCACCACAGTCGATCAGCTTCTCGCCGGTTGACCGCCCTGCACGAGGCGCTGTGATTTCTCCCGTCGATCCTGCCCACATTTCACCCACAACTGGGCAATATCGTGGTCAGCCGGATGCATCCGAGCGCGATCCTGTCATCAATGATTTGCTGGGATTCTGAGCACTTCCGCATAACTGCGGGGCGCGGCCTTCGACTACGGATCAATAGGTCGGGGGTTCAAATCCCTCCGGGCGCACCAATCACACTCAGCCAACCGGGGGTTTTTGGGTTCGTGCCTTCGTCGAGTTCTACTGAACCTGTTGATCCTCGTGTCCGTCTCGCGATCGCCCAGTAGCCTGATGATGCGCCGCGCGGCTCGGTCACGACATTCTGTCTCGAACACGAGATCGCGCGCAAAACCTTCTATGCGATTCTGAAGCGAGCGCGGGAGGAGGGTCTGGCTGCCGCACTCGAGACCCGCACTCGCCGACCGACGTCATCGTCTCCCACTCCGAACTGTGATCAGGCCGCGACTACACAACCATCCGCACCGCCCGCTCACGCAACTCCTGCGGATACGTCCGCGACGTATTCGACGACATAACGCCGTCCTTCCCAAGGATCAGAGTCTCCGGACATACCGGGGGGATCCAGTCCTCGGTCAACTCGTTGCCTATGTCACCTTCCTCGGGGTGCGGCCGATCACCGGCAAGCCCTTTAAGCCCTCGACGCGGGGCAAGAATAAACGCTTCCACGAGACGCTGTTCCGGTTTCTCGACAGGCAGTCCCTCGCCGACAGTCTCGAGCAGTTGAAGGAGCAGGTCGATCGTTTCAATGTCATCTACAAACAACACCGTCCGGCCCCACCAGGGGCTGCTTGGACGGATCACGCCACCTCAGGCATGGCAGGCGATACCCAAGGTCGAACCGCCGCGCCCGACACTCAGGACCGCTGCGACCTGCCTGACGGTGTTCGGATGACACGTATCCGAGACAATGGAACAGTCTTCGTGCGTGGGATCCGCTTTCAGGCCAGTCGCACCCTTGTCGGTGCCCTCGCCTACCTCGTCAAAGCAGACGTTTCCCTGATGGTCTGGTCGAAGACCAGATCACCCTTCTCATCGAGCACCCCTGGCCGAAACCCGGGACCAAATGCGTCGGCAGAAGACGACCACGCGGACCATGCGGATCATGCGGAACCCCCTCAGTGTTCGGGATCTCGGAGGCCGCTTCAGATGGTGCACTTACTGTCCGGAACTAGTAGTACTTGGTTAGGTTTGGCGTGTCGGCTTTTAATCTCTGATCGGTTCTGTTAATTTTCGGAGTATGAAATCGGTTGAGCTTGCTACGACTAGGGCGGAGTTGGACACGTTCGTTGGGGAGGTGTTCGCGTCGCTTCCGCGGGCGGATCAGCGGGGCAAGGGGGGCCTGTATTTACGTGGGTTGATGCTCGACGGGCGGCGGAAGTCGATGCAGCCGATGGGCGACCGGCTCGGTATCGATTACCAGCAGCTGCAGCAGTTCGTGTCGTCGTCGCCGTGGAAGGTCGAGCCGGTGCGTCG
>JBBRDX010000211.1:0-4182 GCA_038203515.1 Actinomycetales bacterium | reverse complement strand
CGAGCGCGCGCGAGAAGCAGGTGGTATCCGATGCCGCCCACGAGTTGCGCACTCCGCTTTCCGCGCTCAAGACCCAGCTCGAGCTCGCCCATGACGACTTCTCCGATGCTCCCGCTCTCGCCGCCCAGGTCATCGCCGCCGAAAAATCGGTTGCCCGCCTCTCGTCACTCGCGACCAACATGCTCGAGCTCTCTCGGCTCGATGCGCAAGCTGTGCCCGTGCCGCCGAGCTCCGCCGAGCAGCTCGTCTCGGAACTCATGGGCAGTGTCGACCGCGCTCGCATGATCGGGCTCGCGAGCGGCGCTGAGGTCGGTTTCACGGCATCCGGGGCAGATTTCGGAGCCCGCTTCGCCATCAGCCCGGAGAGCTTTGCGCGAGTCGCCGACAACCTCCTCGCCAACAGCGTGGCAGCGATCTCGCCAGGTGGGTCGGTGGATGCCGACCTCAGTGCCGTGCCGCAGGGAATCGTGCTCCGAATCAGTGACAGTGGCCCGGGAATGGACGTGGCGTTTCTGCCGCGCGCCTTCGACCGGTTCTCCCGTCCGGACGATTCCCGTACCGCGAGCACCGGTGGGGGCGGCCTCGGGCTGGCCCTGGTCCAGGCCATTGTGACGGCCGCACAGGGCACCATCGAGCTGCAGAACACCGCTCGTGGGTTAGTCGTGACGGTCTCGATTCCCAAGATGTGAGAACTCACGCGTGAGCGGTGTCCCGTTCACGGCAAGCGCATAGCAAACCGCCAGAAGCTGTAGATATGTCATCGAACACCACCACTCGGCGCCCGGTCTCCCCGGGCGGAGCGCGTGCGGCTGCGCCGGATCGGCGCAAGCAGTATCGCCGCCGGGCGCGAATCGCCGACATCCTGGTCACTTCGCTCTGGGCGTCCGGTGCCGCCGCCGCCGCCCTCTTCCTCGCCACCGGTGGATCTGCCAAATTCGGCACTGTTGCGGATGCCGTCACCAGCATCGGAATCGTCACCGGCCTCATCGGCACCGACTTCATCCTCGTGATGATCGTGCTCGCGGCCCGCATCCCGATCATCGATCGCACCGTGGGTCACGACCGGGCGATTGCCGTGCACCGCTCGCTCGGAAAGCCCGCTCTGTACCTTCTGCTCGCGCACGGCGCCCTCCTGCTCGTCGGCTATGGAATGAGCTCCGGTATCAACCCGATCGCCGAGATCGGACCGATGCTCGCCATTCCTGACATGCCACTCGCTGTCATCGGCCTCGGACTCCTGGTCGTCGTTGTCATCACCTCACTCGTGGCAGTTCGTCGCACATTCAGCTACGAGGGCTGGCACATCGTTCACCTGCTCAGCTATGTCGCCGTGCTGGTCGCCGTGCCGCACCAGTTGAGCGTCGGCGGTATCCTCTCGGCTGGAAGCGTCGAGCGGGTGTATTGGATCGCGCTCTACGTAGTAGCCTTCGGATCGATCGCCACCTACCGCTTCGCCGAACCGGTAATCTCCACCATCCGTCATCGCGTGCGGGTCTCCCGGGTCGAGAACGTGGCACCCGGTGTGGTGTCGATACACCTGTCCGGACGTAACCTGCGCGCTCTGGAATCGGCCGGCGGCCAATTCTTCGTCTGGCGCTTCTGGACCGGCCGTACCTGGTGGCATTCGCACCCGATCTCGCTCTCCGCTCTACCGACCGATAAGACCGTGCGGATCACCGTGCGCGATCTCGGCACCGGCACCAGCGCCATCAGCTCGGTGCGACCAGGTACCCGCGTGTCGTTCGAAGGCCCCTACGGCATGTTCACGGATGCCGGGCGAACCGCTCCGAAGCTCGCAATCGTCGTCGCCGGCATCGGCATCACCCCGGTACGGGCGTTCCTCGAAGACTCGAAGGTGCGCCCGGGAGAGACCACGATCCTGCTCCGGGCGTCCACCCAGGAGGAGGCCTATCTCTGGAACGAGATCTCAGAGCTCGCCCGGAGGAAGGGAGCCCGCCTCTACACGATGGTGGGCAAGCGAGCACAGTCGGGACCGGGGTGGATGCCGCAGGCCGACGCATCCCGAGGCGTGACACTGCGGAGTGTCTTCCCCGACCTGGCGGACTCCGACCTTTATATCTGCGGCCCGACCGCGTGGCTCGACCTGGTGGAGAACGATGCGCGTCGTGCCGGAATCCCCGAGCATCAGCTGCACACAGAGAGGTTCGACTGGTGAGAACACGCGCAACACTCAGCGGCATCTTCGCCTCCGTCGCAATCCTCGTCATCGGCTGGCAGGCCGGCTCGGCTGCCGTGACCGCCGCGACGGCGACCAGCGCCGCCAGCGGCGCGGGCGCACGCCCAGGCACACCAGGCACCGCGACCTCGCCCACGCCGTCGGCCACCACCACCACTGCCACTGCCCCTGCTACGACCGCTCCGGCGGCCGCCTCCGCAGTCACCGGAAGCTTCACCGGATCCAGCACCAGCACCCCCTACGGCAGCGTGCAGGTCCAGATCGTGGTGGCGAACGGCACGATGACCGAGGTCAAGGCACTGCACCTCACCGACGATGGCGGCCGTTCCGTGCAGATCAGCAACACCGCCGCACCGATCCTGCGTTCGGAGGTGCTCAGCTCGCAATCCGCCCGGGTCTCAACGGTGAGCGGGGCGACGTACACAAGCGACGCCTACCTCACCTCGCTGCAGTCCGCACTGGATCAGGCCGGGATCTAGACGGATGGGCGCTCACCTCTTCGAGACCATGGGCACGATGGTGTCGCTCACCATCGTGGAGGCGCCCGGAACCTCGGAGGCCGTAGAGGCGGTCAAGCGACGGTTCGCTGCCTTCGATGAGCGTTTCAGCCTCTATAAACCGGGCTCGGAGCTCTCCCTGGTCGCGTCGGGGCAAGTGGCGCTCACCGACTCAAGCGACGAGCTGAGGTCGACCTATGCCGCCGCCCTCCTCTGGCGGGACGCCACGGGGGGAGCATTCACCCCCCATCGTCCCGACGGAGTCATCGATCTGAACGGCACAGTGAAGGCCCTGGCAATGCAGGCCGCGGCGGATGACCTGCTGGATTACGGATTCTCCGACTGGTGCCTGAACGTGGGCGGCGACGTGCTCTGCGCGGGCCGGCAACCGGACGGCCCGTCGTGGCGGGTAGGTGTGGTCGACCCCACGGACCGCACCGCGCTCCTCTTCACCCTTCCGGTGGATGGCACCCGCCACGCCGTCGCTACCTCGGGAAGCGCTGAACGCGCCGACCACATCTGGACCACGACAGCGATCAGTCGCAGCTACCTCCAGGCGACGGTCGTAGCCGACGACATCGAGACGGCCGATGTACTCGCTACCGCAATCATCGCGGGCGGACCGAGCGCTCTCGCGTCAATCGTGGAGCGATGGTCGATAGACGTCCTCACTGTCGTACGGGATGGTTCTCTCTCCGCGACACCTGGCCTCAGTGCGGCACTGGCGCGGCGCTGACAGGGCATAGAGTACGGATCCGCAATCGCGGGCATCCCGGTTCCGATCAGTGCAGGTCGAAATCGTAGTCGGAAGCGAATGCGTCATCCTCCCTATCGATGGCGCACAGTGTGCCGACGACCTTCTGCGTGGGGAAGAGCTCGTCCCAGTCGGTCCACTCCGCCACTGTGCCGTACTCATCTGTGCCGTCCTCGTCTGTGCCGTCCTCGTCTGTGCCGTCGTCATCCGCGCTGCCTGCGGCAGGCGCTAACGACCCGCCTGAAGTGCGTTCTGGTGCGGCGTAGACGATCCCCCCGTGGTCGCGAATCAACGCGCGAGCCATGTTCTGGGAGCGCTTGGCCGCGTGGGTATCGCCCTTGCTAGCCGAGATGATCGAGCCCTCCATCAGAATGTCCCACGATCGCGCGAACTCGGCCGGCTCGCGCAGGTTCGCTTCTTCGGCGAGTGTCGTCACGATCTGTCGGATATGCACTAGGTACTCGATGCTGGCCGTTCCGAGCGGGTGTGCCGCTGCCAGCTCGATCCTGACGTTGATGGGCGAGAAGGGCTCGAAGTCATCGCGATGAAACCAGTCGTCGAATATATCGAAGATGGCGAGCAGACGTTCCTCAGGAGTGGTGTCTCGCTCGCGTGCACCGGCTTCGATTGCACCGACGGTCCAGTCGCGCGCCGGGTAAGCGTGGAAGTCTGCGGCGGCCTCATCCCGGGACGTATGGACCGGCGCGAGCTCCTCCACGGCCACTCCCGCGGCG
>JBBRDX010000210.1:0-4225 GCA_038203515.1 Actinomycetales bacterium | reverse complement strand
CTGGATGCCACCGACCCGGCGCCCTGTCGTGGCCGGCGCGGTGAGGCCCGGGATGGCCAAGCGCGGCACTCGTCATCTTCACCGCGCCATCAAAGAGCTCGTACGATGAAGAGATGCGAAGGATCGCCGACTGCGTGTGTGAGCGATGTGGTGGGAGCTATCAGGCCCTCGTCGTCGGCAACAGCCGGCTGCCGGCGTACTTCGAAGGCCCCCGCCCGTGCACCTGCACGACCGCCGATTGGGTACGCGATGATCCCGACCCCGAATGGGAGCACGTCGACAACCTCACCGACGATGCCGCGGGCGAGCATCATCGCGATGACGGGGCACGGTGAGGGCATGCCCGCTGACATCGTGGATGTGGTCGGCGCAGTGGTCGAGCTCCGGCCGATAGGGCGTCGCTGGGTCGGTCGTTGCCCCTTCCGCGATGACGGTGTGCCATCGCTCTCAGTCAATTGCGAGGTGGGTCTCTTCGACTGCGGCGCGCTTGCCTTTCAAGAGCTCTACGACCGGGCGTCGTGCGGCTCATACCGTGCCGTACGCCGACGAAACACAGCCTCGCCGCGCAGGATCCGGCGTTGTGGGACGCGCCGACCTTGGAGTTCTGGACAGGCGCGGCCGAATCTATGGGACGGTCGGGAGGCCCGAGGCCTGATCACCCGCGTAGCCACGGTCGGGGGCAGTTGCGCGCCCGTCCGGACAAATTGATGCTGACCGCACTGCTTCTGGGATGATGGCGCGCATGAGCGATGACGCTGACATCGAGCGAGCACCGATCTGCCCTTCTTGCGGTGTCACGGCACTCCCAGCAGAGACCTCGAACGTCATCGACTCTGGCTTCGTGTGCGAAAACCCGGACTGCGATGCTTTCGGAGACGCCGTCGAGTCCTAGATCGCGCAAGGTGACGCGGCCTTGTTCCGGCGAACTGCTCGTTCGTCGACTTCGTTGTCTGGGATGCCTGCAAGCGGGTGGTCTGGGTGTGATCGCTGTCGCATAGCCCGCCGAGACCCCTGCGACTCGGCCCGCAGTCCGTCCGCTGAGACAATGGGAGATGCCCGACGCGCCATTCGATCCCTCAACCATCGAACATCTGACCGGTCTGGCCCACGTCCGCAGGCGGCCTCAGATGTACGTCGAGCGGATGCGCGGGGACACCGTGCTCGCCCAGGTCCTCGCCGGGCTCCTCGCGCAAGAGACCCACGGCGAACCGATCAGCATCCAGATCACCATCGACCTCGACGACAGTGTCACCGTCCGCGATGACGGACCGGGACTCGCGACCGACGACGTCAGAGGAACCCCGGCGGCCGAGATCATGCTGGGCGAACTATGCACTCCTGGCTGGAATCTGCTTTGTATCGCGAACGGCCTGTCCCGATGGTTCGAGGCCGACGTGTGCAACCAGGGATCGCACTGGCACCAGCGATTTGAAGCAGCAGTCCCCGTTACCTCGTTTGAGCTGATCGGCCCCGCCGGCACCTCGTCCACCGCCATCCGATTCCTTCCGGATCCCGAACTCATGGCCGAGGGACCCGTCCCGATCGACTCGCATCTCCGACCACTCGAGGCGCTCTTGCCCCGGTGGACGCGTCGCGAAGACAACCGCGCCCCCGGAACCGCGATCGTGCACCTTGACGACTTGCGATCCGGTGGGAGCGCCAGCGGGGCCTTGCCCGGCTCGTCCCAGGGTGGTGACGATCCAGGGACGCTGAGCCGGCGATCAGCGCGCGTCCGAGCCGGGATCTACCCGGACGTTCTGGGACGGTATCGAGCGCTGGCGGCATCAACCGAGACCGCGGTACCAATCCATGAGCGCATCGACATGTTGCCGTCGATCGGTTGCGAGACCGTCGATGTGCGAGGTGAGAAACGCCAACCCGCCCTGGTACTGGCCAAGCAAGTAGTAGCAGGCCGCGATGGTTTCCGGACGGCTACCGACGGTGGCCTGGTTCAAGAGCTTGAGCACCTGGTCGACGCTCGACCACTGACCCGCGAACCCGGACAGATCGCGTGCGATGTCCGCACAGCACCGGGCGGAGACTGCGAGATCGTCCGCGGTGGTGACCGTGCTTGGGCCGTGCTCCAGTCCGTACCGGTTCACCGTGGCGGAAAAGGTCAGCCGCCAGGCCTCGCGCGATCGGCTTCGGGTGACGGCGTAGTACCCGTCGAGCAGCCGTTCGATCCGGTCATTGCGGCCACCGAGCTCGAGGCGCACGCGCCAGTCGTCGGGATACTCGTACCAGTAGACGCGGAGCACGGCGGTGGCGTCGGTGCGCCGAACCGCGTAGCCGCGATCGATGGACTCTGGTTCGAGGATCGGCGGGTCCACCCACCTGGTGAGATCGTCCAACGCGCCCGCTTTGGCGATGTCAGACCAGAACTCCTGCGGGGAGACAACGGGTTCGTCTACGTCGTTCACGCCGTTGGGTCTCCTTCCTCGTTCCGGCCAGCCAGTTCGCCCCAACGTAGTGGCCGCCACCAACCCGCCCGATCCCGCCCCTCCGACGGGGCTCTACGCGCCCGCGGCGAAGCCGACGCTTCGCCTGGTCGTGGTCCCCGGGGTTCAAGCCGAGCCTGCGGCGATGTACGGGGACGCATGCTGCCATCAGGAGTCCTGATGGGGCATTCTTCTGATGGTGCCGATCAACGTCGTCCTCCAAGATGAACACGGCGAGACCATCGCAATCGCAGGAGGGGACGGAGTCCTGGAGATTCTCACCGGCCCGGTGTGGAACGATCCGACCTCCAACTTCCTCAGGTTCATCGACCCCCACGGCAACACGATCCTCAACCACCTCCAGGCCGGACCATTTCGGCGACGAGCTTCGCCATCGTGCCGAGAAGCCGACCCGGCAGTCGGACAAAGAGTCGATCGGTCGGATCGTTGACCTCGCCAGCCAGTGCGAAGAGGGCCATCACGAATACCTCGCGTTCTACGGGGACTGACGGACCCGGCGTACTGGGACGCTTGCCATCGTTCGGACGCACTGGATGTCGCCAGGCCTCCTAAGGCGCGTTCCGCTCCTGCGCCTGCAACTTGCGGGAAAGTCGCTTCTCAAGCTCGCGGATCTCGACGATGAGGAGGTTTGCGAAGGATCCTTCCTCGGCCCGCCGTTCGACTGGCTCCTCGTGCGACCAGTGAACAACTCGGCCGGCCTCGTCGAAGCAGTATCGGTCAGCGTCGCCGACCACCTTCATGAACGGCACGAGGTCGGATATGTCATCCGACCGGAAACGTTCCGTCTCTACCCGAATGTCGAGCCATTCGGGAATGTTGGCAGCGATTCCGTATACCTGAACACCGTAGAGAAACGACCAGAAGGGGCCGACTTCGTGGAGCTGAGGCCGCGGCCACAACTCCTCGCGGGCCTCCATGTAGAGGCCGCCGAGGCCGGACATCGTGAACTCGCGGAACTCATCCGGAAGCCGCCAACCGACGATGTGGTCCTCGAAGGCAGCGATGTCGTCTTCGGACGGCTCGTTTCCTTGGCACGCAAACACCGCGAACGAGTCCTTGTCGTAGGACCGGAAGTAGTCGCCGATGGCGTCAAGGCTCACGGCCGGAAGTTCTATCAGTGGAGGTGCCCTGCGTCAGCGACGCGTCCCCTATCCGCGCCCCACCGCCAGCGCCGCCGCGTCCTCGAAGGGCCGATCAGGGCTGCTTCCATAACGCGCCCGCAGCGCCTCGAGCGAGGACTGGCTGAGCGACGGGACGAAACCGCCGTCAGTGGAGCCGGAACTCTAATCGTGATATGAACACTTATCCCGAATAGAGGCGCTGAATTCGTCAGTGACGAAAGCAGGCCAAGTGTTCCGGCGGGCCGCCGAACGACCATCAGCGAACGAACACCACCACGGTAAGCGGTCGACGGGGCGACACCGCCACGATGCGTGACGGCTAGCGCGAATCCTGCACGACTGCTACCCGGACCCCGAAACCATCATCGACGATGACTGACCCGCCCGGCCAACAGATCGTCACTTGACGAAAGTCGACCCGGCCCTCAGGACCCGGGTCGGGGCCCCTCGATCACTCGTCGCCCCGGCCCCCAACCCCACTCGCCCGAATTGCTCGGCCCTCCCTCTGGTCCCCCCACCAAGAAGTCGAAGACTTCGAAAGATGTTGCGTTTACTTCGAATTGTTGGTTTACTCGTCTCATGACCCAGCTGGATGTGCACGTGGAACTCGCCGATCCTCGCGGGACGAGTACCCCCGCCCTCCTC
>JBBRDX010000209.1:0-4292 GCA_038203515.1 Actinomycetales bacterium | reverse complement strand
GGACCGCAACTTCGGCACGAGTCGGTATGCCAGCCGCGCGGCCCACGCGGCCGCGTGCATTGCGAACTACCAACCGTCGAAGTTCCTCGACGCGCAAACTGTCTTCTATGACCAGCAGCCCCCCGAGGGGACCTCCGGACTCACCGACACTCAGATCAAGGCACTCGTGAAAGAGGCTGGCATCAGTGATTCGTCGGTTACCAGCTGCATCAACTCCGAGAAGTTCAAGTCCTGGGTGGGCAAGGCCAGCCAGGTGACCACGGCCACCGCGTCACTCATCAATGCGACCGCGGGTGGATTCTCGACCCCGACCGTGGTCGTCAACGGAAAGCGATGGGATGGCAAGGTCAACTTCCTGGAGTTTGCGGCTACTGCCGCAGGGATCACCACTCCCTCGCCGTCACCCACGCCCACGCCCTAGCCCCACGCACCCAGCGCCCTCAAGGGTCAACATCGCAGGCTCCGGATGCCTCGGAACATGCAAAGTTGACCCCTCAGGGCAGCGCCGCAGGTCGAGTTGACCGCTCGGGGCTGGTCAGAGGCGGATCGATCAGTCGAACCAGAGGGCGAGCTCGCGCGCGGCGGATTCGGGCGAGTCCGAGCCGTGTACCAGGTTCTGCTGCACGCGCAGCCCCCAGTCCCGTCCGAAGTCGCCGCGGATGGTGCCGGGCGCAGCGGTGGTGGGGTCGGTCGTGCCGGCGAGCGAGCGGAAGCCTTCGATCACTCGCTCGCCCGTGACGCGCAACACTACGATCGCACCGCTCTCCATGAACTCGACGAGCGGCTCATAGAACGGCTTGCCGAAGTGCTCCTCGTAGTGCTTTACCAACAGTTCGCGGCTGGCCTGCACGAGCTTCACGTCGACGAGCTGGTAGCCCTTCGCTTCGATGCGACGCAGGATCTCGCCGGTGAGGTTGCGGGAGACGCCATCCGGCTTGACCAGGACAAGGGTTTCTTCGACGCTCATTGGGGGCTCCTAATTGTTGGGTGACGAGGGGTTATCAAGCAGGTACGCGGCCTTCCGGCGGTCGAGGCGACGGCCGGTGACGAAGCAGTAGATCCAGATCGCGGCGAAGATCCCGCCGATGAAATACATCTGGGGCAGCAGGATGCCGAGAGCGATGAGCGCGACCTGCAGCACCCAGCCGATCCAGACGCCCACCGGGCCGCCGGCAAGTCGGCCGGCGACAAGCAGGAGCACGATGAGCGCCGCTCCCCCGCCGAACACCACGCCGGTCGGAAGCACCCTGAGGCCGAACGCGACCATCACCACGAAGAAGACCAGTACCGCCTCCAGCAACAGGGCGATGGAGAGCAGCGATTCGCTGGCGGAGCGCTCGCGCCGCAACCGCGTACGGGGCTTGCGCGCCGCATCCGACCCGGTCACCGCTTCCAACCTTCCGTCGCCGCGAGCACGAGGGCGTCACCGATGAGCGTGATCGAACCGGTGATGACGACGCCGCGGCGGGGCGCCTTCTCCGCCCATGCCCGAGCGGCCGCGATGGCCTCACTCGGACTGTCGTACGCGAACACCGCGTCCTGGTTGGTGAGGTCGACGGTGAGACGGGCAAGTTCGTCGACCGCGACGGCACGGTCCGAACTCGATCGCGTCACGTGGAATCGCCCGGTCACCGGAGCGAGTTCGTCGATGATGCCGGTGGCATCCTTGTCGTCGAGCACGCCGATCACTATGACGATCTCGTCGAAAGTGAAGTAGGTACGAAGTGCGGCGGCAAGCGATCGAGCGCCGTCCGGGTTATGTGCCGCATCGAGGATCACGGTCGGCTCGACGCCGATGACCTGCAGGCGTCCGGGGGAGGTCACCGTCGCAATGCCCTCGGCGAGGACGTCGCCGACCAGCATCTGTTCGCCTCCCCCGAGGAATGACTCGACGGCGGCGATCGCGACGGCAGCGTTCTGCGCCTGATGGTCTCCGAAGAGCGGGAGGAACAGGTCGTCATAAGTGCTGGCGAGTCCGCGCACCGAGATGACCTGGCCGCCAACCGCGACGGTGTTCGAGAGCAGCTCGAAGGCGGTGCCCTGCACGGCGAGGCTCGCCTCCATCAGCTCGCTGGCCCGTTCGAGTTCGGCGAGGGAGGTCTCCGGCTGCGTGGCTGTCACGACCGCAGCGGCGGGCTTGATGATGCCGGCCTTGGTGGCGGCGATGAGTGCGACGGTGTTGCCGAGGCGCGCGGTGTGGTCGAGCGAGATCGGTGTGAACACGGCGACCTGGCCATCCCCCACATTGGTGGCGTCCCACTCGCCGCCGAGTCCGACCTCGATCACCGCGACATCCACCGGGGCGTCAGCGAAGCTCGCGTAGGCGAGAGCGGTGAAGGCCTCGAAGAAGGCCAGCGGCGCGTCGCCCGCGGCACGGAGTTCGGCGTCGACCATGTCGAGGTAGGGCTTGATGTCCCGGTAGTTCGCGACGAAGGCCTCGTTCGTGATCGGCTCGCCGTCGATGAGGATCCGCTCGTTCACCCGCACGAGATGGGGGCTGGTGAAGAGTCCGGTGCGCAGACCATAGGCGCGCAGGATGCTCTCGGTGATGCGACTCGTGGAGGTCTTGCCGTTGGTGCCGGTCACATGGATGATCGGGTACGCGCGTTGCGGATCACCGAGCAGCTCGACCACCCGCCGGGTCGCGGCGAGGCGCGGTTGCGGATGCCCCTCGCCGATGCGCGCGAGCAATTCCCGGTAGACGCGGTCGGCATCCTTCTGGAAGAGCGCGTCGTCGCCAAGCTCCGGATCGTTGCTGCCCGGGTCGTTGTTGCCCGGAGTGGTGTTCTTAGACATCGGTTGCTGCTCCATGGATTGTTACTTCGACGAGCACGTCGCCGCTGTTCGCATACTGTCCGGCACGGATCAGGGAGCGGAATGCTCCGGCGCGCCCGTGCTGCGCAGCGTATGCCTCCACGTCTCCGTCGGTCTCGACGGCGGTGATCGCCAGCGCGAGGGTCTCGTCGGCGATGGTCTCTTCGAAGGGCTCGACCCCGGCCCGCTCCGATGACGACTCGAAGTAGAGCGTGAGGTCGATGCGGTCGCTCACCTGGAAGCCGGCGACCTTTCGAGTGTCCTGCACGGCACGGATCAGGTCACGGGCGAGCCCCTCCGCTTCGAGCTCCCAGGTGGTCACGGTGTCGAGCAGCACAAAGCCGCCGCCGGGCAGGAAGGTGATCGCCTGGACATCATTCGCCGCCTGCAGCTGCAGCTCGAACTCGGCGGGAAGCAGCTCGATTCCCCCCACAATGACGTTCTCACCGATCGGAGCCCAGTCGCCGGCCCTGGCCGCCTGGATCACCTGCTGCACCTGCTTGCCGATGCGGGGTCCCGCTGCGCGGGAGTTGACCGTGAGCTTGCGCTGGATGCCGAACTCGGTGAGGCTGTCGTGCCCGAGCTCACGCACCGCCACCGCCTTCACGTTCAATTCCTCGCGCAGGATGTCGGCGAACGCCCGCAGCTCGGCCGACTGCTCGGCGACCACGGTCAGCTCCGCGAGGGGAAGTCGCACCCTCAGCCCCGTTGCCTTGCGAAGGCCCAGCCCGGACGACGCGATCTCGCGAACGCGGTCCATCGCGGCGACGAGCGCGTCGTCTTGCGGGAACGACACGGGGTCTGGCCAGTCGGTGAGGTGCACGCTGCGGCCGCCCGTGAGTCCTTTCCAGATCTTCTCGGCGACGAGCGGAAGCAGCGGTGCCGCGAGTCTCGTGAGGGTCTCGAGCACCGTGAAGAGCGTGTCGAAGGCATCGGCACTGTCGCCGCTCCAAAAGCGGTCACGACTGCGACGCACATACCAGTTGGTGAGCACATCGCCGAATTCGCGGAGGGCGTTCGCAGCGAGCGGGCTGTCCAGGTTGTCGAGGTGCAGGGTGACATCGCCGATGACCTGGCGGGTCTTAGCGAGCAGGTAGCGGTCGAGCACATCGGTCGAGTCGGTGCGCAGGGAGGCCCGGTATCCCTTGGTATTCCCGGAGCCAGCCGCATTCGCGTAGAGCGTGAAGAAGTAGTAGCTGTTCCAGAGCGGCAGCATGAGCTGGCGCACTCCCTCGCGGATGCCCTCCTCGGTGACCACGAGGTTGCCGCCCCGGATCACCGACGACGACATCAGGTACCAGCGCATCGCATCCGCGCCGTCCCGGTCGAAGACTTCCGAAACATCCGGATAGTTGCGCAGCGACTTCGACATCTTCTGGCCATCGCTGCCGAGCACGATGCCGTGACTGATCACGTTGCGGAACGCGGGACGGTCGAACAGTGCTGTCGACAGCACGTGCAGCATGTAGAACCAGCCG
>JBBRDX010000208.1:0-4382 GCA_038203515.1 Actinomycetales bacterium | reverse complement strand
TCCCCCGCGCCGGTGACACCTTCCTCGTCACCGACGATGACCGTACGGCCCGCCAGATCGCCGAGAAGCGCGAAGCGGCAGAGCGCAATGCCCTGCTCGCGCGCAGCCGCAAGCGCATCAGCCTGGAGGACTTCACCCAGGCCCTCGAAGACGGCAAGGTCGAGTCGCTCAACCTCATCATCAAGGGTGACGTGTCCGGCGCCGTCGAGGCGCTCGAGGAATCGCTGCTCAAGATCGACGTGGACGAGAGCGTGCAGTTGCGCATCATCCACCGCGGTGTCGGCGCGATCACCGAGAGCGACGTCAACCTGGCGACGATCGACAACGCGATCATCATCGGATTCAACGTGCGCCCCGATACGAAGGCGCGCGAGCGTTCGGCCCGTGAGGGTGTTGACGTGCGCTTCTACTCGGTCATCTACGCGGCCCTCGAGGACGTGGAGAACGCCCTCAAGGGCATGCTCAAGCCCGAGTTCGAAGAGGTGCAGTCCGGCGTCGCCGAGATCCGCGAGATCTTCCGTTCCTCCAAGTTCGGAAACGTCGCGGGTGTCATCGTGCGCAGTGGAACCATCACTCGAAACGCGAAGGCTCGCGTCATCCGTGACGGCGTCGTGGTCGGAGACAACCTGGCCATCGAGTCGCTGCGTCGTTTCAAGGACGACGTCACCGAGGTGCGTACGGACTTCGAGGCCGGTATTGGTCTCGGCAAGTTCAACGACATCCAGATCGGCGACGAGATCGAGACGATCGAAATGAAGGAAAAAATCCGCGTCTAAGTGGTTCGATGGGTGCCTCCGGAGGAGGCAACCAGCACAGAGGCTGAGCTCCGCAAGCCTCTTTAGCTGGTCGCCTCCTCCTGCGGCACTTCCGCTCTTCTCAATCCGGCGTGAAAAAAGGAAGAATTATGGCTGACCCGGCTCGTGCCGCCAAGATGGCGGACCGCATCAAGGTGATCATCGCGAAGACTCTCGAGCGCGGTCTCAAAGACCCGCGCCTCGGATTCGTGACGATCACCGACGTAAAGGTAACCGGCGACCTGCAGCATGCCTCGATCTTCTACACCGTCTACGGCACCGATGAGGAGCGCACGGATTCCGCTGCGGCACTCAAGTCGGCGACCGGGATGCTCCGCAGCGAGGTCGGCAAGAACATCACCGCGCGGCTCACTCCGTCGCTCGAGTTCATCGCCGACGCGGTGCCGGAGAACGCCAAGCACATCGAGGCGCTCCTTGCCGAGGCGGCCAGCCGCGACAGTGAGATCGGCGGACTGCGCAGCACCGCGACCTACGCCGGCGAGGAAGACCCCTACGTCAAGCCGCGGATCATCGCCGACGACGCCTAGCGTCTTCTGCCACACTTCGTGTTGCGCGACCAGTGAGTGTCGGTGGTCGAGTGAGCCCCAGGGCCATATCGAGACCGGCTACTTCAACAGTCGTGAGAGCACCCGGTCCGCCAGGGGCTTGCCGCCGGTCTGGCAGGTCGGGCAGTACTGGAATGTCGAGTCAGCGAAAATCACTTGCCGTACGGTGTCGCCGCAGACGGGACAGGCCAGCCCGGTGCGACCGTGCACCTGCATTCCCGACTTCTTCTCCTTCTTCAGCTCCGAAGCGGAGAGCCCGTCGGCCCGCGAGATTCCTGCTCGCAGGGTCGACTGCAGCGCGGCGTAGAGTCGCGACGTCTCATCCGCGGTCATCGCTGCCGGCTTGAATGGCGACATCTTCGCCGTATGGAGGATCTCGTCGGAATATGCATTACCGATGCCAGCGATGTTCGACTGGCTGCGCAGTACGCCCTTGATCTGCGATCGACCGGACAGTGCCAGAATTCTCGCGAATACCGCCTCGGTGAATTCCGGATCCAGCGGGTCCGGCCCCAGGTGGGCGATGCCCGGCACGAGCGCCGGGTCTGTCACGATGTAAATCGCGAGGCTCTTCTTCGTGCCTGCCTCGGTGATGTCGAGACCGGACCCGTCGTCCAGCACGACCCGCGCCGCCACCGGACCTTTGCCGAGTCGACTCGGCGGGGGAGGTGCACTGTCGCGCCACCGGATCCAGCCTGCGCGGGCGAGGTGGACGATCACGTGGAGGTCACCCGCACTCCTCGTGACACAGGTGAGGTCGAGGAACTTGCCGTGACGCGAGACGCCGCCAATCTTCGCTCCGGCGAGGGCGGATGGCGCGGGATCAAAGGTCTTCAGAGCCGCGAACGACACGACCTCGAGCTTCTCGACGATTCGATCGTCGAGTCGTGATCCCAGATCGGTCGCGAGGGCATGGACTTCGGGCAGTTCAGGCATGCATCCAGTGTCCGCCGACGCGGCGATAACGCAACACGAGGATCAGAAACGGATCATCAGGATGGCAGTTCGTAACCCTCGCAGGGCGACCCGGCCACCAGCCCGTCGGCGATCAGGCCGGCCAGGGCTCGGGTGCGTTGCGCATCGTCAGCCCAGACCGGGTCGAGTTCGACGGCCCCCACCGGAACATCCGAGGCCCGCAGTTCGGCGAGGATGAGGCCGCGTACCTGCCGGTCGGAACCCTCGAACTTCTTCTGCACCGTCTTTCGGGCGCCGTCGTAGGGCGGGTAGCCGGCGCCCCGCCAGGCACAGACCTCGGCCAGCGGGCATTGGTCGCAGCGCGGCGCACGTGCGGTACAGACGATCGCCCCGAGCTCCATGGCTCCCGCATTGAAGATCCGGGCATCTTCGAGGTCGGCGGGCAGCAGAGCCGCCATGGCGGCGAGGTCGCGTCGCGCCATCGGAGGCCCCGCCTCGGCGTTCCCGTCGATCGCCCGGGCGATCACCCGTCGCACGTTGGTGTCGACGACGGGATGGCGGTCACCGTAGGCGAAAACCGCCACCGCGCGCGCCGTGTAGTCGCCGATTCCGGGCAGAGTGAGAAGCTGGCCGACACTCCGTGGCACGATGCCGCCGTGATGCTCAGTGATGGCCACCGCCGCGGCGTGAAGGTAGAGAGCGCGGCGGGGATAGCCGAGCCGTTTCCAGGCTCGCACCGCCTCGCCCGAGGGCACCGCCGCCAGGGCTGCGGGATCGGGCCAGCGCTGCAACCACTCTTCAAGTCGCGGGATCACCCGCGCCACGGGGGTCTGCTGCAGCATGATCTCGCTCACGAGGGTTCCCCAAGCGCTGAATCCCGCGCGGCGCCACGGCAGGTCCCGACCGTTGGCAACGAACCACTGGTTGACGACGTTCGCGATGCTCACTGTCCCACTCTACGAACCCCACCGAGTACGAACCCCACCGAGTGCGGAACACCGCAGCGTAGGCTACCGGTCATGGCCAAATGGCATCCCGAAAAGAAGGTCGTGCTCGACGCGCTCGCAGCCGAGATCGTTGCACTGTACGCGGGAGGTCGCGTCGTTATCGCGATCGACGGGATGGATGGTGCGGGCAAAACCCACTTCGCAGACGACCTCGCCGTCGCACTCACCGCGACGGGTCGCTCGGTATTCCGGGCATCCATCGACGACTTTCACCGTTCCCAGACCGAGCGCCACGCTCGCGATGCCGATTCGCCCGAGGGCTATTACCGGGACTCTTTCGACTACTCGACCTTCCGCCGCGTGCTTCTCGAGCCGTTCCGCATGGGCGGCAGTACCGCTTTCGTAACAGCGGCGTTCGATCGTGTGCGGGACCTGCCAGTCCAATCGAAGTGGCGTACCGGGCCGAAAGACGCAATTCTCGTGCTCGACGGCATCTTCCTCAACCGCCCGGAGCTTGCCGGCCTCTGGAACTACTCCATCTGGCTCGACCTTCCGCGTGAGCTCGCCGAACAACGGATGCTCGACCGCGACGGTCCCGCCGAGAATGCCGAGCGTCACCGCGGAGGGCAGGATCTCTACCTGGCCGAAGCGAGCCCGCGCACCGCGGCCTCGAGCATCATCGACAATCGCGACTTCGAGCATCCGCGGCGGGTTTTCGCAGACTCCTGCTAGCGCGAGATCTTCCGGGTGCTAACTCCAAGCCCCGGTGCGCGGGGTCGGTCACCGTCAGGGTGTGCTGGTGTTCGATCGTTCGAGGCTCGTGTCACGCCCGCATGCTGGAACCTCGTCTCATCCCGTCCCGTCTCATCCCGTCCCGTCTCGTCCCGTCTCGTCGCGTCCCGTCGCGTCCCGTCGCGTCCCGTCGCGTCCCGTCCCGTCACGTCCCGTCCCACCGGGACGCGTCGCGACTTTGGCTCCTCCGACACTGCCGGCTTATTGCGCTCGTGCCGGGGCCTGCTGTCCCGGATGGTCAGTGCGGTGCGTTGCTGTTTGGTGTAGAGCCGGTGTTCCCGGCCGACGTCCAGGGGTGCCCCGGCACTGTCGAGTGTGACCGTCTGGGTGTGACCGTCTGGGTGTGTCCGGTGCAGGCGAGCCGTTCC
>JBBRDX010000207.1:0-4393 GCA_038203515.1 Actinomycetales bacterium | reverse complement strand
CGCTGCTTATCGCGCTTCTCGCGCTCTCCATCGATTGGCTCGGTCGTATCGTCGAGCAGGTCGCCCGTCCGAAAGGACTGTGATGAATCGCCCACTCAGGAATCGCCCACTCAGGAAGCGATCGGTGCAGAAACGCACTGTACAGAATCGCATCATCCGCACGGTCGCCGTCTTCGGCGCCGGCATCCTCGCTCTCACCGGCTGTGGTCTGCAGCCCGCCGCCACCTATGTTCCCGCGGTCTCTCCCGGCACGATCACCCCACTCGATCTGCCGACCGGAGCCTCCCTCACCATCACCTCCAAGAATTTCACCGAGCAAGTCATCCTCGGCAAGATTGCGGTGATCGCCGCTACGGCGGCAGGCTTCACGGTCACAGACCTCACCAACGTGCCTGGCAGCGTTCCCGCTCGAATGTTGATGACCTCCGCCGCCGCCGACATGACGTGGGAGTACACCGGAACAGCGTGGCTCACCTACCTCGGCAATTCCCAGGGCATACCCGACAAGCAGGCCCAGTACCTGGCCGTCAAGAAGGCGGATGCCGCGAACGGCCTGACCTGGCTCAAACCCGCTCCCCTCAACAACACCTACGCTCGCAATCCGCTCCGAAGAGGGCAAGAAGCTCGCCATCACGAAGTTGTCCCAGATCGCAACTCTGCCTGTCGCGGACCGCACATTCTGCGTCGAGCCGGAGTTCAACTCCCGCGTCGATGGACTCAATCCCATGCTCAAGGCTTACGGCCTCACCCGCGGCACTGCGAGCAGTGTGCCCTCCTCGGCCGTAAAAGTCTTCGACACCGGAGCCGTCTACACGGCGACCGATCACGGTACCTGCAACTTCGGTGAGGTCTACACGACCGACGGTCGCATCAACAAGCTCGGCCTGACAGTGCTCACGGACGACAAGGCATTCTTCCCCGCCTACAACGTCGCTGCCGTACTCAATTCACGGACGCTCGCAAAGTACCCGGGCCTCGCGGATGTCTTCAACAGGATCTCTCCCCGGATCACCGAGACCACCCTGCGCACACTCAACCTTCGGGTCGATGACGGCGGCGAAGAGCCCGCAGCCGTGGCCTACGACTTCATGCTGAAGACCGGGTTCGTCAGCGCTGGGAACTAGGTCGTGGACGAGGTCGTGCCTCTGATCGGGTGGGGCAGCCGTGATGACACCTGCACAACGTGGTGATTGTTCCTCTGCGGCACTTCTGTGCCTACTCGAGCAGGTACAGACCTGACGCAGAGGAACATACGCGGCGGAAAGGAGGTAGGGACTAGGACGAAGCCATTACCGGTGAGCGTTAGTTCAGAAGCCACCGAAGTCCCCACCACCGAAGTCCCCTCCGCTGTCGTATCCCCCGCCGCCCCATCCCCCCGCATCAGAGGCCCCGGAGGCGCTCGCGTCCGTTCCGCTGGCGTCCGTTCCGCTTGCGTCTGTTCCGCTCTCGTCGGCAGTCGCGTCTGGGCTGCTATTGCCGTAGTCCATCGGCATGAAGCTGCTCACCAGAGCGGATCCGATCACGTAGCCGGCGACGCTTCCGAGAAGCGAACTCGCGAACATTCCGCCGAGACCCGGCCCGCCGGCGCCGCCGAAGGCCGAACCGCCAAGCGTGCGGGTGAGGGTGCCCGGCTGCTGAATTTCCGCGCGCGTGGCCGCCTTCGCGAGTGTCGCCGGCTCGGCATCCGCAGGTCTCTCGTTGGTGTTGGCGTTCGCGGTGAGCTTGTCGAACAGGATGTCGCGCTGCTGGGGTGTCAGCTTGGAGAAGGCCTCGGTGTGCACTTTCTCTATGGTCTCGGGCGGTGCCGTGCGCAGCAGGTACTCGTAGCGCTCGACAGCAATCTCGTCATCGCTGCGACGCGGTGCGGGTGCGGGTCTGCGTTCTGTCGATTCTTCGTCGCGGCCCAACAGGCGGTCCAGGAATCCCATGGTCGTGTTCCTCTCGCAAATGGCGTGGACTCATCTTGACCTCCAATGCCGGAGAACTCCAGCTTTTCCGCGACAGGCGAAGTCGCGCGGCTTGTGACCAGCCCGCAACCCTCGCGACGGCATCAAAAACCCGGGGATTGGCTGAGGAACTCTGCGACGTCCGCTGCGATCCGTCGGCCCTGCCCATAACCAGCACGCGCTGAAACGGCCGCGGTGGCGGGATCGAGCGGGTTGCTGCCGAACGCGGCTACCGACCCGCCATCCGCGCATACGACTTTTACGCGTGCCGGTTCGAGCGTGGCGAGCTCATGTGCCGGGATGGCAACCGGAAGGTTCGCCTCGGCGAGTGGAGCAAGGATGAGCACCGGATCCGATCCGGCGGCAAGATCCGCATTCGCAATAGTGCGCACTCCTCCGTCGGTGTAGCGGTGGCCGTCGATCTCGACGGTCGGCCAGATCCCGGGAACGGCGCAGCTCGCCGAGACGGCGTCCACCAGATCGACGCCGGAATCCCGGTCGAAGACGCGCAACTCGCCCGTCTCCGCATTCACCGCGGTCACCAGCAGTCGCCGATCGGGCCAGGCACGCACGGTCAGTCGCGCCCTGATGATCGCACGACGATCTCCGGGCGACGCGGTGATGGCATCCAGGGCGAACCGACCAACCCGTCGCCGCCCCTCCTCGGCGAAGGTCACCCCGTCGAGGAGCCGTGCGAGCGTCTCCTGGAATTCCTGCACGTCGAACTCCGCGCCCACCTCTGGGCTGTGCTGCTCCAGCTGCTGGTTGAACAGCGTGCAGAGGGACACCCCCCCGGCGATCTGGGAGGCCACGACAGAGCCGGCGGAGGTGCCGATGAACGTCGATTCGGGCCCGAGGAGACGCACAATGGCCCCCGGTTCTTTCTCTTCGATCCCGCGGAGCACACCCACCTCCCATGCGATTCCCGCGATACCGCCGCCCGCGAGAACAAGCGCGTGGGTCCCCACTCTCAGTTCTTCGGCACGTAGTCGAAGGTGTCGGGATCGGGGCCTGTGCGCTCGTGTCGATCGAGTTCGGTGATCGACTGGATGTCGTCATCCGACAGTTCGAAGTCGAAGATCGCGAAGTTCTCTTCGACCCGCGAGCGGGTGACCGACTTGGGGAAGACGATATCGCCGCGCTGGATATGCCAGCGAAGAGTGACCTGCGCAGGGGACTTGCCGACTTTCTCGGCGATCGAGACGATGACCTGGTCGTCGAGCACCTTGCCCTGGGCGATCGGTGACCAGGCCTCCGTCGCGATGCCATGAGCCGTGTCGAATGCGCGCAGAGTGTCCTGGGCCAGATACGGGTGCACCTCGATCTGGTTGACCGCGGGCACGATGCTCGTCTCATCGAACAGTCGCTGCAGGTGGGCCTCCTGGAAGTTGGAGACGCCGATCGCCTTCACCCGTCCCGACTCATAGAGCTCCTGCATGGCCTTCCAGGTCCCGACGAAGTCGCTGATCGTGGGCAGAGGCCAGTGGATGAGGAACAGGTCGAGGTAGTCGAATCCGAGTGCCTCCATGGTGCCGTCGAAGGCCGCGACCGCGGCATCCCGGGCGTGGAATCCGTTGTTGAGTTTGCTGGTGACGAAGATCTCAGAGCGGTCGAGCCCCGATGCTGCCACCGCTTCGCCGACCTGCTTCTCGTTGCCATACATTTCGGCGGTGTCGATGTGGCGGTAGCCCACCTCGAGGGCGTCGAGGGTCGCCTGCTTCGTGTCATCCGGGGTGATCTGGTAGACGCCGAATCCGAGTTGCGGGATGACGACCCCGTTGTTCAGGGTGATGGTGGGTACGTGAGTCATAGTGCTGGTCTCCTTGCGTTCCGTTACGTGTCCACTGGAAGCCAACACCGCAGGTCGCCCGAGTATGCCCAGCAGTTACCCAGAAAAATGCGACGGTCAGACCCGTCCCACGTCGATCAGCACCTTGCCCACAATGTCGTCCTCTACGGCCGCATGGGCCTCGGCAGTTTCGGCGAGCGAATACCGGTGAAGCGGAAGGCCGGCGTCGTCACCAATAGGCAGGGCACCGTCGGCGGTGGCGGCGTTGATGTCCACAGCGGCGGCATCCCGCACATCCTGCCCCTGGGTGTACAGCAACTGGAATTGGTAACGCACGTTCAGCGTCATCAGCGCACGAATGTCGAGCACCAGCGGATCGCCACTGCTTGCGTAAACAGCGATCGAACCCCGATTGCCGATAACCTTGCTGTCGAGCTCGGCGTTCTTGTCGGGGGCGACCTCCACGATCAGGTCGACGCCATGCGGGGCGAGTCGGCGGATCTCGAGCGCGGCATCGGTCTCGCGGTAGTCGACGACGCTGTGGGCGCCCGCTGCCCTCGCCAGGGTGGCCTTCGCCGGAGAGCTGATGGTCGTGATCACTGTCGCTCCGGCCCAGCGGGCGAGCTGGATGGCGGCGTGGCCGACGGCACCGGCACCA
>JBBRDX010000206.1:0-4396 GCA_038203515.1 Actinomycetales bacterium | reverse complement strand
CGAAGGTGAAGCCTTCCTCAGCCTGCTCGTCGAGACCGGCATGCATTTCGACGAACTCGACCCCGAATGCGACAACCTGCTTCGCACGAGCGGCCTTGTCGGCCACGCCGATGAGGTCTACGACTATGCCTTTGCCGTGCTTCTTCGCTGCCTTGACAGCACCGATGATGGTGCTGTCTCCGGCGGCGCCGAGCACGGTGACAAGATCGGCACCGGCTGCAAAAGCGGTGTCTGCCTCGAGCTCTCCGGCATCCATCGTCTTCAAATCAGCAAACACGATCTTGTCGGGATGTGCTGCCTTGATGGCAGTGACGGCCGAAAGTCCGGCGCTCTTGATGAGCGGGGTTCCGAGTTCGAGGATGTCGACGTATGGTGCAGCGGCGGCGGCCAGTTCCAGCGCGGCCTCGGTGGTGAGAGTGTCCATGGCGAATTGCAGTTTCATGTTGTTCCTTTGCATTGCGGGTGGGTGGGGTGAAAAAAGAGGGGTGGTGTTCGGTGTCGGAAGCGCTACTCGAGGTTCGCGTGACGGGGCCAGAGTTCGTCAGCGGTAGATCCGCTGCGCTGCCAGAGAGCATCGAAGAGGGCATCACCGAGGAGTACGACGACCTGCTCGAAGAGGCTTCCGGAGTATTGCGTCGACGCCGTCGCACTGCGATCGAGCTTCGCGGCCGCGGGAACCACGATGGTCGCGATAGCCAGTTGCGCCAGGGGCGACTCGGCTGCGGTGGTGATCGCCGCGACCTGTGCTCCCATCTCGATCGCCGTGTGCGCCGCCCTGAGGATTCCGGCGGTGGTGCCAGAGCCGCTCGCCGTGACAAGCAGATCGTGCTCCACGATCGCCGGAGTCGTGACCTCACCGACGACGTGCACTTCGAGACCGAGGTGCATGAGGCGCATGGCCGTCATCCGAAGCGCAAGCCCGGACCGACCCGCTCCGAGCACGAAGATGCGCGGTGCGGCTGCGACGAGATCTACGACACGTGCCAGCGCGCGTGTCTCGTCGCGTGCCAGCCGTTCGACGACGGTGTCGATCTCTCCCCTGATTCGGGTGAGCGAGGATTCGATGCCCACTTCTACTTCTTCCATTCGTCAACCCTGCGCCGGCGCAGCCAGCGGCACCCCCATTCGATCCAACAGTCTTACCTACCCAAAAGTATGGGAACTTTCGAATGGGTAGGCTAGCTCCATGGTTCCAGAAGACCTGCTCCCTTCCCCTGCCTCGCGGCAGCTCGTGCACGAGCACTCGCGTGCTATCGCCGAACAGGCTGACCGTCATGCGGTCACGCTGGAATCGCTTCTGGCGATGCTGCGATCCACCCGGCTGGAAGACAGGGCGGCGCGAACGATGGCGATCGATGTAGCCACGACCGCGCTGGTCGGATTGAGAATGGTCACCGACCAACAGCGCAGCACGACACTCGAACCGGTCGTTGGAGCCTTTGCTCGCCTGCGAAACGATCTACGACCCCTGGCGCGGTTTGGAAAATTGGACGTGCAGTTCGTGGAACCGCCGACCACCGGGCGCGCCCTTCCCGGTGAGGTCGCTCACGCCGCACGGGCAATTGTGCGCAGTGCAGTTCTCGCTTTTGTCGACTCTGGCCAGTCCCAGCGAGTGCGGATCCAATGGGACTGCGACGGGCTCAACCTGCTGATCGGCATCCGGGATGACGGCCAGGGTGAGCTCACCGTCCATGACGACTCCCTGCGCCCCATAGCGGAACGCGTTGCATCGCTCAACGGGGAACTGGCCGTCTCCGCGGTGGCTGGCTGGGGTTCATCCCTCGACATCCGGCTTCCGCTGGATCCCCCGGTCGAACCACAGCCCCTCGCAGACACCGTCGAACTGTCACAACGAGAGCGCGAAGTCCTGTCGTTGGTGTCGTCGGGCGCGAGAAATCGTGAGATCGCCATCGAGCTTGCGATCAGTGAGAACACTGTGAAGTTTCACGTTTCCAACCTCCTCGCGAAGGCCGGGGCACGATCCCGCGGCGAGTTGGCCGCCCTAGCCCGGTCCGTCCAGTCCCGTCCAGGCGCGCAATAATCATCTCCAGCGTCGGGGTGCGGCTCCCGCCGACACCGCGCAACAGGGCGAACATGAGGGGCTCAACCCGAAAGGCCCGGAATCAGAATGATTCCGGGCCTTTCGTAGGTCGTGCTTTTGTGCTTGAGCATTTGTTGCGGGGACAGGATTTGAACCTGCGACCTCTGGGTTATGAGCCCAGCGAGCTACCGAACTGCTCCACCCCGCGTCACGTCTAAAAGCTTACCACGGGATGGAGGTCGGTTTACCGCTCCAGCGAGAACACCTTGTTCAGGGCGGTCACGAGAGCGGCGTCGGCGGTTGCGTACGCACTGAGGTCCCCGGACTTGAGCGATGCAGCACGGGCGGTGAGTGCAGTCTGCACGTCGGCGAGGGCGGCCTTGAGCGCGGCGCTCGTCGCTCCCGTGCCCGGGGTGGGTGTGCCGGTACCGGTACCGGGGGACGGCGAAGGCGTCGGAGTCGGTGTCACTCCGCCGTCACCGGCGCTCGCGCCGGAGTTCCCCCCGAACAGGGTGTTGAGGGCGGCATCCAAGGTGTCTTCGAACGCCACCTTGTCACCGAACGACACCAGGATCTTGCGCAGGATCGGGTAACTCGTTGCCGCGTTCGACTTGACGTAAACCGGCTGCACATAGAGCAGCCCGCCACCGACCGGAACTGTCAGCAGGTTGCCGAGGTCGACCGTCGTGTTGCCGCGCTGGAGCAGCGCGAGCTGGTTGGCGACCGCGGTATCCGTGTTGAAGTTGCTCTGTACCTGGCCGGGGCCGGGCACCGAGTTCTGTTTCGGCAGGGCGAGGAGCGTCAGCTTGCCGTAGCCCTTCGCCACCTCCCCCTTGGTGGAGCCCGCATCCGCATTCGCTGCCAGGTAACCGGTGAGGATGTTGCTTGTACCGGCTCCCTTCGAGCTCGGGATGTAGGTGGAGTAGAGCGAGAACGCCGACTTCGACGCGCCCGGGAGCTTCATCGTGAGGTAGTACGGCGGCTGCAGAGGAGGCGCCCCCCCGGACTTGGTGGGGTCGTCCGGCGTAGTCCACGCGTCGCTCGAGGAGTAAAACGTGCTCGGATCGGTCACGTGGTAAGCGCCGAGGATCTCGCGCTGCACCTTGAACAGGTCCGCCGGGTAGCGCACGTGGCTCATCAGGTCGGAGGAGATCGCGCTGATGGGCTTCACCGTCGACGGGTAGATCTTCTGCCAGGTCTTGAGGATCGGATCCTTGTCATCCCAGGCGTAGAGCGTCACCTTGCCGTTGTTGGCATCCACGGTGGCCTTCACCGAGTTGCGGATGTAGTTGATGTCATCCAGCGCCAGTTGCGGGGTCGGCGTGTAGGTGTCCGAGATCGCATTGCTCAGCTGCTGGATCGCCGAGTACGGATAACTCGCACTGGTCGTGTATCCGTCCACGACCCACTTCACCCGACCGTCGACGACCGCCGGATACGGGTCGCTGTCGAGGGTGAGGTAGGGCGCCGCCTTCTGGATGCGGTCTGCGGGGTTTCGCGTATAGAGGATCTGCGACTGGTCGTTGACTCCGTTAGAGAGGAAGATCTGCTCCGATTGGAACTTGATGGCGTAGATCAGCTTCTTGAACACGTTGTCGAGCTTCGGCCCACCGTTGCCCGAGAAGGTGGTCGTCGCGTTCTGGTTGGCATTGGAATCGCCCGCGGGGTAGTCGAGCTCAATCTTGCTGCCGCCCTTGGGACCGCCCACGATGGAGTAGACCGGTGATTCCTCACCGAAGTAGATGCGCGGCTCAAATTTACCAAGATCACCGGTCACGGGGATGCCCGACTCCAGGAACACGGGCAAGCCTTCGCTCGAGCGCTGGTTGCCATAGGCCGCGACCACGCCGTAGCCGTGGGTGTAGACGAGGGTGTTGTTGTACCAGCTGGGAGCGGCGTTGGTATTGGACTGGTTGAGCTCCCGCACAGCGATCACGGTGTCCTGGGACTTGCCGTTGATCGTGTATCGATCCACATCCAGGTACTTGTTGAACTGGTAATACTGCTTGATGCGCTCGAGCTGGCCGAAAGCATCCGAGACCAGGGCCGGGTCGATGATGCGGATCGACGCTGTGGTGTCGACGTCGTTGCGGAGCGCACCCTGCTTTGCATCCGTCTTGGCCGAGTAGGCCTCTTCCTGTACACCGGCGACGCCGTAGGCATCCCTGGTGGCATTGATATTCCGCTGGATGTAGGGCGCTTCGAGCGTGCGCACGTTCGGCTCCACCTGGAACTTCTGCACGATCCAGGGGTACACGGATCCGATGAGCAGGCCACTCACCAGAAGCAGTGCCGTGCCAATGAGGGGGAAACGCCAGCGGCCGATAACCGCGGTGACGACGAACAGGATCGCCA
>JBBRDX010000205.1:0-4429 GCA_038203515.1 Actinomycetales bacterium | reverse complement strand
GAAACTTGACGCTGACGCCCATGCGGTCGAAACCAACTGGGAGACGGTCAGATCCGAAGCGAGGATGCGCTCCCTGAGTGCCGCGATCTCCGCGGCGCTGATGGGCTCGCTGTTCGCCTCGGGCAGCGGATCCTGCCAGATCAGCGACTCCTCGGGCACTTCGGGTCCGAGGTATCGCGTTTTGGGACCCATGTCGCGGTGGGTCAGCTTGAACCAGGCCCGGGCGAACGCATCCGAGAACGCGTCCTGGTCGTCCCTGAAGTGGCGCGAGATCGATTCGTAGGACGGGTCGACGCGCAGCGCGATATCGGTGGTGAGCATGCGCGGCTCCTGTCGTTTCGAGGCGTCGTGGGCCAGTGGCACCGTGCCGGCGCCTCCATCGTTTTTCGGCCGCCACTGGTGGGCTCCCCCGGGGGACTTCATCAGCTCCCATTCGTAGCCGAACAGGATTTGGAAGTACTCGTTGTCCCAGCGGGTCGGGTTGTAGGTCCAAGTCACTTCAAGGCCGGAGCTGATCGTATCGTCGCCCTTACCGGTGCCGAAACTGTTCGCCCAACCCAGACCCTGTTCTGCAAGGTCCGCATTCTCCGGGCTTGGGCCGACGTGGCTGTCGGGGGCGGCGCCGTGGGTTTTACCGAAGGTGTGGCCGCCAGCGATCAGGGCCACGGTCTCTTCGTCATTCATCGCCATGCGCTTGAATGTCTCGCGGATGTCCCGTGCCGAGGCGAGCGGATCGGGGTTGCCGTCCGGGCCCTCCGGGTTCACGTAAATGAGGCCCATTTGCACGGCGGCCACTGGCTTCTCCAGCTCGCGGTCTCCGTGGTAGCGCTCGTCGCCGAGCCAGGTGGTTTCCGGACCCCAGAAAACATCGTCGTCTGGTTCCCATGCATCGACTCGGCCGCCGCCGAAGCCGAAGGTTGTCAAGCCCATCGTCTCGAGGGCGACGTTGCCAGCGAGGACTATAAGGTCGCCCCAGGAGATGGTGCGGCCGTACTTCTGCTTGACCGGCCACAATAGCCGGCGCGCCTTGTCGAGGTTCGCATTGTCCGGCCAGCTGTTCAACGGTGCAAAACGTTGCTGGCCAGTACCGGCGCCCCCACGACCGTCGTAGATGCGGTAGGTGCCCGCCGCGTGCCACGCCATCCGGATCACGAGGGGGCCGTAATTATTGAAGTCGGCCGGCCACCAGTCTTGGGAGGTCGTGAGCAGCTTCCCGATATCCGTCTTCACCGCAGCCAGGTCCAGAGACTCGAAGGCTTCGGCGTAATCGAAGTCCGCGCCGAGCGGATTGGCCACGGCGGGGTTCTTCGCCAGGACCTTCAGATTGAGGCGGTTCGGCCACCATCCGCTGTTTGCTGGACCTCGGCTCTGACGTGGCAAGTCCTGCCCGTGGGCGACGGGGCAGGCGTCTTCGATTGGCTGGGTCGTATCGTCGTCGGTAGTGACGATACCGTGGTTTTCGGTCATGGAATTCCCTCCAGGGTTGCTGATCGTTGTGATCAGGAGCTGTGCTAGCTCGAGCAACTGGGGCATAGACCCCAGTAGATGACATCCGCGGTTTCGATCACGAACCCGTGATCGTTAGACGGAGTCAAGCAAGATGCCGTGCCGACCGCGCAGTCGACATCGGCGATGAAACCGCAGCGGCGGCAGACGACATGGTGATGATTGTTCTCAACGTGAAATTCGTAGCGTGCGAGCGATCCGGCTGGCTGAAAGCACCGCAATAAGCCGGCGGCCGTCAGGGTTCGGAGAGAGTCGTAAACGGTTTGGTGGGACAGTTCCGGGAGCACAGCCCTCGCGGCGCGGATAATCGATTCGGTGTCCGAGTGCGGATGTGCATGAACAGCGTTCAGAACAGCCATGCGCGGACGCGTCACGCGCAGATGTGCTTCCTGAAGCAACTGACCAACATTCAACTCCGCGTCCACGACGTCAGCCTGCCATGTTTTCTGGAATCAGTCAAAAGTAGGCAGCGGAGTAATATCCTGAACGAACCAATACACCTGTTGTCCAGCGCCCGGCGGACCCTCCCCTTGTGACACACCTCGAGCTCCGCAATGCCAGGATCGCTTTCGCTCTCGAACTGCGCCGCAGACGATCCGGTGTGCGGGGCGCCCGATCGGGCCTGAGAAGGCCCGTGGTCCACTCTTGTGTGCGCTTGAAATCGGGCGCTCACCGTAGTGGTCACAACGCCTCGGGTGTCAGGCCGCGCGACGCTTGGGTAACGCGACGCGAATTCCCGCCATCACAACGATCACGCCGAGCGCAACGACGAGCATGCCAATCCAGAACACGGTGTAGTCAGGCGGCACGTGGTGGGCCGACGACGGATCAGAGTTCAATACGATCGGATTCGAGGGGTCGTTGGCAATAAGCCGGGTCGGCGAGGAAGCGACGTAAGAAACGCCGTCGGCGAACGACTTCGCGACCAACCCTCCAAGTAGACCGACGATCAACAGAAGCAGTTTGAGTGAGAACTGACAATCGTCACAGTAAATACGCATGTAGGAACGGGTCTTTTGAGTTTCCTGTGTTCTTCGTTTGGGAAACCATTAGTCAGCGAGATCGCTACCGCGGCAGATCGTGCAATAACGTGCCTTGTCCAGACTGAGTGTCAAAATCCGAGAACGGATGGCGAGCGACAGAGGTTGTCGCGTGCCAGGACGGTTCGGACAAATTGCCACATCCGGACACCCCGAAATTCCGGGGTTCTCCGAGGCAGTCGCACTGCGCGTTTCGCCACCACACTTCGGACAAACGGTGTGATGCTGCTATTCGTGCTGTCCTCGTGCGTATGACGCCCGGTCATCGGGCTTTATGTCGGCACCTATCCGGGCATCGAGCGTTTTGCAGATTGCTTGATGCCCGTAACCGCCAGAGAGCGTCCCCTGATCGGTCCGGCGTGCGGGTTGCGTCGAGAGCTCAGGCAACCGCCAACGGTGGGGTGTGCAGTCGATTGCGACTGTGCGCTGATCCAGGGCGACAAAACCTGTGACTTGAGTTCTGACCGATAGGCGATCGCGGTGGCCCGACTCGGCCCGGCGGGGGCATTTCTTCTGCGTGTTGAATCTGACTCCTTAGAGTCGAGGCAATGTCTGCTCTTACTCTGCTGCGCGAGTCACAGTTTCGGCGGATCTTTCTCGCGCAGTCTGTGAGCACGCGTGGCGATTAGATCGCGCCGATCGCCGTCGCATTCGCTGTGCTCGCGACAACCCATTCCGCTGCCGCCCTCGGGTTGGTGCTCGCCGGTCGGACTGTCCCGCTGGTCGTTTTTGTGCTGCTCGGCGGTGCCTGGGCTGACCGATTGCCGCGCAAGAGCCTCATGGTCACCAGCGATTTGGTGCGGTTGTGCACGCAGGGTGCGTTGCGCTGATTTTGACGCGGCATGCCCCGGCGCTTTGGGCGATGGTCCTGCTGCAGGCGGGTAACGGTGAGGCGAGTGCTTTCTTCCGGCCCGCATCCACGGGACTGGTGCAGGAGGCTGTTCTCGTCGCCGAGCGGCAGAGCGTAAATGGGTCACTGTCGGCGACGAGCAACATCTCCGACCACGCAGGCCCGGTGATCGCCGCCGTACTCATCGCGCTTGTCGGCAATGCTTGGGCGGTCGGGGCGCCATGCGAATTTCGACCGAAATCGTCGCCGCGATCGAAGTCGACATCGGACGGTCGGTGGCCTTGTTCGGCATCACGTACTTCGTGATCCTTAACGGTGACTTCGGCACTCAAGGCGGCCGTGCGAGAGAATCCAGTGAGGGCGCCCATGATCATGGAGGCCAGCGTCATAAGTATGCGGACCTACATATGATTTTCGATTGCCCGTCAGAGACAGACGAGCGGGCTGACCTGGGAGAGCTCTTGACGATCGTCCGTGCCGACGTTCGTCTGCCTTTCGGTCCGAGTCAGGCGGTGACGACGTGTAGCGTCGTCTTTTCCGGTCGTCAAAAAGTCGCGCGGGCGGCGAGATAAAGCGCTCCAACGAGTTCGGCTCGGCTTCCGTGTTCTGCCGCTGCAACGGTCATTCCTTGAGCTGCTGCAGGTTGCGCATATTGATCGATACCCAGTCTGATGCCGGTGAGAAGCGCAGGATTGGCCGTTCCGAGGGTGCCGCCGACCACTAAGAGACTGGGGTTGAGCAGGTTGCACAGCGAGGACAAGGCTTGACCCACAGTGCGACCGGCGTCGCTGAAGATGCGGTCCGTGATTTCGTCTGCGAAGGGGAGGCTGTCGATTCGGTCGATGGTGACGCCTTCATGACTGTGGGCTAGCTGCGCGAGGACACTGTCTACTGAAACCACTGCCTCAAGACACCCTCGGCTACCGCAGCGACACAGCTCCGCGTTGTTTTCGAGTCGATTGTGTCCGATTTCTCCAGCTAATCCTGCTGAGCCTTTGTAGATTCGGCCTCCCAGAATGAGTGCCGCTCCGAT
>JBBRDX010000204.1:0-4430 GCA_038203515.1 Actinomycetales bacterium | reverse complement strand
GCCACGGGAAGCAAGCGACTCGCGCAGCGGACCTGCTGAAGCGGGACTTCTCCGCCCCGCACCCGAACCACAGCTGGGTGACCGACTTCACCTAATTAATGGGTAACGTGGGCCGGGTTCGTCTACGTCGCGTTCGCTATCGACCTGTTCTCTCGGTCGATCGTCGGCTGGTCGGCGTCGACGGTGAAAGACACTCCATTCGTCGAGGAGTGTTTGAAGATGGCGATATGGCGACGCGATACGGCAGGTCACCCGGTGGCGCGCGGGATGATCCATCACAGCGACGCCTGCCCAATACACATCGATCAAATTCACCGAGACACTCGCGTTGGAGGGCCTGCTCGCCTCGATCGGGACCATCGGCGACGCCTACGACTGTCGCTGAAACGGTGATGGGGCTTTATAAGAATGAGGCGGTAGCGAAGAACTCGCCGTTCTCCTCCGCCCCGTTGAAGACCCTCGCCGATGAGGAGGAACTCACTTTCGACTGGCTCGACTGGTACAGTAACCGGCGCCTCCACAGCTCACTCGGCGACATCCCACCGGAGGAATACGAGACCAACTACTACGCTGAAACTACCGGCCCGCTAAACGACGACGCCGCCAACAAAACGGAAGCATGAAACCCGGAACGGTTCAGTGTCTGATGGCATCATCTCGGGACCCTAAGAGGCGGAGGCGCGAAAAATGGGAGGGTATATCAGTTCTTCTTCAGCTGGCACTGCTCGGTGTCGCGTTGAATTTGCCGGGCGCATGGCGGCTGGGAACATTGGTTATCTACGCAATCGTCCTGGTCCTCGCGATCGTGACGTTCGCCATTCCTGCAATGGTCAGGGCGCGGCGTGCGAAGAAACCAGCCCCCTAGGAGCGTGGGTCAGTAACGGCAGAGTTTAAAACGCCGGGCGATTTCCCGGGCTTCGGGCGTGGGTTTGGGAAAATTGCTTATGAGCGATTCGGATGGTCTGTTTCCCGCGGCTGAGCTTGAGCACGTCGACCCTGTCGATGCTGGTGTGGAGGCTGGGGCGGGCGTGAATAAGCGGTTCCGGGCGTTTGAGCCGGCCGCAGTGATGTTGGTGCCGCCGTCGTTGGATGAATGGCTTCCGCAGAATCACCTGTCGCGGTTCATCGCGGACATCGTCGAAACGCAACTCGACTTGAAGAAGTTCTATTCGTCGTATGCGAAGACGAAGGGTCAGCCGCCGTATGACCCGCGTTTGATGGTCCGCGTCCTTCTCTATGGGTATTGCGTTGGCGTACGCTCCTCCAGAGAACTGGAGCGGGTGTGTGTGGATGTGGTTGCGTTTCGTTGGTTGGCCGCGCAGCAGGCCCCCGATTTTCGTTCCATCGCCCGGTTTCGAAAACGGCATCTCTCGGCGCTGGGGAATGTGTTCCTGCAGGCGTTGGAACTCTGCCGCGCGGCCGGGATGGTGTCA
Organism: Actinomycetales bacterium; assembly: GCA_038203515.1. GTDB lineage: Bacteria > Actinomycetota > Actinomycetes > Actinomycetales > Microbacteriaceae > Lacisediminihabitans. The sequence continues at coordinate 2,997 of JBBRDX010000204.1, read as the reverse complement.
CTGGGACAGGTCGCCCTGGATGGAACGAAGGTGCGTGCGAACGCGTCCCGGCGCAAAGCGATGAGTTACGCCCGCCTGACGGAGAAGCAGAAAGTCCTCGCGGATGAGGTGTCCGCGCTGCTCGCTGACGCGGACGCGACAGATGAGGCGGAAGACGCCCGATTCGGGAAGGACAAACGCGGTGACGAGTTGCCTCCGGAGCTGGCCCGGCGGGAGTCCCGCCTGGTCAAACTCGCCGAAGCGCGGGCCGCGTTAGAAGCCGACGCGGCCGCGCGGGCGAGGAAAGACGCGGAGAAGAAGGCCCGCGACAAGGGTGCTGACGACGAGACGGTCGCGAAAAAGGGTGAGGATGCGGCGACGAACGCGGTCGTCGTACCGACAGCACAACGCAACTTCACCGACCCGGACGCTCGCATCATGAAAACCGCCGACGGGTCCTTCCACTACGCCTATAACGCGCAGGCCATCGTTGATCAAGATCACCAAGTCATCGTCGCAACAACGTTGACGAACATCGCCGTGGATGTTGAACAAGTCGTGCCGCTGATCGACAAACTCTACGAAACGGTGGGGGTTCTGCCCGGGCAGGTCCTGGCTGATGCCGGGTATTGTTCAGCAGCGAACTTGGACTACGCGAAGACCCTTCACACGGACACTGGTGGCACGACGGAGTTTTTCATCGCGACCGGACGCGTGAAGCATGGTGAACGTGTTCCCGAGGTTCCCCGGGGTCGGATCCCCGCTGATGCGACGCTGCGAGAACGGATGGCCCGCAAACTCAAAACGAAGAAGGGCCGTGCGGTGTATGCGCGGCGCAAAGCGATCGTGGAGCCCGTGTTCGGTCAGATTCACACCCGGCAAGGCAAATTCGTTCTGCTGCGCGGCCTGGACCAAGCCGCCCACGAGTGGGACCTCATCGCCGCCTGCCACAACCTGATGAAGCTACACAGCATGCAAACCCGAGCACTCTTGGCCGCGAAAAACGGCCTGGTACCCCGGCTGGGGACCTAAAGCACCACCCCACCACCCCGTGGACAACCCAGCTCGACGGCGTCTGGCGGCTCTGGCCCTCTTTTCAGTCGGCAGCAAGCCAGCGATCACTGAATCCCGCCAACTCACACGACGAGGTTTAGCCCGTCCCGGCGCCGCATGGCCATTGCGAACTGGGCCCCAAGGCGGATTATGCGGCTACTGACCCACGCTCCTAGCGACCGTATCGAGACCGCCACTCGCATACGCTGGTCGAGACCCCGCTCATCGGCGCCCCTACCCCGCGGTCTCGAAGGGCTCGCCGAGTGGCACGGGGCGGCACGGGGGCGGCACCGGGGCGCCGAGAACCGCGCTCGGAACGCCGAGGCCGATGGCGGGTCGAGGCGGCGGGCCGAAGGGGCGGCGCACAATAACGCGACTGTGGGCATCAGCTTGTCACGCACGGCCTGACCTCTCCTCCACAGGAGGGTCCGCGTAACTGTCATCCACAGGAAGTCCTGATCAGCAGCATTTTTAGGTCCGGAAATGTCGGTGGTCACTGCGATAGTTATGGCATGGCAACCCCGACCGTCACCGACGTGAGCGCAGCGAGACTCACTGACAGTGAGCTGATGCGTGCCCTCGCCGACCGGTGTGAAAGTCGTCGGTCCGACGACGCGGATATCGCCCGACTCAGCGCGGAAATTGCCGAACGATCCTGCTCCTCTCTCGGTTCGAACGGTCTCGCATCACGGATGCGAGCATCCGGCGCTGCGGCACTGGTGGTGACCATCGGGCGCATAACCCGGGCAGACGCTGCTCGCTACGTGACGGTCGGTTCCGCGACCGCTGCAGGGGTGAGCATCACCGGCGAAACGCTGGAACCTCGATACCCGTATCTGGCAGACGCCCTCGCGACCGGCGACATCCCGATGGATTCCGCGGCCGTCATCATCTCGAACCTGGATCAGGCCAGTCCGCGCGCGCATCACGATGACCTGGTCGTCGCTGAAGCAGCCATGGCAGAATTCGCCCGCTCTCAGCCGGCTGACCTGGTGCGTCGGTTTGCGATCTGCTGCCGAGACAGGCTCGATTCCGATGGCATCGCCTCGCGTGAAGAGGATTTGGTCTCGCGTCGAGCACTCTCTTTCATCGAGCTGGCCAGCGGTATGTCCCGACTCACCTGGGATCTTGACCCACTGACCGCGGCAACGGTGCGCGGCTTCGTCGACACCTACATCAATACCCTTCATCACACGGGAAAGAAGAGTGAGAGCCTCTTCGACTGCCAATCGGACGGGGAGACCGATCTGCGCGCGCTGTGTGACATCCGCACTCGCCAGCAGATGGCCTCCGATGGCATGCTCGAGCTATTCGCGCATGTGAGCAATTGCCCGAACACGGTATCTCCGATGCCGAAGACGACACTCGTCGTGCGGATGACGCTTGACAGCCTGCTTACCGGCCTCGGTGGGGCCACCGTCGATGGCATTGAGCAGCCGATCTCTGCCGGAACCGCTCGCCGGATGGCCGCGGAGGCGGGGATCATTCCGATCGTGATGGGCGGGCCGAGCGAGATCCTCGACCTGGGGCGGGAACAGCGACTGTTCACGCCGAAGCAGAAGCTCGCCATTCTCGAGATCCACCCCACCTGTGCGGCCTGCGGGCGACCCCCGGAGTGGACCGAGGTGCACCACATCCGGTGGTACCAGCGTGACGGCGGGCGCACCGATATTGCCAACGCGATTCCGCTCTGCTCGTCCGATCATCACGCGGTGCACGACAACGGATGGGAGATCACGATGAAAGACGGAGTGCCCTGGTTCATCCCGCCCTCTGCCGTCGACATCTACCGGACGCCACGGCGTGGACACAGCATCCCGAGGATCTTGTTGCCCACGCACGCCTGATCTGTCGATTGCTGCACCCGGCTGATTACTACACTGGTGCGATGGCCATCCTCCTTGCTCCGTGCGTCGTCAATGCTCTTCGTGCGGATGCCGGATTGGTCGGCATCACCGCGATCGA
>JBBRDX010000203.1:0-4496 GCA_038203515.1 Actinomycetales bacterium | reverse complement strand
ACTTCGGCAAGCCGTTCTACGAGCCGCTCGTCGAGTTCATGGAGAGCGGTGCAATCGTAGTATTGCGCGTCACGGGCGAGCGTGTGATCGAGGGCTTCCGCTCGCTCGCCGGCACGACCGACCCCACCACCGCGGCGCCCGGCACCATCCGTGGCGACTTCGGACGGGACTGGGGGCTGCGCGTGCAGCAGAACCTCGTACACGGCTCGGACTCGTCCGAATCCGCCGCGCGCGAGCTCGCTCTCTGGTTCGACTGACCGATCCGCCTCTGACCAGCCCTGAGGGGTCAACTCGACATGCGGCTCTACCCTGAGGGGTCAACTTTGCATGTTCCGGGGCGTCCGGAGCCTGCGATGTTGACCCTTGAGGGCGCTGGGTGCGAAGGCTAGGGCGTGGGTGACGGTGAGGGAGTGGTGATCCCGGCGGCAGTAGCCGCGAACTCCAGGAAGTTGCCCTTGCCATCCCATCGCTTCCCGTTGACGAGCACAGTCGGGGTCGAGAATCCACCGGCGGTCGTATTGACGAGCGAGGCGGTGGAGGTCGTGACCTGGCTGGCTGTATTCACCCAGGACTTGAACTCCTCTGAGTTGATGCAGCTGGTTATCGAGGAATCGTTGATGCCAGCCTCTGTCACGAGCGCTTTGATCTGCGTATCGGTGAGCCCGGACGTTCCCTCCTTGGGCTGCCTGTCATAGAAGACCGTCTGCGCACCAAGGAACTTTGACGGTTGGTAGTTCGCAATGCACGCGGCCGCGTTGGCCGCACGGCTGGCATACCTGCTCGTGAGATAGTTGCGGTCGAGGATCGAGATGGGATGCACCTCGAGGGTGGCCGATCCGTTCGCGACCAGCTGCTGGATCTGGGACGAGTAGGTGGCCTCGAAAGACTTGCAGGCGGGGCACGCCCAGTCCACGTAAGTGACGATGTGGGCGAGCCCGTCCGAAGCGTCGGTCTTCGTCGCCTTCGGCTTTCCGTTCGCCGCGGCCGCCGCCGTCGTCGTCGCAGTGGTCACACCACTCTTGCCGGTGAACAGGATGCCGCTGCTCGCCATGTTCTTCGGGCCGGGGGCGCCGGGCGCGGAGGGCTGCACCACGATCGCGACGACTACCGCGATGACCGCGATGATGGCAACACTGATACCGCCCTGAAGCACGATCTTGTTGCGACGCTGTCGCTTCTTCTCGGCCTCGCGCTCGAGGCGTGCCGTCTCGCGAGCGGCCTCCCGTCGATCCTTCTTGCCCTGGGGAGAGTTCGAGGTGCCGGAAGCAGCCATGTGTCGATAACCAACGTTCTGTGAGGTGGATGAAAATCGGGCGAAAATTACGGGGCGAAGCTGGGTGGACCATCACGGGGGCTGAGTGGTGATCGATTGAGCCGTTAGAAGCGGTGGATGACGTCGAGCTGAACCTGTGCGATTGCGGCGACGATTACGTAACTCACGAGGGTGATGAGCGGCACGAATCCGTACGCCGCGGTTCCGATGGAACGTACGCGTGCCGAAGCGGGAATATGACCGGTCTTCAGGTTGTAGAGGGTGATCAACCAGAATGACGGGATCACCACCGACCAGGTCGCCATGCACCAGGGGCAGAGCGTGCCCAGCGCGAAGATACTCTCGGTGATGAGGAAAATCACAAAGGCAAGAGCGAGGGTGATGCCCACATTGACGGCGATCCAGAACCAGCGGGCGAAGGTCACCCCGCTGATGATGAGCACCGCAATCACGAACATGACCATCCATCCGCCGATACCCAGAATCGGGTTGGGGAAGCCGAAGAGCGAGCCCTGCCAGGACGAGAGGTTCTTGCCGCACTGCACGAGAACGCTTACGTTGCACGACGGCGCGACGTCGGGGGTGGTGAACGTGCCGACCTTGTCGACGGTGAGGCGGAAGGCCGCGAAGAACCCGGCGACGGATGCCACGGCCAGGAAAATCCCGAGTTCGAGTGGCCGTCCGTCCCGACGAAGGCCCCGCACGGCCAGCGCGAAGACCATCGCCATGAGCACGAGTTGCGCCACGAGCAGCCAGATGACAGGGAGGTGGAAGGCGACAGCGAGGTAGGCGGCCCAGATCTGAAAGACCAGCCCCACCGCGAAGATCGTCGCCAGGGCCCGCCACCAGGCGGGGGAGATCGTGGCACCCGCGAGCTGGGCGGCGCCCACAGTGAGGGCGATGACAAAGAGCGCCATCGAGAAGGTTGACGACGGATACCCGAGCTCATTGTCAGCCCCGACCAGCTTGGGGATGCCGCTCGCCGACTCGATGCCGACGAAGGCGATCGCCGTGCTGGCAAAGGACACGAGAACACCGACTGCGCCGACGACTGTGAGGGGGAGAATGCCACGGCGGGAGACGGATGCCGGTGGGGTCGTGGTCACCCTGAGGATTATTGCATGAGCCAAATGCGGCGTAACTGGCAAGGCATGCGATAATTTGTTGAAGTCATCCGAGCCGCGCTCGATATGACGCCAAAGAATGCTTACCGGGCACTGTGTGACAAGACCTGCGGGTTGCCGAACACAACACCGGGCGGCGCTGAATCGGCTTCGATCCGCCAAGGACCGATCCCCATCGAGCGCGTTTCGGATAGCGAGTTCCGAACAGAATCACCAAGACAAGCGACCGAGACCAGAGCCAGCCCCAGCGTGTCACAGCGACCGGGGGCCGGGGGCCGGTTTCGAAGCGAAGAATTAGCGGCACATCGACCGAGACCAGAACCGCCGGAGTCGATAACCGCGACGAGAGAGTACCCGACGGGTCGCGCGGATTCCCGTTCCGGGCTAGGAGTGCACCAGCGATGGTGGAGACAACTACAAACAACAACGATGGTTCGGCGCAGAACGAGCCGAAAAGGCGCTCGCGCCTCTTCGGCTCGCGTCGGGCATCCAAGGCCACTGCAGCACCGGAGCCGGTATCACCCGAGCAGCCGGTAGAACCCGAGCAGCCCGCGGCACCCGAACTGCCGAAGCTCGAGCAGTCGACGGCGCCGGAAGCCACGGTCGCCCAGCCGAAGGTCGCCCAGCCGAAGGCCGCCCAGCCGAAGACCGACACTGCTGCTGTCGACACTGCTGCTGCCGACACTGCTGCTGCCGTAGAGCCCGACGCTCCGGTGAAGCGCGCACCGGTGCGCCGCACAGCCGCACGGTCCGACGGAGCGGGTGCGGAAGAAAAAACGGCGACCGAGTCCACTGCTGCGGCACCGAAGACGGCAGCGATCGCACGCCCGACCACGTCGTTGCTTTTCCAGGCGCCCGATCTTCCCGTGCTTCCGCCAAGATCGGGAGCACGCGACGAGGATTTCGATGACGAGCCACGAGACAACCGAGCACCGAGAAACTCTCGCAACTCGCGCAATGATCGGGCCAACGATAGAGCCAACGATCGCGCTGACGATCGGAGCAGTGATCGTGACCAGAGGGATGACGACGGCGAGCAGACGACGCTCCGTCGCCGCTCACGCCGTCGTGCCGGCGATGAAGACCGTGACTCGGGCACCGGTAACTCCAACCCAACCAACACGGTCGTCAAGGTGCGCACTCCCCGCGCCGCACCCGAACTCAGTAACGAGCCCACCAAGGTGCGCGGCTCCACTCGCCTCGAGGCGAAAAAGCAGCGTCGCCGCGACGGCCGCGACGCTGGTCGCCGCCGCCCGGTGATCACAGAAGCCGAATTCCTCGCCCGCCGCGAGAGCGTTGACCGCAAGATGGTCGTGCGCTCGAAGTTCAACCGCATCCAGATCGGCGTGCTCGAAGATGGCGTGCTCGTCGAGCACTATGTCGCAAAGGCTGCGGACGCCAGCCTGATCGGCAACGTCTACCTCGGTCGCGTGCAGAATGTGCTTCCGAGCATGGAAGCGGCCTTCGTCGACATCGGGCGCGGCCGCAACGCCGTGCTCTATTCGGGTGAGGTCGACTGGGAGGCCGCAGCGGAGAACTCCGCCGACGGCAAGAGCCAGGCCCGCCGTATCGAGCTCGCCCTCAAGCCGGGTGACAAGGTGCTCGTGCAGGTGACGAAGGATCCGGTCGGTCACAAGGGCGCGCGTCTCACCAGCCAGGTCAGCCTTCCCGGCCGCTACCTCGTGTACGTGCCGAACGGGTCGATGAATGGCATCAGCCGCAAACTGCCCGATACGGAGCGCGCGCGTCTCAAGAAGATCCTCAAAGAGGTGCTTCCCGAGAACGTGGGTGTGATCGTGCGCACGGCTGCCGAGGGTGCAACCGACGAACAGCTCACGCTCGACGTCAATCGCCTCACGGCGCAGTGGGCCGCGATCAGCGCGACCCTCGAGAACGTGCAGGCTCCCGCCCTTCTGCACAGCGAGCCCGACCTCCTGGTGAAGATCGTGCGAGATGTCTTCAACGAGGACTTCCACGAGCTCGTGATCGAGGGCGAGGATGCCGAAGCGACGATCACGACATACCTCTCCCAGGTTGCCCCCGATCTCGTCGACCGGCTGCAGACCTACGAGGGCACAGCAGACTGCTTCGACGAATAC
>JBBRDX010000202.1:0-4503 GCA_038203515.1 Actinomycetales bacterium | reverse complement strand
GAGGCGCCGCGTTCAACGCCGTCATCACGACCTTCGTATTCACCGTGTACCTCACCTCGAGCTACTTCGTGGATCCCGCGATCGTCGCCGCCCGCGATGCGGAGACCTCGCCCACCGGCGCCGCCCACCGCGCGTTCACTGCGGCCGAGGCATCCCTCACCTCGAGCCTCGGCTACGGACTCGCGATCGCCGGCGTCATTGTTGCCCTGATCGCGCCAGTACTCGGGCAGCGGACGGATGGCTCGGGCCGCCGCAAACTCTGGCTCGCCATCAACACCGGTGTGGTTGTCGTCATGACCGCCCTGATGTTCTTCGTCGAAGGAAAGCCCGCCTTCTTCCTGCTCGGGGTCGGTCTCGTCTCGGTGGGGACCATCTTCTACGAGATCGCCACCGTCAACTACAACGCGATGCTTGTGCAAGTGTCTACCCCGAAGACCGTTGGCAGGGTGTCCGGGCTCGGCTGGGGCGCCGGCTATCTCGGCGGCATCGTCCTGCTGCTGTTCGTGTTGCTTGGCCTGGTGGGGTTGACCGCCGGCTCGGGTGGGTTCCTCGGCGTTCCGCACGACAACGGCCTCAACATCCGCCTCATCGCCGTGATCGCCGCCCTCTGGACCCTCGCCTTCTCGTTGCCGATCCTGTTCACCGTGCCGGAGATCAGCCGGGCGAATCGGCGCACCACGGTCGGGTTCTTCGAGTCCTATGTCGTGCTCTTCCGGGACATCGCAAACCTGTGGCGGGAGAGCCGCAACACGGTTTTGTTCCTCATCTCGAGCGCGCTCTTTCGCGACGGGCTCGTCGGAGTGTTCACCTTCGGCGGCATCCTCGCCCAGGGCACCTTCGGATTCTCCAGCAGCCAGGTGATCATCTTCGCGATCGCGGCCAACGTGGTGGCCGGCGTCAGCACCTTCATCTCCGGCCTCTTCGACGACAAATTCGGCGCGAAGCCGGTGATCGTAGTGTCGCTCATGGGGCTGATCATTGCCGGACTCGGAGTCTTCTTCGCCCACGACCTCGGACCGAATGCGTTCTGGGCGGGCGGGCTCACCCTCTGCCTCTTCGTTGGGCCGGCACAGTCCGCGAGTCGCACCTTCCTCGCACGGGTGACGCCGGCCGGACGGGAGGGCGAGGTATTCGGGCTCTATGCCACCACCGGCCGCGCGGTCAGCTTCCTCGCGCCGCTGCTGTTCTCCACCTTCGTCGCCGTGGCCGGAGCCCAGTACTGGGGCATCCTCGGCATCGTGATCGTGCTGCTGGTCGGCCTCGTCTTGCTGATCCCGGTGAAAGCGCGTTCCAATTAGCGACTGTTCCCTCCCGTCAGGACTGTGCTCGTTCGCTCTGGACCACTCCTTCCGAGCGGGAACAATCGGCCGGCGGGTGACACCGGGCCCGCCCTCGTGACAGGCTGAAGCAATGACTTCCACTGCCGACAAGGCTGCCCTGCTCACCTCCCTTCACATCCCGGGCGAACCGCTTATCGTCACCAACATCTGGGATGCCGTCACCGCCCGCATCGTGGCCCAGGCCAAGGGAGTCCAGGCTCTCGCGACCGCAAGCCATGCGATCAGCTTCGCCCACGGCGTGCCCGACAACGAGGGACTCACGGTGGAGCAGGCCCTCGAGACCGCGCGAATCATCTCCGGTGCCGTGACGATTCCGGTCTCGGTGGACTTCGAGAAGGGCTACGCAGCGGATGCCTCGGGCGTTCGTGACAACGTGGCGCGGTTGGTCGACGCGGGGGCCGCAGGCCTCAACATCGAGGACTCGCTCGCGGCAGCATCCGGACCTCTGCGTGATCTCGAGAGCGCGGTGGCACGCGTGGCGGCCGCTCGAGCCGCCGCCGATGCGGCCGGCGTACCGCTCGCGATCAACGCGCGGGTCGACGCCCTGGTGAGCAATCCGGCCGACTGGGCGGGCGCAATGCAGCGTGCCAACCGCTACCTGGATGCGGGTGCCACCAGCATCTTTGTGCTGCGACTGCCCACCGAGGGGCTCGTCGAGCGGGCCATCCGCGATATCAATGGTCCGGTGTCGGTGATCTCCAATCCCACCTCGGTGTCGCTGAGGAAGCTCGCCGAGCTTGGCGTCGCTCGCGTCAGCTTCGGCCCGGGAGTGCTCGGCCTCACCCTCGCGCACCTGCAGAAGGCCGCGACCATCCTCACCGCACTCGGTGAGTACCCCGAAGAGCTCGGCTTCGAGTATTGAGATCCCGCTGGTCGAGTAGGGTGCCACCCGCCCGCCGAGTGAGGCGCGACCCGCTGGTCGAGTAGGGCGCCACCCGCTGGTCGAGTAGGGCGCCACCCGCTGGTCGAGTGAGGCGCGACCCGCTGGTCGAGTAGGGTGCCACCCGCCCGCCGAGTGAGGCGCGACCCGCTGGTCGAGTAGGGCGCTCCGCGCCCGTATCGAGACCGCCCGATCGTCCCGCCCACAGACCAAGCGGCGAAAAGTTGGCAGCGCGCCCAAAGGTGTGGACGCATGGCCAACTTTCGGGCGCGCCGCCTCGGCGACTCTCCCGAGGAGCTCCGCTTCGAATACTGAATCGCGGGCGTGAGACTCACTGGCACTACCCTCTTGTCATGACCGACTATCGCCCCATCGGCTTCTGGCTCAAGCTCGTCGACCGCCTGATCGATGAGCGGTTCGCAGACGCCCTCGAGGAGCACGGGGTCACGCGCCGCCAGTGGCAGTTGCTCAACGTGCTCTCCCGCGGGCCGGCCACCGGCGCGCAACTGGACTCCGCGGTCGCGCCGTTCCTCTCGGCGCTCGAAGACGAGACCGTGCAGGAACATCTCGCAGAGCTCGTGGACAGCGGATGGGTCGGGCTCTCGCCGTCGGGATACTCCCTTGCCGACTCCGGCCGCACCGCCCTCGCCGCCCTCGCCGCCACCGTCGACAAGACCCGGGCGGTCACCGTCGAGGGCGTCCCCGAGCAGCAGTATGTGCAAATTCTGGAGACCCTGGAACGGATGGCGCGCAATCTCGGTTGGAGCAACCCGGCGCCCACCCCCACCCCGACCGCGCCGTCGGCCGAGTAACAGGCGGTCGACCGCAGACCCGTCGTCTTGCACCTGCGCCCACGCCTGCACCCGCGCCTGCACCCGCACCCGCACCCGACCACACCTGTCGCGGAGGGGCATACGCAGGTTCGTGGAGGTGTATCAGCGTCGCGGAGGGATTTATGACTCCCGCCGCGAGGTTTTATCCACGCCGCGACGCGGTGCACGCCGCGACGCGGTGCACGCGGGGCACGCGTGCACTCCACAGGCCTGATGCCGATCAGACGCAACCGAGGGTATCGATTCGCGGGACCGAAGCGGAGACCGTGCGGAAACCACGCGGAGACCGTGCGGAAACCGCGCGGCCCTACGAGCCATCTGGGTTTCGTAGCAGATGGACCATTGCGCTCGAGGCTCAACATGAATTGAATGGAGGGGTCGAGAGGAACCCATGTCTGCAGCGGTCAGTCCATCGGTCGATGCGCCGGGCGTGACGCGCGCCTCCGCGATCATGCTCGCCGTACTCCGCTGCGGCGTCGCCCTCATGTGGATACAGAATGTCGCGTGGAAGGTGCCCCCGGGGTTCGGTCGGGCGAACAACAACGGCCTGTACTTTTGGGCGAGCCAAGCGGTCGCGCATCCGGTATTTCCCCCGTATTCGGCGTTCATCAAGGCGCTCGTGCTCCCAAACATCGAGATCTTCGGATGGTTCACGCTCCTGGTCGAGGGCGGGCTGGGCGCCTTTCTGCTCATCGGTCTTGCCACTCGGTTCTGGGCTGTCGTCGGCATCGGCCAGACGGTGGCGATCACCCTCTCAGTTCTGTTCGCGCCTCACGAGTGGCAGTGGTCGTACTACCTGATGGGGCTGGCACACCTCGCGATCTTCGTGACGGCAGCCGGGCGCAGTTATGGAGTCGACGGGGTACTGCGCGGGAAATGGTTGGCGTCATCCGGTCGCTTTTCACGGCTCATGGTGAGGCTGTCGTGAGCCGCGCATCCGGCACAGCGAGTGCCGCCGACCGCGGGGCGATACTCATCGGTGTCGCCGCGATCGCGCTTGCCGGTTTCGTGTTCGGCGGGCCGCTCCCCATTGAGTTTCGGTTCGTGGACATCGGCCCGGGCGGCGCTGGTCTCCTCGTGGCCAGCGGCCTTCTCTCCATCGTGAGCGGCGTGACCCGGCGACGGCTGCTGCGATCGATCGCCGGAGCTCTTCTTACGGTGGGCGCCCTCGCACAGATCGTGGGCCTGGCCCTCTCGATCAGGCCTCTCGGCGGTGATGCCTCCGCCATGGCGGTCGTCGGCGGGCTTGGCATCGGACTGCTCTCACTCTCACCAAATCCCTCAACGCACCCGCACGTCCCGACGAAAGGTAGACCGTGATCGACATTGCCGAACGACTGGATCCCGTACTGGAGATCGCCCGCGAGCATGCGCACAACGTGGATGCCGCTGGACGATTCCCCGAGGAAGCGGTCGCCGCATTGCGGTCATCCGGACTGCTCGGACTGAC
>JBBRDX010000201.1:0-4507 GCA_038203515.1 Actinomycetales bacterium | reverse complement strand
CACTGCGGGGATGCCCCACATGGCGAGACGACGAAGCGGCTCGATCACCTGCTGGTACCGGTCGAGCTGCGCATTGAGCTTGGCGTAGACCGGCCGCCCACGGAACGCGATCTCGATGCTGGCGAAGACCGGGACGGCCATGGCCACGAATCCGATGAGGAACATCACCGTGCTCGCCACCCACTGGGTGGTGAGCACTTTGAGGAACCCGAGCTGCTCGAACCACAGCCAATCGGTGTAGAGGCTCGCGAAGATGAAGAAGAGGATGACGAGGACCGCAACGACAACCAGCGTGATCAGGAGGGTTGCTCTCGATCGCGATGCAGGTCGGCGTTCTTCTGTGGGGGTGGACGTCACGAGACTGCTCCTGGCTTGTGGCGGATGCTGTGCTCCCCCATCTTAAGGGTCTGGTCTGGGAGGGCGCTCCGGCGGCTAACCGGCAGGGCAGGCGAGCAGACCGCTCGTGCTCGAGCCGGCCTTGATCGCTTTCAGGGCGGCGAGCGAGTCATCGAGCGTCTTCACCGCGAGTACCCGGATGCCGCTGGGGATGTGGCCGGTCACCTCGTCGCAGTTGGCGTAGGGAGCGAGGAACCAGGTGGCGCCGGCAGCGCGTGCTCCGTAGAGCTTCTGGCGGATGCCTCCGATCGGTCCGACCACTCCTTCGCCATCGATCGTGCCGGTGCCCGCCACCTGTGCCCCACCGTTGAGCTTTCCGGGGGTCAATTTATCGATGATACCGAGAGCGAACATCTGGCCGGCGCTCGGTCCGCCGACATTCTCGAGCTGGATCTTCACGTCGAAGGGGTAGCTGTAGACGATGGCGGGGAAGATGCCCACGATCGGCACCGGATCCGCTCCGCCGCTCAGCTCCGGCGTCACCTGCACTGTCTTGGCCGCTCCCCCGCGCTCGATGGCGACGCTCACTGGGGTACCAGCACCGGCCCTGGCGATGATAGTGCGCAGGCCGAGCACGCTGTCGGTGGTCTGTCCGTCGACGCTGACGATCGTGTCGCCCTTTTTCAGGATGCCAGAGGACGGCGATTTCGGCGACAGTCCGCCGACGGTGAGCGACGCGGGCAGGGTGTAGCCGAGATGAGTGAGAGCCGCGGCCACGGCATCCTTCTGCGAGTTCTGCATGTCGACCGTCGACTGGGCGTTCGACTGCTCCACCGAGGTGCCCACCGGGTAGACGGCATCCACCGGAAGCACCGCCTTGCTCGAGTCCAGGTAGGCCTGAGCCACATCGAACCAGCTCGGCGGCTGCTCGCGACTGCCGTTGATGTTCACCGTGAGCATGTCGAGGGCGCCGCTGGTCGCATAGGTCTTTTGCCCGGGGATCTCGATCATCGGCACTTGCTTTTTGCCGTTGGCCACTGTGCCCAGGGTGTTGAAGACGGGGCCCGGCTGCTCGATCACATAGGGGGCGGGCACGAGCGTGAAGGCGAGGGTGCCGAACACGGCGGCCACGAGAAGCACCCAGCCCAGACGGGTGATGCGGCGCCTCGCCGTGGATTGTGCCGACTGGTGGCCGTCGTCGATGAACAGTGCCACCGGGGTCCTTTCTTTGCGGCTGTTCGCCACGGGCGCAGAGCAGCCTGACGTGATGAACTCGATACACACACCGCGCGCGATCTGCACCGGCTAGCGTAGTTGCCATGCCTGAAGATTCGGCTCAGAACCCGGAAGACGAATTCCGCGACATGCTGAGCCAGTTCCTCTCCGGAAACGGGGAGATCGATCCTGCTCGCCTCGCCAGTGCGGCGGGCCTGCCCGACGACCCCGAGATGATCCGCAACCTCCTCGCTCAACTGCAGACCGCAATGCAGTCGAGCGGTGACGGTATCAACTGGGATCTCGCGCTCGAGCAGGCGAGGACGCTCGCGGCCAAGGACGTGATCGCAACGTCGCCAGCGGATCGATCCGCGCTCGAACAGGCCTTTCACGTGGCGGCCCTGTGGCTCGACGAGGCCACCTACGTGTCCGAACTGACGTCCACCCCGCGGCTGATGTCGCGCACCGAGTGGATCACCGCCACTATGGCGATCTGGACCCAGCTCGCCGAGCCGGTGGCGCTCAGCATCGCGAACTCCCTCACCCAGGTGCTCCGCGACCAGGCGCCCGAAGAGATGTCGGGCATGATCGAGGGCGCGTCCAAACTGATGCGCAACGTCGGCGGCACCCTCTTCGCCATGCAACTCGGCCAGGTCGTCGGCCAACTCGCCGGTGAAGTGGTCTCCGGTGGCGACATCGGCATACCGCTGCTCGGGTCGACCACAGACTCTGACCAGCAGGCTGCGATCCTCCCGCAAAACGTCGCGGACTTCGGCGCCGGACTCGACATCGAGCAAGACCAGGTGCAGCTCTACCTCGCGGTGCGTGAGCTCGCTCACGCCCGGCTGTTCCGTCACGCGAAATGGCTGCGCCTCCAGCTGATGACTTCGATTACCGAATTTGCCCAGGGCATCCGTATCGACACCGATCGGCTCGAGCAGCTTGCGGCCGACTTCGATCCGTCCAACCCCGAAGAGCTGCGTGAGGCGATGGTGAGCGGTGCGCTCATCCCGCCGAAGTCGGAGTCGCAGCTCGCGGCCCTCGCACGGCTGGAGACGGTGCTCGCCCTCATCGAGGGCTGGGTGGATGTCGTGACCGCACAGGCCACCGCCCGCCTGCCGAAGTCCGCCGCCATCGCCGAGACCGTGCGTCGCCGGCGCGCTGCCAGTGGGCCCGCAGAATCCGCGTTCTCCACTCTCGTCGGGCTTGAACTGCGGCCCCGCCGCCTGCGCGAGGCAGCAGTGATGTGGCAGAAGATCACCGACGAGGTCGGCGACGAGAAGCGCGACTCACTGTGGTCGCACCCCGACCTCCTGCCCGGCTCCGACGACATCGACGACCCGGCGGCGCTCATCGCGAGACTCTCCGGACCGGACGCCTCGGCCGACGACGTAGACCAGGCGATCGAAGACCTGCTCAACGACGACCGCGACGACCGCCCGCATGAGGCCGACGACGGTCGCGACGGGGACCGCCCCAGCTGACGACCCGTGCCAACTGACGACCCGTGCCAACTGACGACCTGTGCCAGCTGACGACCTGTGCCAGCTGACGACCTGTGCCAACTGACGACCTGTGGACGGCGCGCGACGCCGTTCGCGCGGGCACGGCATCATTTCGTGCATGGTCCTTCGACTCGATCCCCGCTTCCCGCCCATCTGGCGCACGCCCCAGAGCCTGCAGTTCGGGCTGGATCACCCCCGAGTGGTGCTCCAGACGGTGTCCCACGCCGATGAAATGGTGATCGCCGCCCTCGTCACCGGCGTAAGCAGCTCGGGAGCCCGGATGATCGGCCGCACGGCGGGCCTCGACGATGACGCTTTCGCCGCGCTGATGCGGGCGCTCGAGCCGGCGCTCGAACATGCAGTGACCCGGTTCGCCCCGGCATCCGTGGTCGTGACCGGGGAGGGAGAGACCGCACACCTTATTCGAGCGCTACTCGGCGCGAGCGGGGTGGCTATCATCGCGGACGAGCCGGAGGCGCACCCGGAGATCGCGGTGATGGTGACCCATTTCGTGATCGAACCCGAGGATCACGGCAGATGGTTGCGCCGCGACATCCCTCACCTGGCGGTGGTCTTCGGCGACGAGACCGTGCGCATCGGTCCGATCATCCGCCCGGGAGCCGGACCGTGCCTCTACTGTCTCGAACGGCATCACACCGACTCCGATTCGGCCTGGCCGGCGATGGCCTCGCAACTCTGGCAGCGACGCAGTGGTCTCGAATCGTCCCTCGTTGCCCAAGAGGTTGCCACGACCGTGGCGCGACTGGTTCTCGCGCAGCGGAGGGTGCACCGCACCGAACCCCCAGCGACGGTAGATGGTGCAGCGACCGCAGACGGTGCAGCGACCGCAGACGGTGCAGCGACCATAGAGATCGATGCGGCGACCGGGGAACGGATGCTGCGCGTGTGGCGCAGTCATCCCGCGTGCGGCTGTGGCTCGCTCACGGCCTGAGCAACACGTGGCACCACCCGGCGCGCCACGCAGACCGCCACGATCGCGAACAGCACGGCGATGCCGAAGCTGCCCGCGAAAGCCACGGAGGCACCCGCACCGGTCGAGCCGGGGCGGGTGAGCAGACCGAAGACGACCCCGGTGAGCGCGAGCGCGATTGCTGCTCCGAGCGAGTCGGAGATGGAAAGCGCAGAGCTGTTGAAACCCTGCTCCGTCGGACCGGAGAGTGCGAGCGTCATGACGCTTGTGCGCGGGTAGACGAGGCCCATGCCTCCCCCGCCGACCACCCAGCCCAGGATGATTACGGCCGGATGCAGGTGGAGGGCAGCCGTGATGAACGCCACCACGACGGCACCCAGTACGAGCCACATGCCCACGCTCATTCCGGTGGCCGGGCGCAGGCGTTCGCCGAGATGACCCTGGAGCCAGGAGGTTCCCGACCAGGACAGCGCGGATCCGGTGATCGCGAGGCCGGCGAAGGTGGGTGAGAAGGCGTACT
>JBBRDX010000200.1:0-4511 GCA_038203515.1 Actinomycetales bacterium | reverse complement strand
GACCGGGGGCACGCCTACGTTGCCGCTGACGACTCGTCCGACGTCTACTTCGACGTGGCATCCTGGCCAGCGTACGGCGAGCTCACGAACCAGAAGCCGGGCGATTTGGCAGCGTCGGCGGACGCGCAGTTCTCATCGGCGGATCCGGCCCGCGGCAAGCGCGATGCGCGTGACTTCGCCCTGTGGAAGGGTCACAAGTCCAGCGAGCCGATGTCGGCCGCCTACCCGTCGCCCTGGGGGCGTGGCCGGCCCGGATGGCACATCGAATGCTCTGCGATGTCGCAGCAGTATCTCGGTACCCGGTTCGACATCCACGGTGGCGGCCTCGACCTGCGGTTCCCCCATAACGAGAACGAACTGGCCCAGTCTTCTGCTGCCGGGCACGGCTTTGCCAACGCCTGGGTGCACAACGGGCTCGTGAATGTGAACGGCCAGAAGATGTCCAAGTCACTCGGCAACTCGATCTACGCCGCCGAGTTCCTCGACCAGGCGCGCCCGCTGGTCGTGCGCTACTACCTCGGATCCGCGCACTATCGCTCCACCATCGACTACCACGACGGGGCACTGCTCGAAGCCGAAGCTGCCCTCGATCGCATCGAGGTCTTTCTCGATCGCGCGGCCCGGCGGCTCAAGGGCACCCAGTTCGCCGGAGCGGGGGCGGAGACCATCCCCGACGAATTCGCCGACGCGATGGATGACGACCTCGCCATTCCGCAGGCCATGGCCGTGCTCCATGAGCAGGTGCGTGCCGGTAATGCGGCTCTCGATGCGGAAGACCTCGGCAGCGCCGCGGCCCTGCAGGGCCAGGTGCTGGCGATGACGGAAGTTCTCGGAATCAATCCGATGGCCGTAGAGTGGCAGACTGCTGCGGATGATCCGGCGAGTGTAGCGCTCGCAACTCTCGTCGAAAAATTGCTCGAGGACAGGGACGCGGCACGCAAGGCGCGCGATTTCCTGTCCGCCGATCGCATTCGCGACGAACTTGCCGCAGCCGGCATCCAGATCGAAGACACCCCGTCGGGGTCGCATTGGAGTCTTGACTAATGAAGAGCAGTGGAGCCAACAAGCCGCGCGCGGGTGCTGTGCGCAAGAGCAGTACCGGCAAGCAGGTCGGCTCCGGCGGCCAGGGGCGCCAGGCGCTCGAGGGCAAGAAGCCCACTCCGAAGGCCGTCGACCGTCCGTATCATCCCGCAGGCAAGCGCAAGGCGGCGAATGACCGGTTCGCTGCCGCCGGCGGCACGAAGAAGCCGTCGAGCACCGGTGCGCCCCAGCGAGCCGCCGGACCCCAGCGTGCACAGCGGCCGAAGCAGACAGATGAGTTCGAGGTCGTGACCGGTCGCAACTCCGTGCTCGAGGCCCTGCGCGCCAAGATCCCGGTGACCGCTCTCTACATCGCGACCCGCATCGAATACGACGACCGTGTCAAGGAGGTCATGCAGATCGCGACGAAGCGCGGCCTGCCGATCCTCGAGGTCATGCGCCCAGAGCTCGACCGTCTCGCCGGTTTCGACTCGGTGCACCAGGGACTCGCGCTCAAGGTGCCGCCCTACGAGTACGCGCATCCCACCGACCTGCTCGACAAGATCGTGGCCAGCGGACGGGTTCCGCTGCTGGTCGCGCTCGACGGGGTGACCGATCCGCGTAACCTCGGGGCGATCATCCGCTCGGTCGCCGCCTTCGGCGGTCACGGAGTGATCGTGCCACAGCGCCGATCGGTCGGCCTCACCGCCGCCGCGTGGAAGACCTCGGCCGGCGCGGCCGCCCGCACGCCCGTCGCGATGGCCTCGAACCTCACCCAAACGCTGAAGGCGTTCAAGGAGCGCGGCGTGTTCGTGCTCGGTCTCGCCGGCGACGGCGACACCCCGCTGCCCGAGCTGTCCTGGGCGAAGGAACCGCTGGTGGTCGTCGTCGGCAGCGAGGGCAAGGGGCTCTCCCGCCTCGTCACCGAGACCTGCGACGCGGTGATCTCGATCCCGATCAGCTCCTCGACCGAGTCGCTCAACGCCGGTATCGCTGCCAGCGTCACCCTCTACGAGATTTCGAAGCAGCGCGCAAAGAAGAAGTAGTCCCCCGTTCGGTCAGTTGTGGCGGGTTTGTATCCTCTCGGCGGGGGTTACAACACCCTCCGCGAGGGCATGGCGCCGCCTCGACAGGAAATAACTCCCGCCACCACAACACGATGCCGGTGTCCGCGACCGAACATGGTCTGGCGACGGGCGGGACGCTCAGACCTTCGAGCGCCAGTCGTCCTCGGTGATGATGTCCACCGGCACGGAGATCGTTCCGGTTGCCGGCGCGATGACCGTTGCCTCGTCTCGACGATGGCGCAGCACCGTGTCGATATAGGAACTGACGGCCTCGGCGAGGGGCACGTCTCGGTTCTCGTTCTGCGACAGGTACCACCGGTGGTCGAGCAGCTGGTGGAACATCTCCGCCGGTTCGAGTCGTCCCTTGAGTTCGCGGGGGATGGCGCGGGTCACGGGCTCGAACACCTTGGCGAGCCACTCGTGGGCCACCATCTCTTCGTCGTCCCCCTGTTTGTTGAAGGTGGCCGTATACGAGTCCAGGTCGTTGAGCAGGCGACGGGCCTGGTTCTCCTGGGCATCGAGCCCGGTGAGGCGCAGCAGGCGGCGTTGGTGATGACCGGCATCCACGACCTTGGGCTGAATGCGCACCTGTGAGCCGGTGTCATCCGTCTTGATGGCCAACTCCTCGATGTCGAATCCAAGCTCGTTGAGTCGCTCGACCCGCTCGTTGATGCGCCACCGTTCGGAAGAGGAGAAAGATTCGGACCCGGTGAGCTCAATCCACAGGCTCCGATAGGAGGCGACGATACCGTTCGATACCTCCACGGGATCCAGGCCCTCCTCGAGGCGCCCGCCTGCGGCGAGGTCGAGCAACTCGCCTGCGATGTTTACGCGCGCGATCTCGAGGTCGTTCTCCCGCTGGCCGTTCGACAGTCCGTTGTAGAGCTGGCCGGTCTCGGCGTCCACGAGGTAGGCAGCGAAGGCACCGGCGTCCCGGCGGAAGAGTGTGTTGGAGAGCGACACGTCGCCCCAGAAGAAACCGATGATGTGCAGTCGCACGAGCAAGACGGCCAGCGCGTCGACAGTCCGGGTGGCGGTCTCGGGGCGCAGCGTCTGCGAATACAGCGCCCGGTAGGGCAGCGAGAACTTGAGGTGGCGGGTGACGAGCACGGAGTCGAGTTCACTGCCCTCGTCATCCGTGCGGTTGGTGATCACGGCGACCGGATCCACGCAGGGCACATCGAGCTTCTGCAGGGTGCGCAGCATCTCGTACTCCCGGCGAGCGAGCTCAGACGAGGTCTCTTTGATCGCGATCACGTAGCCGCTGAGATGCACGAACCGCACGAGGTGGCGCGAGATGCCCTTGGGAAGGGCTGCGATCACGCTGTCCGGCCACGTGTCGAGCGGCAGGTTCCATGGCAGGTCGAGGAGTGCGGGGTCGACCGTCGCCGAGGTGATGTTGAGGGAACCGCTCATGGGTGCTGCCTAACGGTGATGTGGTTCTGACAAAAAAGTGCGGGCGACGATCGTGATCGCCGCCCGCACCGAAGGGCCCGCACTGAAGGGCCCGGGGCAGGTTAGTCGACCACGGCCTTGCTCAGGCGGTGGCCCGACTCGATGTCGAACGCGTGAACGTGTGCCGGCTCCGGGAGGATGTACACGGTGTCACCAGCGTTCGGGTGCGAACGGCCGTCGACCCGGGCGACGATGTCGACGCGCGAGCCGTCGATGTCGGTGTGACCGTAGAGGTAGCCGTCCGCGCCGAGTTCTTCGACGAGGTCGACCGCGACCTGGAGGCCCTCGCCCGAGGTGGAGACGCGCACGTCTTCGGGGCGCACGCCGATGGTGACCTTGGTGTTGTCGGTCTTGCCCATGGTGGCGCGGTCGAGGGCGGCGACAGACGTGCCGAACTTGAGCCCGCCGTCGACGAGGTCCGCCGTAAAGAGGTTCATCGCGGGAGAGCCGATAAAGCCGGCCACGAAGACGTTCTTCGGGTTGGCATAGAGGTCACGGGGCGTTCCGACCTGCTGCAGCACGCCATCCTTCAGCACGGCGATGCGGTCGCCCATGGTGAGCGCCTCGGTCTGGTCGTGGGTGACATAGACGGTGGTGACGCCGAGTCGACGCTGGAGGGATGCGATCTGGGTGCGGGTCTGCACGCGCAGCTTGGCATCGAGGTTCGACAGGGGCTCGTCCATGAGGAAGACCTGAGGCTGGCGCACGATCGCGCGACCCATCGCGACGCGTTGGCGCTGGCCACCGGAGAGGGCCTTCGGCTTGCGGCCGAGGTAGGGCTCGAGGTCGAGGAGCTTGGCGGCTTCGAGCACTCGGGTGGCGCGCTCATCCTTGTTGACCCCCGCGATCTTGAGCGCGAAGCCCATGTTCTCGGCGACCGTCATGTGCGGGTAGAGCGCGTAGTTCTGGAACACCATCGCGATGTCACGGTCTTTCGGCGGCACGTCGGTGACGTTGCGGTCCCCGATG
>JBBRDX010000199.1:0-4530 GCA_038203515.1 Actinomycetales bacterium | reverse complement strand
TCCCCGCTGATTTCGGTGTCCGCGAGGGTCTTGAGTGCCCTCGTGCGGCCGACGCCGTAGATGTAGGTCAATGCGACCTCGACGCGCTTATCGCGCGGGATGTCGACTCCTGCTAGACGAGCCATTGTGGCTTCTCCTGGTGGTGAGTGGAGGTCTGTAGCAACACCTGTGCAGCGGCCTCCGACCGCTGGTGTCCCCGGCCGAGGCCGGTTCTGGTGTTGCTGTGTGTTGTGCGTATTGAGTTATGTGCGGTACACGAGTTGGGCGCGCAGCGCACGCATCGTGGTGGTCGATCGGGCCGCTCAGCGGCCGCGTTGAGACTATCCCTGGCGCTGCTTGTGGCGCGGGTTGTTTTTGCAGATGACCATGACGTTGCCGTTGCGGCGGATCACGCGGCAGTGCTCGCACATGGGCTTGACGCTGGGAGCGACCTTCATTTTTTTCTTCTTTCGCTGTCTTCGTACCGGTTGGACGACACGCCGAACCGGCCGTTACTTTCCAGCAATCATGTGCCGGATGGCACTACTTGTAGCGGTAGACGATCCGGCCGCGGGTCAGGTCGTACGGGCTCAGCTCTACGATCACGCGGTCCTCGGGGAGGATACGGATGTAGTGCTGGCGCATCTTCCCCGAAATGTGGGCGAGGACTCTGTGGCCGTTGGTCAACTCAACGCGGAACATTGCGTTGGGCAGAGCTTCGACTACTGCACCCTCGATTTCGATGACACCGTCTTTTTTGGCCATAGCCTCTTCGTCGCTAAAAGTATTATTTACTGGTCGTGCGGATGGATTGTGGTGATCTGGGCATGATTAAACGGGCAGCAGACACCAAAGGTCGAGCTTATGCCAATCCCGGGCGTTTTGCCAACTTGTGCCTATAGTTCGCCTCCGCCCACCGCGAACGCCGATTCAGCATGCGCTCTCAGGGAATCGGTACGGGCACCACACCGAGGTGGGCAAGGCCCGCAGCGCCGCCGTCTTCGGCAGTGAGCACCCAGATGCCACCGGCGTGAACCGCCACCGAGTGCTCCCAGTGCGCCGCCATCGTGCCGTCCCGGGTCGCGACGGTCCACTCGTCCTCACGGGTGAAGGTGTCGATACCGCCGAGGGTCACCATCGGTTCGATCGCCACGACAAGACCCGGCTTCACCTGCGGCCCCCGCTCACGCACCCGGTAGTTGAATACCGGTGGCTCCTCGTGCATGGAACGGCCAATGCCATGGCCCACGTAGTCCTCGAGGATCCCGTAGTGCCCCTGGGACTCGATGTAGTCCTCTATCTCCCGACCAATGTGGTTCAGGTGGGTAACGGATGCCAGGGCCGCGATGCCGCGCCAGAGCGACTGTTCCGTGACATCCGATAGCTTCTGCCGCTCAGCGACGACTGCGGGCCGGCCCGTGTCGGGCACGACGACGGTGATCGCCGCATCCCCGTTCCAGCCTCCGAGCTCGGCGCCGCTGTCGATCGATACGATATCACCCGGCTCCAGGACGCGGGGACCGGGGATGCCGTGCACCACATCGTCGTTCACCGAGGTGCAGATCGTGTGCCGGTAGCCCGGCTCCTTCATGAAGTTCGGCACAGCGCCGAGCCCACGGATGGCCGCCTCGGCGACCGCGTCGAGCTCGAGGGTCGAGATGCCCACCCGGATAGCGGATCGCACAGCGGCGAGGGATGCTGCGGTCGCAAGTCCCGGGGCGACCATCAGCCGCAGCTCCGCCGGTGTCTTATAGAAGTTCTTACGGAAGCTCACTTCGCTGCGGGAAGAATTCCGCGAGCAGCGAGTGCTTCGGAGATGCGGGAGCTCACGTCATCGATCTCGCCAAGGCCGTCGACCTCGATGAGCAGGTCGCGATCACGATACACCGCGATCAGCGGCGTGGTCTCGCGCCCGTAGACCTGCTGACGGTGACGGATCGCATCTTCCGTGTCATCGGTGCGTCCCTGCTCGATCGCGCGCTTTCGCAGCCGGGCGACCACTTCCTCCTGGTCGGCGACGAGCTGGATCACGGCATCCAGGGACTGCCCCCTGGCTGCAAGCAAGTCGTCGAGGTAGGACACCTGCTCCAGGGTGCGCGGGTAGCCGTCGAGCAGGAAGCCCTCGAGGGCATCCTCTTCTTCGAGCCGGCTACTGACGAGCGCGTTGGTGAGCGAATCTGGAACGTAGTCGCCCGCATCCACGATCGCCTTCACTTCGATGCCGAGGTGAGTTTCTTCCCTGATGTTCTTGCGGAAGATGTCGCCGGTGGCGATCGCCGGGATCGAAAATGTCTCCAACAGGCGGGCAGACTGGGTGCCTTTGCCGGCCCCGGGCGGACCGACGATCAGCAGGCGGGTCAACGGAGCAGACCCTCGTAGTGGCGTTGCTGCAGCTGCGAGTCGATTTGTTTCACGGTTTCGAGTCCGACACCCACGATGATCAGGATGCTCGCGCCGCCGAAGGGGAAGTTCTGGTTGGCTCCGAACAGGCCGAGGGCGATGAGCGGCACGAGCGCGATCAGGCCGAGATAGATCGACCCCGGAAGCGTGACGCGGGTGAGCACGTAGTCGAGGTATTCGGCAGTCGGACGGCCGGCACGGATACCGGGGATGAATCCGCCGTACTTCTTCATGTTGTCGGCGACTTCCTCCGGGTTGAAGGTGATCGCCACATAGAAGTAGGTGAAGCCGACGATGAGCAGGAAATACAGTGCCATGTACAGCGGGTTGTCGCCCGTGCGCAGGTTGTCGGTGATCCAGGTGACCCAGGGGGCCGGAGGCTTGCCCGCGGCGGGCTGGTTGAACTGGGCGATCAGGGCGGGCAGGTAGAGCAGCGACGACGCGAAGATCACGGGCACGACCCCGGCCATGTTCACCTTGATCGGGATGTAGGTGTTGTTACCACCGTAGGTACGCCGACCGACCATCCGCTTGGCGTATTGCACCGGGATGCGTCTCTGGGACTGTTCGACGTAGACCACGAGCCCCATGATCACGATCCCCATCAGGATCACGAACAGGAAGGTCTCGAAGCCCTTGGACTGTTTGATGGCCCAGAGCGAGCCGGGGAAGCGGGCGGCAATCGAGGTGAAGATGAGGATCGACATTCCATTGCCGATGCCACGCTCGGTGATGAGCTCCCCCATCCACATGATGAGGCCGGTGCCGGCCGTCAGGGTGATGACCATGAGGAGGATCGCGTACCAGGATGAGTTCGTGATCAGGGCCGAGCACTCCGGCGTGCCGACGGAGGTGGGGAAGAGGGCGCCACTGCGAGCGACGGTGATCAGGGTCGTTGACTGCAGTACGCCGAGAGCGATGGTGAGGTAGCGCGTGTACTGGGTCAGGCGAGCCTGGCCGGACTGGCCCTCCTTATAGAGGGTGTCGAAGTGAGGGATGACTACGCGCAGAAGCTGCACGATGATCGACGCCGTGATGTAGGGCATGATTCCGAGCGCGAAGATCGACAGCTGGAGTAGTGCCCCGCCGCTGAAGAGGTTGACGAGCTCGTAGAGCCCGGACGTGCCGGAGTTCTTAGCGAGACAGGCCTGCACGTTGCCGAAGTTGACGAACGGCGCGGGGATGAACGACCCGAGGCGGAAAAGCGCAATTAGGGCGAGCGTAAAACCGATCTTCTTACGAAGGTCGGGGGTGCGGAAGATCCGCGCTACGGCTCTGAACAACGAGGCCTCCTGATGAGAACGTTCGGGCGAAGCAGGTGGCCCTCTCGGGCCACCTGGACGGCTAACTTCCTAGATCACCGGGCCGGGGCCCGGCGGTCGCCTTAGTTTACGGAACCGCCCGCTGCAACGATCTTCTGCTCGGCGGAGCCAGAGACCTTGTCAACTGCAACATTCAGCTTAACGGCAATGTCACCATCGCCGAGAACCTTGACCTTCTCGTTCTTGCGCACGGCACCCTTGGCGACGAGGTCGCCGATTGTGACGTCTCCACCGGCCGGGTACAGCTCCGCCAGTTTCTCGAGGTTCACGACCTGGTACTCGACGCGGAACGGATTCTTGAACCCGCGCAGCTTCGGGGTACGCATGATGCTGTTCAGGTTTCCCCCCTCGAGCCCGACGCGCACCTGGTAACGGGCCTTCGTGCCCTTGGTACCGCGGCCTGCAGTCTTACCCTTGGATCCTTCGCCGCGTCCGACGCGGGTCCGGTCCTTCTTCGCGCCGGGAGCCGGTCGGAGGTGGTGCATTTTAAGCACCTGCGGGCGCGTCTCGGCGACGGGCTCTGCAGCCTTCTTCGCCGTGGCGGTCCTGGTGCCGGTTGCCTTGGCGACGGGCGCCTTCTCAGCAGCAGCCTTGGGGGCTACCGCCTTCGCCGAGCTGGCCTTTTTCGGGGCTGCGGCGGGGGCCTTGGCGGCCTTCGTTTCTTCAGCCATTAGTCAATCTCCTCGACCTTGACCAGGTGAGCGACGGTGCGAACATAGCCGCGGTTCTGCGAGTTGTCCTCGCGAACAACGACGTCGCCGATGCGGTGGAGCCCGAGGCTCCGCAACGTGTCGCGCTGGTTCTGCTTCTCACTAATTTTGGACTTGAT
>JBBRDX010000198.1:0-4552 GCA_038203515.1 Actinomycetales bacterium | reverse complement strand
ACCGGGTGCATCCCGTCGCCCTCCTCACCTGCACGGTGGGGTTATGGCTGCTGTTCGCCCTGGCGATCCTCGCGCTGCGTCGGGTGCCGACGAGGCCAGCGATCGCAATCGTCCTCATCGGCTCGGCGCTGATCGGCGGCGCCGCGATGGCTGGCCCACCGAACACCAGCACCGACTCGGCACGATATGCCTGGGATGGCATCGTCCAGAACGCCAGCATCTCGCCCTACCGCTATGTGCCGGTGGATGATGCGCTCGGCGCCCTGCGCCCCGACTGGTTGTTCCCCACCCCGCTCGCGAACGCCGACGGCACCGATCGGTGCCCCGACCCGCGCTCCGACCCGACCTTCTCGACGCCGAGCCACCAGCCGCTGTGCAGCGCTCTTAACCGGCCGAAGGTGCCAACGATCTATCCGGCGGCGGCGGAGATATTCTTCGCCGGAGTGCGACTGATCACGGGGCCCACAGCTGAATACTGGCCGCTGCAACTCACCGGCCTGCTGATGAGCATCGCCATAACGGCGATGCTCATCGTGGCGCTGCGCCGACGCAACCTCGATCCGCGCTGGGCGGCGCTCTGGGGGTGGAGCCCGATCGTCGCGACGGAGGCGATCACCAACTCGCACATCGACATTCTCGGCGCCCTGCTCGCGCTCGTCGCGACGCTGCTGGTCTCCCGAGGCATGCGCTTTCGTGGCGGCATTGCGCTCGGTGCTGCGATCGCCGTCAAACTGATCCCGATGATTGCGGCACCCGCGCTACTCCGTCGGCAACCCTGGAAGGTGATCGTCGCCTCGATCGTCACCTTCGCGGTGCTCTATATCCCCTATGTCATCAGCACCGGCATCGCCGTTCTCGGCTACCTGCCCGGTTACCTCTCCGAAGAGGGCTACAACAACGGCAGCCGATTCACCCTTCTCACGCTCGTCGTGCCGAATACGGCCTCACTCGCGGTCGCCGCCGTGCTGTTGCTCGTCACGGCGGTGCTGGTGTGGTGGAAGACCAATCCGGATGCCCCGTGGCTCGGGCAGCTCGTCATGATCGGCACCACACTGCTCATCGTGTCGCCGCGCTACCCCTGGTACGCGCTGCTCCTCGTGCCATTCATCGCGCTGAGCGGACGGTGGGAGTGGTTCGCCGTGCCACTCGCCCTCACCGTGCGGCTGCTCATCCCGAACCAGATGGTCTCCCAAGTGGCCATCGCAATCGCCATCATCGCGATCGTCACAATGGCGCTGTACCGCACCGGCCCCGACGGACGCGCGCGACTGCGGCATCCGCTGGCCCTGCTGCGTGGGATCTCTCACCCCTGATCCCACGGTAGAAATCCCCGGGTTTCCGGGGTTTTTAGCTGGATGTTCGCTGTGAACTGTGAACTGTAACAGAACGATAACAGCACGGGTCAATTCCAAACCCTTTGGCGGGGGGAGCCGAACCAATACCCAGAACCGCTTGTCACCAAGGGCAGGCGAGAAACTAAGGATCACATCATGCGCAAATTCCAGAAAGTAACAGTCGGCATCATCACCGCCGGACTCCTCGTCGCGGGCCTCGCTGCCTGCTCAAGCCCCGCGAGCACCGGTACCTCATCCGCCACGAAGTCCTCATCGGCTCCCGCCATGCAAAAGCCGCTTGCGTCCATCCCGAGCCTCACCGGTGTCGACACCGCGGTGCTGCTCGACGCGGGCTTCGCTGCCGCGCTCACCAGCCTCGGCCTCACCCCCGGCACCGTCGGAACCGCGACGCTCACCGACGGCAGCCTGCACTTCCCCATCACCGGCGGAAACGTGGACTACTACGACCCGGCCGGGAAGACTCGCCCCTACGTGCAGGGCACGATCAAGCACGAAGGATCTGGCTTCTCGCTGACCGCTGGAGCCACCAAGGTCGAACTGACCAACTTCACCATCGACCCGGGCAAGTCCATCCTGCTCGGTGACGTCTCCGTCAACGGCACCTCCGCCGCGACCCAGGTCCCTCTCTTCAACCTCTACGGTGGGACTCTCAAGCCGCTCCAGATGGACGGCAACAACGCCGTCCTCGAGGGCACCACGGTTCACATCTCGGCCGACGCCGCTGGCCTCCTGAACAAGACGTTCAAGACGGATGCGGTCAAGTCGCAGCTGCTCGTCGGTATCGCCAAGATCACGGTCATCGCCAAGTAGTCTCTGGCGAAAAAGTTCGAAACGAAAGGCCCGCTGCGCACACCGCAGCGGGCCTTTCGGCGTGCGGTGCACCGATTCTGCGGGGGGCGCACGACTCGGCGACACGCCGACCGGGTCGCTTTCTTCGCAGGACTTGCTGCCGCTCAGGCGCCGATGAGTCTGGCGCCGTGCACCGGCCCGGTCGCCCGCACCACCGTGAGGCGTGCTGCACTGAGGGCGATCTGCAGTTCGAGGGCCGCATCGAGGTCCGCCGCGAGGAAGGCGACCGTGGGCCCTGAGCCCGAGATCATGCCCGCGAGCGCCCCGTTCTCCTCACCGAGCTCGATCACGGCCCCGAGCCTCGACTCGAGATGCAGGGCGGGCGCCTGCAGATCGTTGTGCAGCACTTCGGCGAGCATGTGCGGGTCCCCCGCACGGAGGGCCTGGAGCACGTTGGCATCCACCTGCGGTTGTGTGGAGGCGGGGAAGATGTCCTGCGCATGCCGGTCCCGGTGTCGATCTAGTTCGCTGTAGACCAGTGGCGTGCTCATGCCGAAGTCGGCGAGCGCCAGCACCCACTGAAAGCTACCCGCGGCGAGCGCGGGACTCAACTGGTCGCCGCGACCCGTGCCGATCGCCGTGCCGCCGGTGAAGGCGAAGGGCACGTCGGAGCCGAGCTGGGTCGCGAGGTCGAGCAGGTCTTCGCGGCTGAGGTCGGTGCCCCAGAGGCTGTCGCAGGCGAGAAGAGTGGCCGCGGCATCCGCCGATCCGCCGCCCATACCTCCGGCGATCGGCACATGCTTCTCGATCTCAAGATGCACTCCCCTGCGGTAGCCGGCGCGGTGCGCGAGCATGGCGGCCGCCTTGATGGCCAGATTCGACCCATCGGTGGCAAGCGCGGAGGTGTCGATCGATCCGGTGAACGTCACCGAGAAGTCATCCGCGCGGGTCGCCCAGACGTCTTCATAGAGCGATACCGCCTGGTAGGCGGTCGCGACGTCGTGGTACCCGTCATCGAGCAGGGCGCCGACCTTGAGGAACACGTTGATCTTGCCTGGTGCCCGTGCGTGCACCACCTTCGGAGCGGCCGCGGAGGTCATTAGACCAACCTAGCCGAACCCCCGGAGCCCGCTTTACGCTCCGCCTGAACACCGGCACGAGCCACTGCGAGGAAGTCACTTACGGTCAGTTCTTCACCGCGCGCCGTCGGCGCCACTCCAGCCGCTTCGAGGCGAGCGGATGCCACGGAGCTGTCCCCGAGCACGACCGAGAGTGACTGCCGCAGCATTTTGCGTCGCTGCTGGAACGCCGCATCCACGAGCGCAAAGGTCGAGAGCCGCTCGGCCTCGGTACCCGGCAATTCTCCGCGATCGAACCGCACGAGAATCGAGTCGACGTTCGGCACCGGCCAGAACACCTGGCGGCTCACCTGCCCGGCGGTGCGCCACTTTCCGTACCATGCCGCCTTGATGCTGGGACTGCCGTAGATCTTCGAGCCCGGGTCTGCCGCGATACGCTGCCCGACTTCGGCCTGGACCATCACGAGACCGGTCTGCAGGCTCGCGAAGTGTTCGAGGAAGTGAAGCAGCACCGGCACGGAGATGTTGTATGGCAGGTTGGCGACGAGACTTGTCGGGTTGCCCGGGAGCTCGGCGATCGTCATCGCATCCTGTGTGATCACGGTGAGCGGCGCTCCGGGCTGGAACAGCTCGACGGTGATCGGAAGCTGCGCCGCGAGGCGGGTATCGATCTCGACCGCGACGACGGATGCCCCGGTCTCGAGCAGCCCGAGGGTGAGGGACCCGAGCCCAGGTCCCACCTCCACCACGCTCTGGCCGGCCACGAT
This sequence comes from Actinomycetales bacterium, assembly GCA_038203515.1. GTDB lineage: Bacteria > Actinomycetota > Actinomycetes > Actinomycetales > Microbacteriaceae > Lacisediminihabitans. The sequence goes on along the minus strand of JBBRDX010000198.1, from coordinate 562 downwards.
TCCCGCCGCCTTGACGATCCGGCGCACGGTGTTGGCATCGATGACGAAATTCTGGCCGAGCTTCTTGGTCGGCTGGATGCCGAGATTCTCGGCGAGGTCACGGATCTCCGCGGGCCCGAGCAGGCTCATGCCAGATCGGAAGAGTCGATGGCCTCGTCGTAGGGCGAGCCGAGATCCTGGGTGACCGGCTCGGCATCCCAGGTGCCGTAGACCAGCTCCGTGTTCGAGGTGATCTGAGCGGCCAGCAGCGCGACATCCGTGCCGAGGTGGTCGGCCATGAATCGCAGGGTGGTGGGGATGAGGTACGGCGCATTGGGGCGACCGCGATAAGGCACCGGGGTGAGGAACGGAGCATCCGTCTCGATCAGGATCTGGCTGCGCGGGATGGTGCTGAGCGCCTCGCGAAGATTGCCCGCGTTCTTGAACGTCACCGTGCCGGCGAACGAGAGATACCACCCGTTGTCGGCACAGAGCCTAGCCATGTCGGCGTCCCAGGAGAAGCAGTGGAACACGGACTTCGCGGGCGCTCCGTTGCGTCGCAGGGTCGCGATCAACTCGGCGT
>JBBRDX010000197.1:0-4666 GCA_038203515.1 Actinomycetales bacterium | reverse complement strand
GTAGCCGAGGTTCGCCGAACCGATGATCGCACCGACCGAGACGAGCGCAATCGTGCTTGCCGAGACTACGCGAAGGCCCGCGAGCAGGACCGGGCCAGCGAGAGGAAATTCCACCAGCCAGAATCGGGTCCAGGTGGAGTACCCCATGGCAGTGGAAGCCTCGATCGCATCCGCTGGCACGGCCGCGAGGGCGTCTGCCGCGGTGCGAACCATCATCGCAATCGCATAGAGGGTCAGCGCTACGACGATGTTCCGGTCATCGGTGATCTTCGTCCCGAGCACGTACGGCAGGATCACGAAGAGCGGAAGGGAGGGGATCGTGTAGAGGAGACTTCCCCCGCTGATCACGATCGACCGCAGGGCCGGTCGCCGGTTGGCGATCCAGCCGAGTGGCACAGCGATTGCGAATCCGAGCACAATCGGAACAATGCTGAGTGCAACATGATTGGCTGTGAGCCCCGAGATCAGGCCGAAGTTCTCGATGAACCAGCTCATCGATCCTCCCTCATCGATCGGACCCGAGAATTCCCGCGGGCCGGCCGTCCCCATCGACGATCAGGGTCGCGCTGTCCCCCTCGCGATGCTGGAGATGCAGGGTGCGCTTTCCCCTGTCCGCACCGATGAAAGTCGCGACGAAGTCGTCAGCAGGGTTTGCCAGAATCTCGGCCGGAGTTCCCACCTGCGCGATCACACCGCCGGTGCGGAAGATCACCACCTGGTCGGCGATCGCGAAGGCCTCGTCGATGTCGTGCGTGACGAACACCGTGGTCTTGCCGAGCTCACGCTGCAAGCGGTTGAGTTCGACCTGGAGTCCCGCCCGAACAATCGGGTCGACCGCGCCGAACGGCTCATCCATGAGAAGGATGTCCGGGTCGCTGGCGAGCGCACGCGCAACTCCGACGCGCTGCTGCTGGCCGCCGGAGAGCTGGTCCGGATACCGCTCCGCGAGCGATCGCTCGAGTCCAACCGTGTCGAGTAGGGTGAGCGCAGCCCTGCGGGCCTGCCGCTTCGGCACACCGTTCAACCGCGGTACCGTGGCGATGTTGTCGACCACCCGCCGGTGCGGGAGGAGTCCGGCAGCCTGAAGAACGTAGCCAATCCGTCGGCGAAGCGACACCGGATTCAGGCCAGAAATATCCTCGCCGTCGATCAGGATGATACCGGCGGTCGGGTCGATCATCCGGTTGATCATCCGGAGCAGCGTTGTTTTGCCTGAGCCGGACGACCCGACGAATACTGTCGCCTTGTGCGAGGGAAGCACGAGGGAGAAGTCGTCGACAGCGAGGGTGCCATCCGGAAACCGCTTTGAGACGTTCTGGAATTCGATCATGACGGGCGGCTCATTCCTCGTGGGTCTCACGAATCGACACTTGCCGGGCTCTTAAAAGCATGATTGTATTCGCTGCGACTGAAATTCGAGATAGGGGTGGACCTCGACCGGGTCAGTGTCAGCCGAGACCGGCACACCACTCGAATGGTCGTCTTGCCCGCAGGCCAACATGACCGCCCTGGAGAACACGCCAGGATATGGTCAGCCTCGCGGATCTAACGGGAACAGTCTGAGGTGGGTAAGGGCATCGACGTGTCGATCCCGCCGCCATCGACCTCGGCGATACTCAGCCGATCGATATCACCGCGTTCATCACTGCACGGCTGACGAACCTCCACAAAATCGCAGTATGACAACCGCGTTCGCGTCCGCCCCGTCACTGCAGCAACAGTTCTCGCTAATCAGATTGCGGCACCAGTGTCGTCTGCAGTCATACGTATCGTCCGTTGCCGGAGTGGTCCGAATTCCCAACACACACCGTCGCAGACTCTTCCTCGCAGCGCGGAGGCGCGGCCCGCTGGCTGCGCCGACTTGTGCTCAACCTGTATTTTGTGACGTCGACTAAGGTGGAAAAGATGAACTCAGATGCAAGCGTCTCAGGATTCGAGTACCCAGATGACCCGTTCGATCCAGACGAACTAGTCACGAATGATGCTGTCGGCGGCGAACCGGTCAAGCCGACTGGCCACTACGCAGGGCCCGAAGGCTCGGAACCCCTCGAGGCGTCTCCCGAGTACGAGGAGCACGCGCCCAATTCGGAAGACGGCCCGAACGACTTGGATGGTGAGTAGGCGCGACGCGAATGGACCTGCGTCGACCTTCGGACACGGGGCATCCGGGGTTCGCCGTGAGCCCCTGCGACCGAGTTGGTTCACCGATGGCACGTGCAGGCCGGTTCATGGACCGGGCCCGACGCAGCGCCTGCCCGGTTCGGTAGTCAGCAAGGATTGTTTGCGCAGAGACCCTCACCGTGCGGTTAATCAGACACTGCAACTACCTCGACTTTGAATTGTTCGCCACTGTCGACAAAGGCTGCGTAGTGCTCTCGAGGATCCAGCGTCGCCCACCGTCCCAAGCCTGGTATCCCTCCTAATCGAGCTGCGTCAGGCTCCCAGCCGAGAAAACAGACAGCGGCCGATCGATCGAGTATTTGTAGCTCGACGTGGTGGAGGGTCCTAGAGTCATGCCCGGTCAGAAGGACCAGCATCAACCCTGCCGGCCAGCCCCAAGCCAGTCAAGGAAAAGACTTACAGACGGTTCAGCGTTCGTACTAGCCCAGTACGCGGTCGTTCAGTAGCGCCCGGAAGTAGCCGAGTGAATTACCGAGCGCGTTCGGGTGAAAATTGGCCGGCGCGGTCACATTGGACGGGTCGAAACTGATATACGGGACGCTCGCGCCAATACCGTGGTTCGCAAACTCCTGTGTCACGTCGACGACCTGGATGTTCTTGCGGACGCCCGCCACACCGGCTGCGGCACCTTTGATGGTCGTGTTCAGCGTATCTGTCGCGGAATTGACGGCGCCACCCAACTGCGACACATTGTCGTTGAACAGGTGCGGGTAGGTGAACACCACGATCTTGGCATTGGGCATGGCATCCGCCACCGCCAGGTATGTTGCGGCGAGACTGAGTCCGAGGCGGGGCGACGTCAGCTGCCCCGCGGCGAGCTCGATGGCTGCCTGACAGGTCGCGGATGTCGGATAGGGGGTGCAGGCCGCAAGGACCAGACTGGAGCCGGCGTCAATGCCGCCCACTGTCAGCGTCACCAAGCGGACGGGCGAACCGGGCCGCTTCAACCCGTCTGGCAACTGGCCCAGTTGCGCTATCACCGCACCCGTGGTTGCTCCGGAACATGACTCGTTCGCCACCAACTTGTAGGTGCTGAGAGTCGCAGTGATGATGGGGTAGCTCGCGTATTTGCTTTGCAAACATGGTCCGCTCAGGTACGGTGGTGTGCCCTGCCCGGAGGTAAACGAGTCCCCGAGCGCGACATAGTCGGCACTCGATTGGGAGGTAAACCAACGCTGCGGTGCCGCGGCAGTAGCGGGTGCCGCAGAGGCGCCAAAGACTAACGCGATGGTCAAGAGCGAGAGCGCGGCGAGGCGCGGCGAAAGCCGGGGGTGAGCGTTGGTTGAGTTAGTCATGCGCGGATCATACGCCCGGTGACGCCGCTTTGGAAAATAGTCGCGTTGGCTGATTGGAAACCTCCGCGTAGTCGTATTCGTCGCCTCATTTGAGACCGCCTGCACATGGAACCAAGGACTGACGGGCCCGCTGGCCGGACAATCACCGGGCAGCACCTCGGGTGCCCGCAGCGGAACCTTCACCGGGACGCCTCACCATACCGAAAGCGGATCGTCGATCAACGACTCTCGCGTCCCGGTTCGTTACTCACCGACCATGCCGTCGATCGCTTAGCGCAAGAAGTCTGCGTGCCCAACGTGGCGGGCGGTCTCTTCGACAAGATGTAGCAACACCCATCGGAGCGAGAAGTGGCGCCCGTCACGTAGCGCCTTGACCGACAGTTGATCCAAGCCTGTCGATTTGGATACGACGTCCCGGCTCCGATTGCATGCTTCGCGGTAGCGACCCTGTAACTGCGCCGGCTCGAGATGAGCTGCGGTGCGGAACTCCCAGTTCGGGTCGGCATCCCAGTCGATGCTGGCCCAGGGCTCTCGATCGGATAGGCCAGCAAAGCGAACCTCCATCCAGTCCTCTTCCACCAGCGCCAGGTGATAGAGCAGCCCCGCGAGTGTGAGCTCCGACGGAGCATGCTTCTGTGCCAGCTGCTCGCGGGTGAGGCCCTCGGTCTTCGCGATCAACGTCTCGCGCTGGTAATCGAGATACTGCGCGAGCATGCCGAGCTCAGAACCAGTGACGCCAGGATCGATTCGCATCCGCCCATCCTTCCAGAGGGTGGAGACCTGTTGCTCAGGGAACGTCGTGCGGGAAGGTGCCCTCAAGGGATCCTTGATCCGGCCGTCGCCAGTGCTGAGGAACTCACCACCGGATACTCGGAACGGTGGGCGTTGAGAGCACGTTCGATGAGCTGAAATCCCAGAACGCACGCCGCGCGGCGAGTGCCACCAGCACGACGGTGGCCCGTTGCAGGTTCGTCGATCGCAATGGATCAGAGCACGCAGTGAACATTCCGGCCACGGTCTGACCATCCTTCGGTATCGAAATATTTACCTGCCCGGGCCGGCAGCGCTGCATAAGCTGGCAAGAGTCCCAAGGATGGGAAGCTGTAGCAGGGTTAATGGAGCCGCAATCATGAAGAGTTTCTCAGTCGGAGACCACGTCACATGGAACTCCGAAGTCGGGCACGTTCAGG
>JBBRDX010000196.1:0-4671 GCA_038203515.1 Actinomycetales bacterium | reverse complement strand
TGCGGCGTTAATAAACGCGCACCCGCGGAAACCGGGGGAGACGACATCCGCCACGGTCAGGTCGATGAGAGCCCTGAGGGCAGACTTCGGGTCATCCTTCTCATGGATGACCTCATCCACGGCCTCCCGCGCGAGCGAGTGCCGCTGCGAGATGTATTCCACGATGAGGCGGTCCTTCGACCCATAGTGCTTGTAAAAAGTGGCCTTGGTCACGCCGGATTCGCTGATCAGGCGGTCGATTCCGACGCTGCGGATGCCGTCCTCGTAGAACAGGCGATTCGCGGTCTCGAGGATGCGGCGCTTTGCCGGGGCGACGGAGGAACTGCGGGTTCCGGCACCCCAGGGGGCACGCTGGCCGATCGGATGCGTATCAACAATCGGCACAGCGTGGCTCCCTTGGGCTAGTCGGCTAGGTGTCCTCGAAGCCGTTCGGCAGCTAGCCGGACTTTTGGGGGGATGTCCGGTGTTGTTGCCCCGCAAATTTCGGGTTTGCGGTTCTACAGTAATTATTGTGGTCACTCTGCTCGGGAGCAGAGGTTCGGGCTACTTTCGGGTGGTTAGCTCGACGTCAAAACAGTAACACGGAGTTGAGGACAGACAACTCTGTTTGTCCTCTTTATTCTGTGCGGTCTACCCCCCAGTACGGGGGGTAAGCCTGCAGACAGTGGGCGCGCCGGTGACGTAGGCTCAGTTCAATGAACGGTGCCGTCCCGCTTCCCCTCGACCTCGCTGAACTCCGCATCACCTCGTCAGGAGATTCGCTCGTGCGGCGCAGTGTGCTGCCGAGTGGGGTACGTATCCTCAGCGAACACGTGCCCGGTGCGCGAAGCGCCACCGTCGGCTACTGGGTCGCGGTCGGATCCCGCGATGAGCTGCCGGAAACCTTCGGTAGCACCCACTTCCTCGAGCACCTGCTCTTCAAAGGCACCGCGGCACGCACGGCCCTCGACATCGCCGTGAGCTTCGACGCGGTCGGCGGCGAGCACAACGCCATGACCGCCAAGGAATACACGTGCTATTACGCAAAGGTGCAGGACCGCGATCTTCCGATGGCCGTCGACGTGCTCTCCGACATGATCACCTCGTCCCTCATCGATGCGGATGAGTTCGAGACCGAGCGTGATGTCATCCTCGAAGAGCTCGCCATGGCCGACGACGATCCCTCGGATGTGACGAGCGAGCGATTCTTCGAAGCGGTGCTCGGTGACCATCCGCTTGGCCGGCCGATCGGGGGAAACCCGGAAACGATCCGTGCGGCCACGCGGGACTCGGTGTGGAACCACTACCGGGCCAATTACCGCGCACGCGATCTCGTGATCACGGTCGCCGGGGCTGTCGATCACGACGCGCTTGTCACCGGTGTGCAGCGCGCTCTCACCGCCGCAGGCTGGGACCTCGAGACCGAGGCAACCCCGGTCGAGCGGAGGGATGCCACCCTCGGAGTGATCCAGCGCGGAAGTCCGCTCGTGGTCGTGCAGCGACCTATCGAGCAGGCGAACATCCTCATGGGCGTCTCTGGGATCCCGGCCTCCGATGACCGCAGGTCCACCATGGCCGTCCTGAACTCGATTCTCGGTGGCGGGATGTCGTCGCGGCTATTCCAGGAGATCCGTGAAAAGCGCGGTCTCGCATACTCCGTCTACTCCTTCTCTCCGAGCTATTCGGACGCCGGCCTCTTCGGTCTCTATGCCGGATGCTCTCCGGCCAAGGTCGGCCAGGTGGCCGAACTGCTGCTGGGGGAGTTCCGTCGCCTCGGCACCGGCGGTGCGACCGACGACGAGATGCGCCGTGCTGTCGGCCAGCTGAGCGGGGCATCCGCTCTCGCGTTGGAAGACTCCGACACCCGGATGTCGCGCCTCGGCCGCTCCGAGATCACCCTCGGTGAATATGCCGATCTCGACGAATCACTGAGACGACTCGCCCTCGTGACGCCGGAGGACGTGCGCGACCTCGCCGTCGAGCTCGCTTCACGGCCGCTGTCTATCGCCGCCGTCGGCACCGTCGAGGCCTCGGCCTTCGATGGCATCTCCGACCGGGCCATCTCCGCCTGACCCCTTTTCGTCATCCCTGCCGACCGCCAAGAGGAACAACGATGTCCCACTTCATTTATCTCGTGCGCCACGGCGAGCAGCAAGACGCCGAGCACGGCATGCCGGACGGCCCGCTCTCCGGCCGCGGTACCCGCCAGGCCAAGCTCATCGCGGGCCGGCTGAGCGGAGTGCCGTTCACCGGGGCGTGGCATTCACCACTGCAGCGGGCGGAAGAGACCGCAAACATCATGACGGCCAGCATGCCGAGCCTCGACTCCAAACCCTCCGCACTGCTCTTCGACTGCATCCCTTCCGGCCCGACCCCCGATATGCCCCACGCCTTCGCGCCCTTCTTCGGTTCTGTGACGCGCGACCAGATCGAAGCTGGCGAGGCACAAATGGCGGATGCCGCGAGTGAGTGGCTCACTCCCGGCCGGGACGATCGACACGACCTCCTCATCACCCACAATTTCGTGATCGCCTGGTTTGTGCGCGAGGTGTTCGACGCGCCATCCTGGCGCTGGATGGGACTCAATCAGGCCAACTGTGGGCTGACGATCATCCGGGTGCGTTCCGCTAAGCCGCACGTGCTCATCACCCACAACGACCTCGGTCACCTGCCGGCCGAGTTGCGCACCGGGTTGCCCGAGGGACAGCCCTTCTAGAGCACTTTTCGGTACCAGTTTGTCGCGTTGGGGTTGTCGTTGTAGTGCGGGATGTCGCTGTAGCCGCTCGAGCGGTACAGGCCGCCCGCCGCCTCGAGGCTCGCGTTCGTGTCCAAGACCAGCTCCGTGGCACCGAAGTCCCGGGCCCGGCCCTCGAGTTGGGCGAGCAGCGCCCGACCGAGACCCCGACCGCGGGCGGCCGGACGCAGGTAGAGGTGTTTCACCTCGTAGCGGTGGCCGTCGATACCCCCCGATTCGAGTCGCCTGATTCCGCCGCATCCGATCAGAGCGTCGCCCTCGTCGACCGCGACGAGGAAGATGCCGCGAGGTCCAATGAAGTCCTCCGGCGCCGGGAAGATCGTCCGGTAGCGGCCCTGGGTCACCGGGAATCCGGCGGCGCGGCTGTCGAAGTACTCCGTGAGCAACTCACGGGCAACCGGGGCGTCGACCCGCGATTCGTTCCAGACCACCATCCGACCAGCTTATGGGGGAGGGCTTGGTAGATTTGGGCCATGACTACAACCGTCGCCATCGCCGGCGCAACCGGGCGCATGGGGCAGCTCATAACGCGCCTCGTCGGTGAGTCCCCGGACTTCGAACTCGTCGCCAGCCTCGACTCCCACTCCCCGCTCGACGACATGCTCGCGGCCGATGTGGTGGTGGATGTCACGGTGCCGGCCGTGAGCCAGGCAATGGTGGACTTCGCAGTGGGGCACGGTATGAGTGTGCTGGTGGGAACAAGCGGCTGGTCGGCGACCCGGATCCTCTCACTGGAGAATCGGCTGGTCGCCGAAGGCACCGGCGCCTCGGTCATCATCATTCCCAACTTCTCCGTCGGCTCGGTGCTCGCCACTTCCTTTGCGGCGATGGCGGCCCGCTTCTACGACTCGATCGAGATCATCGAGGCCCATCACGCCACCAAGGTCGACTCCCCGTCGGGCACCGCCGTGCGCACGGCGGAACTGATCGGTAATGCCCGGTCCGCTCTCGGGCCGGTGATCGCGCCACACACCGACCAGCGCTCCCGCGGCCAGCAGGTGTCGAGCGTGCCGATCCACTCGCTGCGCATACAGGGCATCGTCGCCAAGCAGGACGTGATCTTTGGCGGCACCGGGGAGACCCTCACCCTGAGCCATGAGACCCTCGACCCGAGCGCCTATGAGGCGGGCATCATGCTCGCCCTCCGTGCCCTGGGCTCGGCCACCGGCGTCGTCGTGGGACTCGATCGGCTGATCCACCTCGGACCGGCCGATCCGGAGCCGCCGACCGGTATTCCGAGCGACCTCGAATGAAGGGTCGCATCGCGGCGCTTCTGATGTCCGCGCTTCTGGTGCTCTATCTGGTGCTGGTGCTCCAGCTCGCCATCCGCCTGATCGCCGTCGACAATGGCATCTCGAAGACGCTCGGAATCGCGCTGCTGGTGCTTCCGTTACTCGGTGCCTGGGCGCTCGTCGCCGAGATACTGTTCGGAATCCGCACCCAGCGCCTGGTGCGCGAGCTGGATGCCGCCGGCGAACTGCCCGTCGACTCCCTGCCCAAGCGCACCAGCGGCCGACCCGAGCGCGCCGCGGCAGACGCGGAGTTTCCCCGGTACAAGGCGGAGGTCGAAGCAGACCCCGGCAGCTGGAAGGCCTGGTTCCGGCTCGGGCTGTCCTATGACGCAAGCGGCGACCGCAGCCGTGCGCGAAGGTCGCTCAGGCGCGCGATCGCCCTCGAGCGGTCGGCCCGCTGACGGGTAGGTGAGGCTGACGGCTAGGCGAGGCTGACGGCTAGCCGAGGAAGGCGTCGATCGCCTGTTCGACGGTCTCATCCCGAAAGGTGAACCCGTCCGCAATCAGCTTCGACGGCACAATCTGCTGGCTGCTGAGCAGCAGTGCGGGGCCAGCATCCTGAAGGGCGACGCCGATGACCCATGACGGCGCGACGAAGGGGTACCAGCGGTGCATCCGCTTCGCCACGTGACGGGTGATGCGGTC
>JBBRDX010000195.1:0-4683 GCA_038203515.1 Actinomycetales bacterium | reverse complement strand
TGGGGATAGCTCACTGTATCTGCTCAGGGCAGTCTTCTGGACGTCGATCTCAGCATCGATCGTGGCGAACCATGTTTCAGGGCCGGACTCTGTTGCCTTTCTGGCCATCCACTGGAGCACGAGTGCGAATCCCTCATTCGGCCGTGAAGATATCGAGATGTCCTCGAAAGTTTTCAGCGCAGCATCGCTCGTGAATGAACTCGTCCGGAACACTTTCGTGGAGATCACCCGCTCGGCACCGGAGTTAGACCCAGCGTTGACATTCATGATCTCCCCGACGACGATGCCAATCGGGTCGGACAGTTCTGTGGCGACAGTGTCGAAAGTTCCCGGCTTTGTGAGACTCGGTGTTTGGCGGGGCCGCCCCTCACCACCTCCGCCGTGGGCGCGACGCACGAACTCATCCATCGCATCAGCGGTCGTGTCGTTAGACGTTTCGTTGTTCTTCGCCCGGGCGACGTCGTCGGTGACAACGAGCATGTGATGGATGTGCTCTCCCGCCGACCGGATTGCGCCGGGGGTCGGCGCTGCGCCAAGCATGGAGTTGCTCCCAAACCAGGGGCTGAGGCAGGATGCGACGGCCCGGACTTGCGTTGTTTTTCCACCGCCGGCGTCGCCTTCGATCTGAACGACGCCGTTGATGCGGGATCCGCCGGCGCCTTGGGTGAGGTGCCCGAACGCTAAAACCAATGCAGTCTGGTCGCCGACGAGGCTGAGAAGTTCGGGGAACACCGCGATCGCCCCTTCCCGCGTCTTCTTGGACATCTTCGCGGGGTCAGGGAAGCTGATGCGATTGAACGGTGGAGAGACGACCGCAACCGCGGTGTCAGAGAGGCCATCGCCAGTGAGGAGACCGCTCGCGCTCAGGTATCCGAAGACACCGTTCACCGTCGCCGGTCCGGTTCGATTGAAACCGCGTGTCTGCCTCACCTCATTTTCGGAGGCATGTCTTCGGATCGCGCTGGCGATGTCCTCGCTGGCATTGGTGCCCGACTTTCTGTCCACTCGCGTGCCGATTGAGCCTGGCATGCGTCCTAACCACAGGCTGGTCTTCTCCAGTTCGGAGTTGTCGATCCGGTAAACGTGGTGCGATTCCTCGTCGGAACGTAGCTTGATTTCTAGATCGTGAAGGTTCGCCTTGAACTTGTTCTCGCGATCGTTCAGATCGTCCTCGACGGTCAAAGTGTGAATGATCCGAGCGGCGAAGGCGGCCAAACGCACTGGCGGCATGCCTTCGGCGATCGGCACGATGATCTGGGCATTGTCCCAATCGACAACGGGGGCAATTCCCGCCACGGAGGTCGGCTTGGCCTTTGGTGCGGCAGGCGCGCGGCCCAGCTTGGTTGCTGTGACCATGAGGGTTTCGAGAACGGATTCGCGCCGGCCTTCGCTGATGATGGCGAGGTAGTCGTCCAGACCGCTCTTCCCGCCGGTCGGCAGGCTGATGTAGGAGATTGACGTCGCGTTGAGGATATTCATGTGCGCACCCAGCTTCGCGGCACTGTCGTAAACGGCACGGTTGGAGTGGACGTCGGCGTCGAACGCGACCACCACATCGGTGTCGTCACCGAGCAGTTTTTCCAGGTCAGGGTTCGGGGAACCATCCCTGATCCATCCCTGCGCACCTTGGATACCGACGACGAGAGTATCCGTGGGAGACCAACAAACTGCCGCCAACGATTGCTTTGTGCCCTCGACAATGAGGAGGCGCGTGGCACGTCCGATTTTGTTGGCCTGGGACGGGTGGATGCTGAGCAATGATCCTGAACCCGCCGGCTGCAGGTACTTCCCGCCGTCCAGTGGGTTATCGGGGCGAGCCTGGTGCACAACGTCGCCGGAAGGGCTGCGGTGCTCAAAGATGAGCGCCGGCAAGAGCGCCTCGGACAGGTAAGAAAGATCGTCAGGGAGGTCCGTGGTGGTGAGGGCCGAATAGACCCCACCGGCCTGCGCGACATCGAGGGTGATGGCCGACGCGGTCAGAAGAGCCTGATGCTCGGTCGTGATTGAAGTGATGCGTGCGGAAGTCAAAATGCTCCAAGGGGGTTTGCTGCTGCTCGACCTTGGCTCCGCTGGGAATGCGGTTTGGAGTCTGATTCGGTTCTCACCCCGGGCCCGTGAAGCGGTGCCGTGCTGAACGCATGGTTCCCTGCGCAGGATCTGGAGGTGTTGCCTTCAGCTCATTAGGCTCGGTGCCTGATTCTTGCGAGATGCGTACCAATGACCTCACCTCGCCGGCCTACCGGGGAGAAGGCAGCTTGCCTGCCTCATATTGGATATGCCGCGAGGGGGTAGTTATCTTTAGTCGGCCTCGCTGTATGACCTTGTATGCGTCGGGTCACACGGAATAGGCCCCGTGATCATTGGGATGAACGGGTGTGTATGACTGTGTGCGCTGTATACGGCCAAGAACCCACCCCCACTGGGATTGGGACTCACTGTTGAATTCAAAAGTGGAGTCACCCAATCCTTCACGACCCCCACTTTTATGGGTGTACAAGTAATACAGTCATGCACACCCACGGGATCCCAATAGATGTATGGACTCCCGGTGTATGACCTGATCTCAGAGAGGTCATACAGGTCATACACATGCCCTGGCGCCCACCGCGCCGCGAAGCAGGCCCGGTCCAGCCGCCGCGTCTAGGGTGTATCTGACCGAGCACCCAAGCTCAACCTCACAATTCTGATTCCGACACATTAGGTGCTAATGCGGCTGTCTAACATTCAGATCACCGGGCATTCGCTGCTCCAGGACCTTGATATAGAGGTCCGCGATCACTTGGTGATCATCGGCGCGAACGATGTGGGGAAGACTTCAATCCTGCGACTGTTGAATCTGTTGCTCGGCGCCACGGTTCAACAGCTCTACCAAGGCGTGTCCGCCCTTGATCTTCGCGACGCCGACGAGCCACTGGTAGTGGAGGCCCGCCTCGAAGGGTTCGACAAGGAGGAAGCCGGGCAATTCCCCTTCGCGATGACGGTCGAGGACGGCGAGCCCGATTACCTTGTGATCCGGCTCGAAGCTCGCACCCCGGAGGGGGATACCGACAACATGGTCATCGAGCGGTTCTTTCCCGACTCCGGCACACGCCGTGCCCCCTCGCGTGACCAGCTCATGCAGCTGGGGTGGCGGTACTTGCCTGCGAACCGCGCGAACACCGCCGATTACATGGACGGAAAGAAGAGCCCGTTCCGCACCATGCTCGACTCCGTCGAATTGGGTGAGGAGCTGTCGGATCTCGGCGGCCTGCTGGACCAGTTCAACGACAAGCTCGACGTGAATCCGGCCCTCCTTGAGCTACGCCGCGAAATCGCCGCCCACCTATCCCGGTCGATACCGCGCAGCTACACAGAGGAGTCCCTGGCGATCCGGACCGCAGCGGACCCATCCCAGGAACCACTACAGGACGTCACTATCTTTCTCCGGGACGGAGAGCAACTCCACGGCCTGACGGAACAAAGTGACGGGATGCGCCAACTCATGGCCCTCACGTTCTTCGATCTCGCCCAAGCCAAAGCCAACATCGTTGCCGTCGATGAACCCGAGATCCACCTGCACCCCTCCAGCCAACGCACCGTTGCGACGCTCTTCGCCGAATCGCCCAAACAACGGCTCGTCGTCACTCACTCGCCCTACGTAGTGCAGCGATTCGAGCCAAAACATGTGCTCGTCGTAGACCCCGACAGCCGCAGCCGTCAAATCAAGGCGTCGAACTTCACCGCGGTCGAGAAGGAAATGCTGCAATGGTGGTCACCTCAGCTTCTGGAAGGGCTGACGGCGAGGCGCATCATGTTCGTAGAAGGACTCGCCGACCGGATCATCGTCGAAGCGGCCGCTCAAGCCATCGGGTTCAGCCTCGACCGGGAAGGCGTCTCTGTTTTTGCCCTGGACGGTGCCGACAAGTTCGCCCACGTCCTCAGCATCGTCGGCGCTGCGGGGTTCGACCTGCCAATCTGTGGTATCTGCGACGAGGACCGTGAGGCATCGTGGGCGGGGAAACTGGGCGTGAAAATCAAGGATCTGGAGTCGATCGGCTTCTTTGTCGCCCGAGCGGACCTGGAGGAGGAATACATCCGCGCCGTCGGCGCACAAACCGTTGCGGCCGCCCTGATCGCCGCTGGCGCGGCACGGGAGCAAGGAATTCTGCAATCCACTGGCGCGGCGGCACTGGCTGATGTCACCGACAAGCAGCTCGGCACCTTCTTGTCGTCGGTCGACAGTCGAAAGGTGCCAGCAGCCCGGCTGGTCGGCCCCATGCTAACCGCCGCCCATGTGGCCGGCAGTCCTGCTCTGTCGGGACTCCTCGGGCATCTGAAAGGGAACTGACCGTGCCGCACAACCAGCCTGTCGGGGCGCAAATCGATGCTGTCGAGAGCGGGGCGGACCACCTTCTCGTGCTCGCACCACCCGGGTGCGGGAAGACAGAGGTGCTTGCCATGCGCGCCGATAAGCTGATCCGTACGGGCATCGTGCGTCCAGGCCGCCGCCTCCTGGCAATCACCTTCACAAACCGAGCCCGTGACAATCTCCGCAACCGCCTGGTCCAGCAGCTTGGCGCCGCGCGGCTGCGAGACACAGTCATGGTGATGAATTTCCATGAACTTAGCGCCCGCATTGTCGAAGCGCACCACCGCACCATCGGCATTGAACCCGGATTCACGTTCCCAAGACCCGCGTGGCTG
>JBBRDX010000194.1:0-4735 GCA_038203515.1 Actinomycetales bacterium | reverse complement strand
CGCAGTTGCGAACATTCGCACCAGCGCTATCCGAAGCGAAAGCGCCGAACGTCAAACTCTCCCGCAAGGTTCACTCGCACCTGTCAGGTGCGGAACTTGTTCGGGGAAAGGAACCCTCTTAGTGACTGACCTCACTGTCCGCGCCTCAGGTACAGACTCCATCGCCCTCGCCAAACTCCGCCTCCCCGAGCTCCAGGCTCTTGCGGCAGAGCTCGGCCTCAGCGGCTCGTCCAAACTTCGCAAAGGAGAGCTCGTGGATGCAATCTCCGAGATCCAGAACGGCAGCGCAGCACCCGTCGCCGATGGGCCAGTCCCCGACGCGTCTGTCGGTACGGAACTGATTGCAGACACGCCCGTCGTTTTCGAATCGACTGCGGAGGCGCCAAACGCTGACGCACCGGTCGCTGAGGCGCCGGTGGCCAAGAAGCGCGCGTCGCGTCGTGCCAGCACCTCGATCGTGGACGCCGGCGCCGCCGAAGCGCCCATCATCGAGTCGACACGGCGCCCTGCCACTACCCGTCGCGTCGCTCCGAGGGCCGTCTCCGGGCACGCTAACGCCGCGGAGAGCGGCATCGACCTCATCCCCGGCCAGGAGGCCGAGCGCGCAGCCCAGGCGGATGCCCCGGCGACCGAATCTCAGCTCCAGGGGGGTCTCGACCGCATCCCCGGCCAGGAGGCCGAAGCGGAGGCGCTGGCGGATGACGCCCAGCCCACGCGCAACTCGCGTAACCGCAATCGCAACCGTGGCGTTGACCGCCAGCAGGGCGATGGCGCCCAGGGCCAGGGCAATCAGGGCAACCAGGGCAAGCAGGGCAACCAACAGGACGGTGAGCAGTCCGACGGGCAGCGCACCGGCGGTCGCAACGCGAACAACCGCAACCAGCAGAACAAACAGGGCGGCACCCAGCAGAGCCCGCAGGCGGATCGCCAGCAGAGCGTCAACAGCCGCCAGCAGCAGGACAATAACGACCGTAACGGTAACGCCGACCGCAACCAGCAGCAGCTTCTGGAGGACGACGACCGCGGTGGACGCAACCGCTACCGTGACCGCAAGCGTCGTGGTGCCGCCGGAAACGACGACTTCGAGCCCGAGATCACCGAGGATGACGTGCTCATCCCGGTCGCTGGCATCCTCGACGTGCTCGACAACTACGCCTTCGTGCGAACGAGCGGGTACCTCCCGGGCAACAATGACGTCTACGTCTCCCTCGGCCAGGTCAAGAAGTACAACCTGCGCAAGGGTGACGCGGTGGTCGGAGCCATCCGCCAGCCGCGCGAGAATGACAACTCCGGTCGCCAGAAGTACAACGCGATCGTGAAGATCGACTCGATCAATGGCCTGCCGATCGAGCAGGCCGCCGACCGCGTCGAGTTCGGCAAGCTCACCCCGCTCTACCCCTCGGAGCGCCTGCGCCTCGAGACCGAGTCAGGCAAGCTCACCACCCGCATCATCGACCTCGTATCGCCGATCGGCAAGGGCCAGCGCGGTCTGATCGTGTCGCCGCCCAAGGCCGGCAAGACGCTGGTGCTCCAGGCCATCGCCAACGCCATCGCCAAGAACAACCCCGAGGTCCACCTCATGGTCGTTCTGGTGGACGAGCGCCCGGAAGAGGTAACCGACATGCAGCGCACGGTGAAGGGTGAGGTCATCGCTTCCACCTTCGACCGTCCCGCAGAAGACCACACCACGGTCGCCGAGCTCGCCATCGAGCGCGCCAAGCGTCTTGTCGAGCTCGGCCACGACGTCGTCGTATTGCTCGACTCGATCACCCGCCTCGGCCGTGCGTACAACCTCGCCGCTCCGGCATCCGGTCGCATTCTGTCAGGAGGGGTCGACTCCTCAGCCCTCTACCCGCCGAAGCGCTTTTTCGGTGCGGCTCGCAACATCGAGGACGGCGGATCGCTCACGATCCTCGCCACCGCACTTGTCGAGACGGGCTCCAAGATGGACGAGGTCATCTTCGAGGAATTCAAGGGCACCGGCAACATGGAGCTGCGCCTTTCTCGTCAGCTCGCTGACAAGCGCATCTTCCCGGCCGTCGATGTCAACGCGTCGGGAACCCGGCGCGAGGAGATGCTCATGGGCGTCGACGAGACGAAGGTCAACTGGAAGCTCCGCCGTGCGCTCGCCGGACTCGAGACCCAGCAGGCTCTCGAGCTCGTACTCACGCAGCTGAAGGACACGTCGTCCAACGTCGAGTTCCTCATGAAGATCCAGAAGTCGCTTCCGGGCGCATCCGGGTCGAAAGAGGACTAATCCCGATGGCAGACTCTGGCGTGTTCGAGTCGGTGAAGACACTGCGCCTCGAGCATGCGGATCTTCAGGAACAGCTTGCTGACCCCGAACTCCACTCCAACCCGGCCAAGTCGAAGAAGGTGAATCGGCGCTACGCCGAGCTCAGCCGGATCGTCGACGCCTACAACCGGTGGATCGTCCTCACGGACGATTTCGACGCCGCGACCGAGATGGCGGCGGACGACGCGTCGTTCGCCGAAGAGCTTCCTAACATCAAGGCAGAGCTCGACATGATGGAGGAGCGTCTTCGCCGGCTGCTCATCCCGCGCGACCCGAACGATGGTCGCGACGTGATCATGGAGATCAAGATGGGGGAGGGCGGGGCCGAGTCCGCACTCTTCGCGGGAGATCTTCTGCGTATGTACCTGCACTACGCGGAGTCCAAGAAGTGGAAGACCGAGATCATCGAGCAGACCTCGAGTGACCTCGGCGGCATCAAGGACGTCCAGCTCGCCATCAAGGGCAACTCGACCGATCCGGCCGAGGGTGTCTGGGCCCACCTCAAGTACGAGGGCGGGGTGCACCGCGTGCAGCGCGTGCCCGCGACCGAGTCACAGGGACGCATCCACACCTCGGCGGCCGGTGTACTCGTCTTTCCCGAGGTGGATGAGCCCGAAGAGGTCGAGATCAGCCAGAACGATCTCAAGATCGACGTCTATAGCTCCAGCGGCCCCGGTGGCCAGTCGGTGAACACCACCGACTCTGCCGTGCGCATCACCCACCTCCCCACCGGGATCGTCGTGGCCATGCAGAACGAGAAGTCCCAGCTCCAAAACCGCGAGGCTGGCATGCGTGTTCTTCGTGCCCGCGTGCTCGCGCGCCAGCAGGAGGAGATCGACGCCGCGGCATCCGTCGTGCGCAAGAGCCAGATCCGCACGATGGACCGGTCCGAGCGCATCCGCACCTACAACTTCCCCGAGAATCGAATCGCCGACCATCGCACGGGCTACAAGGCCTACAACCTCGATGCCGTGATGAACGGAGCTCTCGAGCCGGTCATCCAGAGCGACATCGAAGCGGATGAGGAGTCGCGTCTCGAAGCCCTGGCCGGCGACGCCGACTAGTTCTGCCCCGTTCCAGACCATGACCCCGCCGCAAGTGCCCACCGTCACGACGACGCTCCGCAGTGCCGTCGAGCTGCTCGCCCGCGCCGGCGTGCCATCGCCCGACGCCGATGCCGAGCTTCTCATCGGCTTTGTGCTCGGGATGAGTCGGGGTGAGGTACAGGCGAAGGCCATCACCGGCACCACGGTGTCGACCAGCGAAGCGGCCGCGATCACCGCGCTCATGGATCGTCGCGCGGGCCGCGAACCCCTCCAGCACATCACCGGTCGGGCGCCATTCCGTTCTCTCGAGCTCGCGGTGGGTCCTGGCGTATTCGTGCCGCGCCCCGAGACCGAGCAGGTTGCACAGCTCGCCATCGACGCCCTTCGCGCGGCAGCGGGTCCCGAGCCGATCGGCGTCGATCTGGGCACCGGGAGCGGAGCGATCGCTCTGGCCCTCGCCACCGAGGTGCCGCACGCCCTGGTCTACGGCGTGGAGAATTCTCCCGAGGCGTTCCTCTGGACCCGGCAGAACTTCGGCGAGAGCGGTGCCGAAAACGCTCGTGCTGTCTTCGTCGATCTCGCGTCGGCCCTGCCCCAGCTCGATGGCACGGTAGCGGTCGTCATCTCGAATCCTCCGTACATTCCGCTCGGCGCCATCCCGCGCGACCCGGAGGTGCGGCTTTTCGACCCGGAGCACGCCCTCTACGGCGGCGAAGACGGGTTGGATGTCGTGCGCCAGGTGTCTCGCACCGCGCGGCGCCTTCTGCACCCGGGTGGCACCCTTGTGCTCGAGCACGGCGAGCTGCAGGCGGCCGCGATCGCGGCGATCCTCGCCGCGGACGGCTGGCGCGCGATCGCCTCGCATCCGGATTTCCTGGGGCGGGACCGGTCCACGACCGCCATCCGCTGATCCGCCCCGGTCTGTCCGCTGTCCGCTGCCCGCTGTCCGCTGTCCGCTGTCCGCTGTCCGCTGCCCGCTGCCCGCTGCCCGCTGCAATGGTTACCTCCGCTCCCGCTAGTGACACTCGTGCCCGAAAATTTGGGCGCGAGTGTCACTAGCGGGCGCGGAAGCGGCGCCGGAAGGGTCGCAGCCCGAGCGACAGCAATTTTTCACGAAGTGCCGGAAGCGATCGCGCCTCCCGCCAGTCCCACCGAGCAACCGAGGTGTTTTGCGCGCGGAGTCGATTCTCGCGATTCTTCTCGTCGATGACCACTTGCGCCGTCGTGCGCCCGCGCGTGTATTCATCGCGGAGATACTTGCCTTCACCGTCAAATTCACCGATACCCCGAACGTCTTCCCACCAGAAGTCGACCTCCATCGTTCCGGTGGCGTCGACGAAGGGCACCTGGAGATCCGGGGCGGCAAAACCTAGCCGATAGATCGACACTCGGC
>JBBRDX010000193.1:0-4740 GCA_038203515.1 Actinomycetales bacterium | reverse complement strand
GCCGAGCCCCTCGGCAACCCTGTTCAGTCGCACGAGCGGGGTATTTCCGAAGATCTCGGTGATGTCGTTGTAGATGCGTTGCGGCATGTGGCTGCGCTTCCTTTTTCTGGCCAGACGGCAGTCGCCTGCACGACGACGGTTCCGGGGTACGTCTGATTCAACGCCATTGACGCGAATTTCTTCCCGATTGGGCTGCCCGACGTCGGTAATGCACTGGTCTAGCCGCATCATCCGCCCATTCGTCAGCCCTGCGGTCAATCGAAGGGGCTCACGGCTGACGACTCGCCACCTGGCCGCGCAAGAATGCAGGATCGGTGTAGTTCGTATTTCCGTCGAACTCGCCGATCATGTTGAATTCAGGCCACCAGAAGTCGACGATGTGGACCCGACCGCTCGCGCCCGCCAAAGCAACCTGCAGTTGCGGTATCGAGATCCCCGAACACTGCATGTTTGCGCGGCTCACCGACTCGCCCGGCCGATCTGCCCGGGCGTCGGCGAACTCGATCGCTCTCCGAGCCTTCGAACCGCCGTGCGTCACCGCCATCTCATCGAGTTCGCGAAGCAGGTCTGCGCGGAGGATCGACGGAGCAGGCACTGACGCTAGAGGATGCACTGTTCGGCGCAGCGGAGCATCCGCCAGAGCGACACCGGTCGCGAAAGCAGTGCACGCTGCCAGGTCCGCCACAGTGCGTGCGGTCGTCGTGACAGTGAGCTGGTCGATAGAGGCCGATTCGCGAGGGAGTCCGACCGTGTGTCGCTCGAGCATGCTTGTCGACCGGCCACCAGCAGCTCGCGGCACCAGAGCATGCACCCTGGTCGGCCACTGGTCCACGAGCGGTAAACGCCACAGAGCAGCTGCGGAGTAGTGCGAGAACACAGTGTCGGACGGGACGACGAGCGATGCCGCCTGCACACGGGCCCGATACCTCTGGTCCAAACTCATGGCATTCCACAGCGGTGCTCGAATATAGACGCCTCGGAAGAGGGCGACGAATTCGCCTCGCGACACTGACGCGAAGAACGAATATCACTCTCCCGGGCTCGTCAGTTGGCGGGTCAGGTGAATGTGATCGACCCGGTCGGCCACGATTGGTTGCATCCGCTCACAGTGCCGTGTTGGGCCGCACTGTTTGACACGCCGACTCACTTTTGTGCGTGGGTGCGGCCGATCCAGGATGGGAAGGAGCAGACGAGAAACGCCGTACCCGAGCCGCTCGTCCAGCGCGCGCCTACCTGTCAGCCATGCGGTCAAACGAATTAGTGCATGGCTGACAAACGGGCGCACGGTCCTGCAGTGCGTAACTTGTGAGCGCAACACCTCCACGCGCGCATGCCTAAGCTGGAAGTAACCCCCGACAAGGAAGTCCACCATGAACAACTCCGCAGTGATCATCGATGTCATCCGCACCCCGTCGGGCCGTGGCAAGCCGGGTGGCTCGCTCAGCGGAATACATCCGGTCGACCTTCTGGCCACCACACTGCGCGCTCTCGTGGAGCGCAACGGCGTCGACCCGGCAACCGTCGATGACGTTATCGGCGGATGCGTCGGGCAGGCCGGAAAGCAGACCTACAACGTCACACGAAACGCCGTCCTCGGGGCCGGCTTCCCCGACCACGTGCCCGCCGTCACGATCGACCGTCAGTGCGGGTCGAGCCAGCAGGCCGCCGTCTTCGCGGCCCAGGGCATCATGACCGGCAACTACGACATCGCGATCGCCTGCGGTGTGGAGTCGATGAGCAGCAACCCGATCGGTTATTCGATCATGGGCGAAGACATTTACGGCGAGCAGGTGGCCGCGCGCTACCCCGACGGCCTGGTCGGGCAGGGCATCTCGGCAGAACTCATCACCAGCAAGTGGGGCTTCTCCCGCGCTCAGCTCGACGACTTCTCCGCGCGCTCGCACCAGCTCGCCGCGGAGGCCACCGCCGGGGGCTTCTTCGCCAACGAAGTCATCACCGTGGGAGATGTGACGACGGACGAGACGGTGCGCCCCACCACGACCGCCGAGGGCCTTGCCGGACTCAAGTCGGCCTTCTACAGCGAACGCTTCGCCGAGCGTTTTCCCGAAATCGGTTGGCACATCACCCCGGGCAACTCCTCACCTCTCACCGATGCCGCGGCCGCGACCCTCATCATGAGCGAGTCGAAGGCCGCCGAGCTCGGGCTGCAACCCCGCGCGCGATTCCACAGCTTCGCCGTGACCGGCAGCGACCCCCTGTTCATGCTCACCGGCGTCATCCCCGCCACGGCGAAGGTGCTCGCCAAGGCCGGTCTCACCATCGACGACATCGACGCCTTCGAGGTGAACGAGGCATTCGCCCCCGTGCCACTGGCGTGGCTCGCCGAGACGGGAGCGGATGCCGCCAAGCTCAACCCGCGCGGCGGCGCCATCGCCCTCGGGCACGCGCTCGGAGCATCCGGAGCACGCCTCCTCGCTACGATGGTGATACACCTCGAGGCCACCGGCGGCCGCTACGGCCTGCAGGTGATGTGCGAGGGCGGTGGCATGGCGAACGCCACGATCATCGAGCGCCTCTAGGCCCGAGTGCCGCCCAACCGCATCGCACGCAAGGCTGCATACAGCTCGGATGCCTCGGCCGGCCGTGACACGGAGCGACCGGTGAGTTCGGCGATGCGTCCGAGTCGGTAGAGCACCGTGTTGCGATGGCAGTGCATCCGCTTTCCGGCGTCGGCCGTCGAACCGTCGGCGTCGAACCATGCCTCGAGCGTGTCGAGGAGCACCGCTGCGTCGGCAGAGTCGGGGCCGAGGAGCCGCGCGAAGATGACGTCCCGAAGCTCAGCACCGTAGCCCGGCTGGGCCACGAGAAGCAGGTCGAGAGGGGCAGATCCGTACCGGTGGATGCCGAGGCCGGGCGAGGCGATGCATTCGACCGATATACGGGCTTGGCCCACCGCACTCGGAGAGGCGGAGAGCTGGGTGAATGGGCGGCTGACCCCGACCCGTGACGTCGCTGCCGCCGAAACCACCGAGATGGCGCGATCGACATCGGCGCGATGAGAAAGCGCGATGAGACCGACGTATTCGCCTTTCCAGGCGGTCCAGGCCGACGAGATACCGACAGCCCGCAGTCGTCCGTGCACCTCGGGTACCGGATCGGCACCGCTGCTACTTCGCTCGGCGGCAACCACCAGGTAGCTGGCGTGCCCCGGCAGTTCGAGGGCACGCAGCAGTCTGCCGATCTCACCGGGGGCAGCACTTCCGTCGAGGAGACTGAGCAACATCACACTGCGCGCCTGCTCGTCACGACGATCCCGCTCGTCGACAAAAGCACGGTAGGACTCCACCGCGGCGCCGGAGAAGCGGTCGATGATGCCCCACACGTCCGAGGAGAGGTGCAGTAGCACCTCAGTGCGCTGGGTGCCAACGGATCGGGCCATCATCTCTTCCCAGAGCTGCAGGCCTGCGAGCCGGTAGGCGTGAAGCAGGCTCGCCATCGGTATGCCGTGCTCGGCTTTGATGCGACCGGCACGGCGCGCGGCGGCGAGCGAGTCGGTGGTGCCAGCCAGAGTGGCGAGCAGGGCGGAGATGTTCTCGTTCACGATCGAATACAGCAGTTCGCGCGACATCGGATTCTCGGCGTACTCGTTCTCCCCCGCAAGAATCTGGTCGACAACACCCTCGGCGAGCGAATCGACCGAGTCGACGAGTTCGAGAAAGAAGTCGGCGGAATCGACATTCTCCGAGACACTCTCCGAAGCGGAGGGCGGAGCCTGGATGCGTGTGGGATCCCGGATGGTAGACATAGAGAGGACTGTACCGCCGCGTTGTGCAGCGGCACAATAGTAATCAGGGAAAAGACGGCGTTCGCCTATCGCGCTCGACAGTTCCGTGGGTGATACTGGAACCCCCTGGTGAGGCGTGGTCGTGTCGACTATGCCAGCGACCAAGAAGGCAGCGATCAAAGGAGATTGATGACCACCACAGATTCGACCGTGCCAGCCGCGGCCGCGCCCGCCACTTCGACACTCGACGCGGCGATTCGAGCCGATTTGGATGCCGCGATCACGCGGCTCACCGAGGGTGAGTCCCACTGGGCGACGATGCCGATCCCGGCCAGGATCGCGCTGCTCGCGCACGTGCACTCCTCCGTTGCTGCCGCCGCCGACCAGTGGGTGGATGCCGCCGTGCGCGTGAAGAACCTGGACCCGGACTCCGCTTACGTCGGAGAGGAGTGGATCTCCGGTCCATACATCATGCTCTCCTCGCTCCTCGCCCTCCAGCACGCGCTCGGCGCCATCGCCGCAGGCAAGAGCCCCATCGCCGATACGAAACTCGGCATCGCCCCCGGCGGCCGCGTGCGCGTGCCGGTGCTTCCCGCCAACCCCTACGAAGCTCTGCTTCTGCACGGCTTCAGTGCCGAAGTCTGGATGAAGCCGGGCGATTCCGAGCAGTCGGTGCGGGCATCCGCCGGCCTCGGTGCCCTCACGCCGACCGACACGGACGGTGTTGGCCTCGTGCTCGGCGCCGGAAACATCACCTCCATCCCGCCGCTCGACGTGATCTATGAGCTCATCGCCCACAACCGGGTTGCCCTGCTCAAACTCAACCCGGTGATGGACGGGATGCTCGCGCCGTACTCCGCCGCATTCAAGCCACTCATCGACATCGGTCTGCTGCGCATCGTGACCGGTGCCGGGGATGTGGGCAGCTATCTCGCCAACCACCCCGGCATCTCCCACGTGCACATCACCGGCAGCGCAGCCACCCACGACGTGAT
>JBBRDX010000192.1:0-4858 GCA_038203515.1 Actinomycetales bacterium | reverse complement strand
GGGTCTCGATACGGTCGCTGCGCGACCTACTCGACCACCGGACGCGGGTCTCGATACGGTCGCTGCGCGACCTACTCGACCACCGGACGCGGGTCTCGATACGGTCGCTGCGCGACCTACTCGACCACCGGAGGCCGCTGCGCGATCTACTCGACCACCGAAGGCCGGCAGATACGAATGCCCGGCTCGCAAGAGCCGGGCATTCGTTCTGCGAAGCGGCCACACCGTGCCGGTTCGATAAGTGTTAGCGCGTGACGAGTCCCGCATCGAAGTCCGCGACGAGGTCGTCGGGGACGGTGTCGGGAATGATGTTGATTCCCTCGAGTGCTGCGAGGCGGTCGCCCACCTCACGCATGATCACTGAGATCGGTGTCTCGAGTGCATCCGCGACCGAAGCGAGTATCTCGGAGCTAGCCTCTTTCTGGCCACGCTCCACCTCACTGAGGTAGCCGAGAGCAACGCTTGCCTTGCTCGCGACCTGTCGAAGGGTACGACCCTTCTGCAGGCGGAAGTCCCGAAGCACGTCACCAATTTCTTGACGGATTAGAACCATTGGACCCTCCTCCTCTAATGCGACTGTGTCGTAACAAACGACCACATAAACTACAACTGCGGACACTGCTGGGTAATTCCTACCCGGCGGATTCGTAACACCGAATCGCCGATATCCAAAATTCTAGCCAGCGACATCTGTATGACGCTTGTGAATCACTGTGATGTAACGAGATCGAAACGATAAAGATTCCCGGCGATCGGTCACCGGGTTTCGAGAGCGATTCTCAACCATGAAAGTGATTCGGAAACACTCTTGCGCCGGATTGCCCCGCGGTCTCCCCCCAGTTCGAGTCCCAGCGAACTCACACCGTCGCCGATCGCGAACCCGAGGTAAACGGTGCCCGCGGGATGCCCGCCCTGCGGCCCCGGTCCCGCCACCCCTGTCGTGGAAACGCCGATGTCCGCTTGCACGCCATCGACCGCCAGGACCATCCTCACCCTGTCCGCCATCTGGCGGGCGACCTCCGGATGCACGGGCCCGAATTCGGCGAGCAGCTCGGCATCGACG
The DNA here is from genome assembly GCA_038203515.1 of Actinomycetales bacterium. GTDB lineage: Bacteria > Actinomycetota > Actinomycetes > Actinomycetales > Microbacteriaceae > Lacisediminihabitans. Next base: position 3,795 of record JBBRDX010000192.1, on the reverse strand, counting down.
CCGAGAATACTGTGTTTGAGTGCCGTGTCGTAGGCGACGACGCCTCCGAGCACGGTGGCCGACGCTCCGGGCACTCCGATGAGCTCGGCTACGAGAAGCCCCCCGGTGAGTGACTCGGCGACGGCGATCGTGAGCCCACGCTCGATAAGGATTGCCACGACCTCGGCCGCGACATCCGCGGTACCGGACTCAGACCGTCGCGACACGGTTCTGCTGGCGGTATTTCAGGACGAAGTCGACGCCCGAGACGACGGTGAGTACGAGCGCGACGGCCATGACAACCCAGCCCACCCACTGTTCCCACTGACCGACGATGGTCCAGAAGGGGAAGAGCAGGAGCGAGATGCCCACCGCCTGCAAGACCGTCTTGAGCTTGCCGCTGGCGACCGCGGGGATGACCCGGGTGCGGATCACGGCGAACCGGAAGATGGTGATCCCGAACTCGCGGATCAGGATCACGATCGTGACCCACCACCACAGTTCACCGAGGATCGAGAGCGCGACGAGACCGCCGCCGATGAGCACCTTGTCCGCGATCGGGTCGAGGATCTTGCCGAAGTCGGTGACGAGATTCTGCCGACGGGCCAGGATGCCGTCCACGGTGTCCGTGATGATCGCGAGCACGAAGAGCCCGGCCGCGATGTACCGCAGGTAACCGAACTCGCCGCCATCCGCGAGCAGGAGCCAGATGAATACCGGTGCCATGAAGATGCGAACCACCGTGATGATGTTCGCGACATTGCCCGTACTCGCCGGAGTGTCTCCGGCACGGGCGACCCGCCCGCGCATCGGATTCGGTCGCTTGGCCGGCACAGCGGAATTATCATCGGAGGCGGGGTTCAGAGATTCTGGCGATGCCATCACTCTCACTCCCTGCCGGTCAGATTCCAGGCGTCTTCGTCAGCGTTCACGTGGGACTCATCGTATCCGCTCGTCGACTCGCCCACCGGATCGGCCGAGTATCGGTCATCGGTCGCCGAGGTGGCCGGCCCATCTTCCCCGCGCAGTTTGGCGAGAACACCCGGCAGTTGCTCAGGCGCGACAAGAACATCGCGGGCCTTCGATCCCTCGGACGGTCCCACGATTTCCCGCGACTCGAGCAGGTCCATGAGCCGACCGGCCTTCGCGAATCCGACCCGGAGCTTGCGCTGCAACATCGAGGTCGAGCCGAACTGCGTGCTCACCACGAGCTCTGCGGCTGCGAGGAGAACTTCGAGATCGTCGCCGATGTCGCCGTCGACCTGCTTCTTCTCGGCGGAGACCGCGACATCGTTGCGATAGTCGGGCCGCGCCTGCCGGGTCACATGCTGAACGACCGCGCTGACCTCGCTCTCGGTCACCCACGCCCCCTGCACCCGGATGGCCTTCGATGCGCCCATCGGCAGGAACAGTGCGTCACCCTGGCCGATCAGCTTGTCGGCTCCCGGCTGGTCGAGGATCACGCGGGAGTCGGTCATGCTCGACACGGCAAAGGCGAGACGAGAGGGCACATTCGCTTTGATGAGTCCCGTGACGACATCGACCGAGGGCCGCTGGGTCGCGAGTACGAGGTGAATACCGGATGCCCGCGCGAGCTGGGTGATGCGCACGATGGAGTCCTCGACATCCCGCGGCGCCACCATCATGAGGTCGGCGAGCTCGTCGACTACGACCAGCAGGTAGGGATAGGGCTTGAGCGAACGTTCGCTGCCGGCGGGGAGCACGATCTCGTCGGCGATGACCGCGGCGTTGAAATCGTCGATGTGGCGGAAGCCGAAGCTCGCCAGGTCGTCATATCGCATGTCCATCTCCTTCACGACCCAGGCCAACGCTTCCGCGGCCTTCTTGGGATTCGTGATGATGGGCGTGATGAGGTGCGGGATGCCGGCATAGGGCGCGAGCTCGACACGCTTCGGATCGATCAGCACCATGCGCACCTGGGCGGGTGTCGCGCGCATGAGGAGCGAGGTGATCATCGAGTTGACGAAACTCGACTTACCCGACCCGGTGGAACCCGCGACGAGCAGATGCGGCATCTTCGCGAGGTTGGCGACGACGAAACCGCCCTCGACATCCTTGCCGAGGCCGATCGTCATGGGATGAACGCTCGAGGTGCTCGCCTTCGATCTCAGCACATCGCCGAGCGACACGATCTCGCGGTCCGCGTTGGGGATCTCGACTCCGATCGCACTCTTGCCCGGGATCGGCGAGAGGATGCGTACCTCGTTACTCGCGACCGCGTACGACAGGTTCTTGGTCAGGGCGGTGACCCGCTCCACCTTGACGCCAGGACCGAGCTCGATCTCGTACCGGGTGACCGTGGGTCCGCGACTGAATCCGGTGACTCGGGCATCCACCTGGAACTGATTGAGCACCTCGGAGATCGAGGCGACGATCACATCATTGGCCTCGGAGCGCGACTTGGGTGGCGTACCGGGGACGAGGCTGGATGCGGCGGGCAGCCGGTACGGAGCGGTCGGCACACTGGGTCTCGGCCGTGAGAATTCGCCGAGGTCTCCCTTGGCAGAGGCCGTCGCGGCAAATCCGGGCAGCAGGTCGGCTACCAGGGGACCATCGTCGCGGATGCCCGTGACCGGAGCTACTTCGCCGGTAAAGCGCTTGACCGCCGCTTCCGCTTCGACGAGTTCGTCTATCAGTCCGGCGCCGAACTCCTCTTCGCGACGGGTACGGTCGATGACCTCCGTCGCTCCCTGGTTCTTTGGGAGCACCGGACTGTCGAAGGCGGGCTCGTCTTCACGCTTCCTGTTGCGCCGCCACCACGGCACCGATCCGGAGTCTTCCCCGTCGAGATCGAGGTCGCCGAGAGAGCCGAACTCGCCGGTGTCGGCGGTCAGGCCCTTCTGGAGCATCTTGGTGGGTGTGGCCTCGGCGACCTGGGCGCCGAACAGGTAGCCGTAAAGCTCGCGCAGGCGCGCCCCGGTGCGGTTCGGCGGCGTCTTCGTGACGATGAAGAGCGAGAGCAGCAGAAGCAGCGAGACCAGCGGTACCGCGAGCCAGGCTGAGCCGACGGCGAGCAGTGGACCGGCAAGCACCCAGCCGACGACACCACCGGCACGGGCGAGCGGCTCAACTCCACCAGAGGGTTGGGGGGCGCCACCGAAGATGTGGCACAGGGCACTGACCGAGGTGAGCAGCACCGCAAGGCCGATGCCGATGCGCCCGTTGTCATGCACCGAGGACGGATGCCGGAACAACCAGACCGCGAACAGCAGCATGATCACGGGGAGCGCGAACGCGACCCGTCCGAACAGTCCACCGAATGTGTAGGAGTCGAGCGCGATGGCGATCGGATCGGCGGGGTTGAACCATTCGACCACGGCGCCGACCGCCGCGAGCAGGAAGACGAAGAACGGCACTCCGTCACGGCGCTGGTCCTTGGCGAGGGTCTCGCGACCGAGCACTCGAGCGGCGCCACCCACCGCGTGGGCGAGCCCCAGCCACGCGGAGGAGAGCAGCCCGGGGCGGTCGACCGGCGCGGCCTTCATCACGGGCAGCTTGCGGGTCGTGCCCTTGCCCGTTGGGCGGGTCGTGGCGCGCGGCGTCGCGCGCGCGCGCGGGGTCGACCTGGTGCTCGTAGCCATGCGTCAACGGTAACGCCGGGGGTTCCGAAACCCGGGCCTCGACACGCTCGACCCCCGGTGTGTCAATGCCGATGCATCAGTAACGGATGGCGTCGATCACGGCGAATCGCACGGCCACGATCGCGGGAAGCAGCCCCGCAAGGGCTCCGACGATGGTGGCTGCGGCAAGCCCGAACAGAGCGGCCCCGATCGGGAACGAAGGCAGGTCGGTGAC
>JBBRDX010000191.1:0-4924 GCA_038203515.1 Actinomycetales bacterium | reverse complement strand
GGACAGGTGGTGCGCCCCGGAAACTCCGTGTCCCTGACGATATCGAGGGGCAAGGAGCAGATCGCGGTGCCGGATGTGGTCAACCTGACATGGGATAAAGCCAAAAAAGCCCTGACCGATGCCGGGTTCGTGCCGAGCTACTATCGTCCTGCAGATGCGCTCGCGCCGGTGCTCACAGTGAGTAAGACGAGTCCTTCCGCGGGAACGATGGTCGACAAGGGCTCGACGGTCAAGGTCAACTTCAACGCCTTCTAGCCACATGCAGGCCTGACGCGGACCGCGCGTCGCGGTCAGCGCGCGCCGAGCTCCTCGGCCACGAGGAATGCCAGCTCGAGCGACTGCATGTGGTTGAGCCGCGGGTCACACAGGGACTCGTAGCGCGTCGCGAGGGTGGCCTCATCGATCTGCTCTGAGCCGCCGAGGCACTCCGTGACGTCGTCACCGGTGAGCTCGATGTGGATGCCGCCCGGGTAGGTTCCCGCGTCACGGTGCGCCTCGAAGAAGCCCTTGACCTCGTCCACGACGTCGTCGAACCGTCGCGTCTTGTAGCCGTTGGGTGTGGTGAGGCCGTTGCCGTGCATGGGGTCGGTGACCCAGAGCGGGTTGGCGTCCACCCGCGTGATCGCCTCGAGCAGCGGCGGAAGAGCATCCCGCACCTTGTCGGCACCCATGCGCGTGATGAAGGTGAGCCGCCCGGGTTCGCGGTTCGGATCCAGCTTGTCGATGAGCCGGAGCATGTCGTCGACCCTTGTCGTCGGGCCGAGCTTGACGCCGATCGGATTGCGCACGCGGGACATGTAGTCCACGTGGGCGCCGTCGAGGTCGCGGGTGCGCTCCCCGATCCAGAGGAAGTGTGCCGAGGTGTTGATCGGGGTGCCGTTGCGCGAGTCGATCCGCGTCATCGGACGCTCGTAGTCCATGAGCAGGCTCTCGTGGCTCGTGTAGAAATCCACGCGCTTGAGCTCGTCGAAGTCGGCGCCAGCCGCCTCCATGAACTTGATGGCCTTATCGATGTCGTGGGCCATCTGCTCGTAGCGCACGTTCGCCGGGTTGCGCGCGAAGCCCTGGTTCCAGCGGTGCACCTCACGCAGGTCGGCGAAGCCACCCTGGGTGAAGGCGCGCACGAGATTGATGGTGGATGCCGAGGTGTGGTACCCCTGCACCAGACGGCGCGGGTCCGCCTCGCGTGACTCCGGCGTGAAGTCGAAACCGTTGACGATGTCGCCACGGTAGGCCGGCAGGGTCACGTCTCCGCGGGTCTCGGTGTCGCTCGAGCGCGGCTTGGCGAACTGGCCGGCCATCCGGCCCATCTTGATCACCGGGGTCGAGGCGCCGTAGGTGAGCACGACGGCCATCTGCAGCACGGTCTTGACCCGGTTGCGGATGGCGTCAGCGGTGGCCCCGGCGAAGGTCTCGGCGCAGTCACCACCCTGCAGGAGGAAGGCCTGTCCGCGTGCGGCTGCGGCGAGATGCTCGCGCAGCACGTCGACCTCGCCGGCGAAGATGAGGGGCGGGAGGGTCGCAATCTCGGCGGACGCAGCCTGCACTGCCGAAGAATCCGGCCACTGGGGCTGCTGCTTGATCGGCAGTGTGCGCCAGTGGTCGAGGCCGGCGATCACCGAGGGATCTGCGAGTACGACCGGGTCATCATTGCTGGCAAACACAGGGGTGGTTCCTCAATGCGTCGGGGCTGATCGGGCGGAGTAAGGAGCAGACAAATGGCCCGACTTGCCAGCCTACCGGGTGAGAGAAGCCAGCTTTTCCTTGACCGAGGAGGCGTAGACATCCACATACTCCTGGCCACTGAGTCGGTCGAGCTCGTACATGATCTCGTCGGTGATGGAGCGGAGGATGAAGCGGTCACCCTCCATGCCGTCGAACCGGGAGAAGTCGAGCGGCTTGCCGATGACGATCCCGATGCGACGCACCTTGGGAAGTCGCGACCCGATGGGCATGACCTTCTCGGTATCGATCATCGCGACCGGCACCACGGGAACCCCGCTCTCGAGGATCATGCGCGCGACCCCGGTGCGGCCGCGATAAAGCCGGCCGTCGGGGCTGCGGGTGCCCTCGGGATAGATACCGAGCACCTCACCGCGGGAGAGAACGCCGAGACCGGTCTGCAGGGACGCTTCGGAGGCCTTCCCCCCGGAGCGGTCGATCGGGATCATGCCGGTGGCCTTCAGGAAGTTCTTGATCATCCAGGACTTGGTGCCACGACCCGTGTAATAGTCGCTCTTCGCCAGGAAGCTGATGCGACGGTCCATCACGAGTGGGAGAAAGACCGAGTCGATGAACGACAGGTGGTTGGATGCCATGATCACACCACCGGTCTTCGGGATGTTCTCGTGCCCGGTGACCCATGGACGGAAGGCCGTCTTCAACAGCGGACCCGCCACCAGGTTTTTCATGAACCAGTAGAACATTTGAAACCTGCGCCTTCAGAGATTGCCCTACTCTAACGGCTTTGTGGGCCGCTACCGGTTCTCGGAGTGCAGGCGGGCGAGGTCGGCAGCGCCGACCACCCCGGCATCGTTCACCAGTTCGGCGATCACGAATTTGGGTTCGGGGTGGAATCCGCGCGCTGGGAGGTGGGAGAGGTAGGCCTCGCGGATGGGGTCGAGAAGCAGGTCGCCGGCCACCGCGACGCCGCCGCCGAAGACGAAGACCTGGGGGTCCAGCACCGCGCTGAACGACGCGCAGGCCTGGCCGAGCCAGCTGCCGAGTTCGCGCAGCGCCTTCCGCGCGCCCGGGTCGCCCGCGACGATGAGCTCTGCGACATCCGGTCCGGCGAGAGTGCCTCGCCGCTCACGCACCGCGGCGAGCCCGAGACCGATGCCGCCGACATCCGCGATCGCGTTGGCCATGCGAAGCAGTGCCCGTCCGGAACCGTACTGCTCGATACATCCGCGCGCGCCGCAGCCACACGGCAGGCCGTCGGGCACGATTCGCATGTGGCCGAGCTCGGCGCCGGCACCGAATCCACCCCGGAACAGGCGGTCCTGGCTGACGATGGCCCCGCCGACACCAGTGCCGATCGTCAGCATCGTCATGTCGCTGAAGAGGCGCCCCGCACCGAAGCGGAACTCGGCCCAGCCGGCCGCATTCGCGTCGTTGTCGATGGTGATATCCAGATCGAGCCGGTCGGTGAGAAGCTGGCGCAGCGGTTCACTCCGCCACGGTATGTTCGGCGCGTAATACACGGTCGACTGGGCCACGTCGATGAATCCGGGCGCCGCAACACCGGCCGCATCCACAGCCTGGCCGTCGCTCAGGCGTTCGATCATCGCGACGACGGCGTCGACGATCTGCTCCGAACCAGTGGTCGGGGTGGGCATACGGTCTTCCGCGATGATCTCACCGAGCTCCGAGACGAGAGCTCCCGCGATCTTTGTGCCGCCGATGTCGATTCCGATTGCATGCACGAGCGATGACCTTTGTTCCGCGGGAGAGTTGTGGGAGAGCTAAACGTGGTTCGGGGTTTCACCGGCCAACGCCTAGAGTTTAGGCAACGGGGGTGGCTAAGGCTATTTGCCTCCTCGCCCGTTAGCGCACGAAGCGGCTCCCCACCGGAGCCCGTGTCGGCCCCGAAGGAGTTGCCGTGCAGGAATACGACGTACCCGCTCTCGTTGCAGCCGATCCCGACGCGAATGCGACGGATCTTCTGGTCGACCGGGTGAAAGCCACCCCGGACCTTGCGTTGTTCGCGCTGCCCACCGCGACTGGCGGGTGGGCGGATGTCTCGGCATCCGAGTTCCTCGCCCAGGTCGTCGCCCTTGCCAAGGGCCTCGTTGCCGCGGGCATCCAGCCCGGAGACAAAATCGGGCTCATGTGCAAGACGCGGTACGAGTGGACACTCATCGACTTCGCCACCTGGTTCGCCGGTGCGGTGCTGGTGCCCGTGTACGAGACCTCCTCCCCCAGCCAGGTGCAGTGGAATCTCCTCGACTCCGGTGCGATCGCCATGATCACGGAGACACCCGACCACTTCGCCCGCTTCGATGAGGTCTACGCGGACCTTCCGCACATCCGCAATGCCTGGAAGATCAACCTCGGCGACCTCGACAAACTCGCCGCAAGCGGGGCCGAGGTGACGGACGAGGAGATCGAACGCCGCCGCGTGATCGCTAAGGGGTCTGACCTGGCGACCCTCATCTACACGTCCGGTACGACGGGACGCCCGAAGGGCTGCATCCTCACCCATTCAAATTTCGTCGAGCTCTCCCGTAACGCCGCACTTGCGATCCCCGAAGTGGTGAATACCCAGTCCACGACGCTGCTGTTCATCACCACCGCGCACATCTTTGCCCGGTTCATCGCGGTGCTCAGCATTCACGGCGGGGTGAAGGTGGGACACCAGGCCGACACGAAGCAGCTTCTCCCGGCCATGGCCTCCTTCCAGCCGACCTTCCTGCTCGCCGTCCCGCGCGTGTTCGAGAAGGTCTACAACTCCTCGGAACAGAAGGCCGAAAGCGGCGGCAAGGGCAAGATCTTCCGTCGTGCCGCCGCGGTAGCCATCGAGCACTCGAAGGCTCTCGATGCCGGAAATGTGCCTCTCTCGCTCAAGCTGCAGTTCGCGGTGTTCGATCGTCTCGTGCTGTCGAAGATCCGGGCGGCGATGGGCGGAAACGTCAAGTTCGCAGTCTCGGGATCAGCCCCCCTCGGTCTGCGCCTCGGCCACTTCTACCGCAGCCTCGGAATCACGATCCTCGAAGGCTATGGGCTCACCGAGACCACGGCGCCGATCTCCGTGAACCGTGCGTCGAACTTCAAGATCGGCAAAGTGGGCCCACCCCTTCCCGGCGTCGCGGTGCGCATCGCCGAAGACGGGGAGATCCAGGCCAAGGGCATCAATATCTTCGATGGATACTGGCAGAACCCGGAGGAGACCGCGAAGGTATTCGATGGCGAGTGGTTCACAACC
>JBBRDX010000190.1:0-4973 GCA_038203515.1 Actinomycetales bacterium | reverse complement strand
ATTATCTCTGGCGGGGGCTGGGTATCGGCACGGCGGCGGGTCTCGATATGCGCCCTGGCGCACTGCCGGTGGTCGAGTAGGTCGCCCAGCGACCGTATCGAGACCGGTCTCCCGGGGCTGCCGGGTCTCGATACGCGCCCTGGCGGGCGCTACTCGACCACCGGGAGTGGATGGGTCTCGATACGCGCCCTGGCGGGCGCTACTCCACCACGAGGGCATCCCGGGCCAGCATGGTCGCACCGGCGACGGCGGCTGGCATTATCACGACCGCAGCGAACGGCACCAGGAAGAGCACATACGTGAGCACACCGAACCCGAGGGTGCGTGATCGGCGGGCCGCAAGCATCCGTCTCCGCGACGCGAGGTCAACGCCGCGGGAGTGGAAGGCGAAGCCGCCGAGTTCCACGGCGAGAAACCAGCCGCCGACGAATGCGCCAAGCACGGGAACGACCGTCTGGCCGAGCAACGGGATGAAGCCGCCGACACAGAGCAGGATGCCCACGAGAGCGGTGATTGCGAGGAGTCGCAGGCCGCCGAGCGCCGAGCGCCACCACGGCACGCCGTCCTCGGGCGGGTCGGAGCCGAGTGACTTCTCTGTCGCCCGCCAGATGCGCTCGTAGAAGGGATCACCGACGGCCAGCGTGAGGGCCCCGAAGGTGAAGACAGCGAACAGCACCACTCCCCCGACGAGCGCGACGGACCCGAGGATGCGGAAGTTCGTGCGCCAGGACTCCGGCCAGCCGGCAGCGAAGGGCGTGGCCCAGGCTGCGATCGAATCGAGGTTGAGCGAGAAGATCACGATGCCTGTCGCGTAGACCGCTCCGACGACGACCACCGGGATCGCACCGAGAAGCATGACGCGGGGCGACGTAATCCAGAGGTGCAGGCCGCGACCGAGGTAGCCCATCCCCGAAAAGAATGATCTCACCGACGAGCCCGCGGGTGGCGCGGCCGCACGAGCTCGTGGCTGGAGGCGATGAGCTGCTCGACCAGCTCATCCGCAACGGAACCGTCGAGCCGGATGGTGATCCAGTGCTTCTTGTTCAGGTGATAGCCCGGAGTGATCCCCGCAAACTCAGACCTCAGGGCGATGCTCTCCTCCGGCTCGCATTTGAGCGACACGTCGAGCGAATCGGATCCGAGTGCGGAGATCGCAAAGATCCTGTCGTTGCTGCTCGTCTTCAATACGGAGATCTCTTCGCCGAAAGGATAGGTCTCGGTGGCCTGGGGCAGCGCAAGGCAGAATTCGCGCAGGGAATCCGAGGTCATGTTCGACCCTACCCATCGGCGCGCGTGCGCGTGTTTCCGCGGCGAGCCACCTCCGCATGCTCTCCGAATGCCCTCAGTGTGCCCTCCGTATGCTGGAGAGCACCATGCGACTCCTGCTCATCCGTCACGGACAGACCCCCGCCAATGTGCTCGGTCAGCTCGACACGGCACACCCCGGGCCCGGACTCACCGCTCTCGGCGAGCGCCAGGCGACCGCTGTGGCCGAGGCCCTGCGCGAGCAGCAGATCGACGGAGTCTTCGCCACGACACTGGTGCGTACGCAGCTCACGGCCCGGCCGTTCGCCGCCGCGACCGTGATCGACGGTCTGCACGAGATCGAGGCGGGCGATCTCGAGGGACGCAGCGATCGAGCATCCGCTCGCACCTATCTCGAGACCGCGTTCGCCTGGGGATCCGGAGACCTGGATGTCACGATGCCGGGCGCGACGGATGGACACGCGTTCTTCCAGCGCTTCGACCGCGGGATCTCGGCCGTTTCGCACCTCGACACCGTCGCGGTGTTCAGCCACGGCGCGGCGATCCGGGTGTGGACGGCCGGGCGCGCGATCAATGTGCCCCCCATTTTCGCCGGCAGCCACGAACTCGACAACACCGGTGTGGTCGAGCTCGCGGGGTCGCCCGAGGAGGGCTGGACGCTGGTGTCGTGGGCCGGTGCCCCGATCGGCGGCCCGGATCTCGTGGATGATTCGGCGAGCGATCCGACCGGCGAGGCGATCGAGCGCTGAGTCTCGATACGGGCGCGAGAGCGCCCTACTCGACCACCGGTACGGGCGCGAGAGCGCCCTACTCGACCACCGGGGTAGCCGGGTATGCGGGATGATCGTCCCATGGCATTCGGATGGTTCCCACGGCAGGTCTCGCGCCTGCTCAAGCAACCCGTGCAGGTCCATTCGATCTCGCCCGAGCAGACGGATGCTCGCGGCATCCTCGGCATGCTCGAGGGCCTCGGGCTCGCCATGATTGAAACCGGAGGGGCCACCAATGATGTGGAGGAGACCCTGCGGGAAGTGGCGAAGGTCTACCGCCTCGAGGATCTGCAGGCGGTGGTGCTGCCGACCTGCGTGATGCTGCAGTCAACCACCGCGGGTGGGGAGGTGCGGATCGAATCCGCGCGCCCGGGTGGCGGTCGGCTTGACCAGACCGGAGCCGTCGAGACGCTGATCGGGCGGGCACTGCGGATGGAGGTCACTCCCGAGGAGGGGATAGCCGAGGTCGCACGCATCCGCACCGCCACACCACGGTTCGGGCCGGTGGTCTCGCTGCTCGGCCACGTGATCCTCACCGTGGGATTCGGGATGGTGATCAACCCGACCCTGCAGGCGATCTGGGTCTACGCGGTGCTCGGGTTCGGCGTCGGCGTGTTGGTCCTGCTCGCGCGCAAGTTCACCGGGTTGACTTCAACGGTGCCGGTGATCGCGGCATTCGGAGTGACCCTCGTGACGGCCCTGCTCCTCGTGCACGTGGTCGGGGACGAGCCGCTTCGCATCATCGCCCCTCCCCTCGTCTCCTTTCTGCCCGGCCTCACGCTGACGATTGCCGCTATCGAGCTCACCAACAACCAGGTCATTGCTGGAGCGAGTCGGCTCGTGTTCGGGGGCGCGCAGCTGCTGCTCCTCACATTCGGTGTCTTCGCCGCGACGACCCTCGTTGGTGGCCTGCCGACAGCTTCGCCACAGCCGCTTCTCGGCCAGTGGGCCGGACTGCTGGGGGCCGCGCTGGTAGCAGTGGGGTTCACTCTGTTCATGTCCGCTCCGAAGGGAGCGCTCGTGTGGATCTTTTTGAGTCTCGCCATCACCTACGGCGCCCAGGCCCTCGGCGCTGTGGCACTCGGGGCCGGTCTTAGTGGGTTCGTCGGGGCCGTGGTCGTGGCGCCGTTCACGCGGTTCGCGAGCCACTTCCGCACCTCACCGCCGGCATCCGTCATGTCGCTCGCGTGCTTCTGGCTCCTGGTGCCAGGGGCGCTCGGTTTCATCGGGCTCAGCGGAGTGGCGCAGGGCGGCGTGGTGGGCATCCAAACGCTCGCGACGGCGGGTATGTCGGTGCTGTCGATCGCGCTCGGAGCCATCGTGGGAATCAGCCTCAGCCGGGATGCCGGACGGCTCGCCCGATTGGCGCGGCGCGGAGTTTCGCGGCTGTAGGGGGCTCCTCTCCCGTCGTCGCCGGGGGATATGAAGTTGTCCCCGCATTCAACTTATTTTGTTTCGCAACCTATCGAATGCGAGAAGGTCCGGGGATGGGAATTCGCAAACCGCTCGTCGGCCGAAGACGTGCGGCGGCGGGGCTGTGCGTGCTGGCCCTGACGGTGGTCGCTGGCGTGCTGTGGTCGGGCGGACTGTTCGCTCGGTCTGCGTCGTCGCCAACTCCCTCACCCACCGACACGGGCGTCGTCACGCATCTCGTGGACGGCGACACCCTCGATGTGCGCATCAACGGCGTCGTCCTGCGAGTGCGGCTCCTGAACGTGGACACCCCCGAGACGAAAAAGCCGAACACGCCAGTGCAATGCTTGGGACCCGAGGCATCCGCCCGCCTGGCGGAGCTCGCCCCGATCGGCTCGACTGTGGAACTCAGCTACGACGTGGATCGACTCGACAGGTACGGGAGAACTCTCGCCCTGGTCATGACGGAGACGGGAGTCGATGCGAGCGAGACGCTTGCCTCGGAGGGTCTTGGAGTGGCCGTGCGCATCGGGCAGAACGGAGCGGGCTATCCGAGCGTGCTCGCCGCGGAGCAGCGGGCACAGAAGCTGCGGCTCGGACTGTTTTCCGGCGCGTGCGGTGCCCGCTAGCCGCGCGGCCCCGTGAGACCATGGACGAATGCCCGACGCCGCCCCGATGGTCGACATCGCCGACATCCAGCGACTGGTCGGCCCCGCGTCGTTCCAGCGCGGATTTGCCTATGCCCGGGCGGGTTTCGTCGCAACCGTGAGCTGGAACCCGGAGACCCGGATAGTGAGCGGCGCTGTGAGCGGTTCAGCGACGAAGCCCTACCGGTGCAGCGCGCTCGTCTCGGCGGCCACGGGCAAGCCGACGGGCGGCCTCTGCTCGTGCCCGGTCGGGATCGATTGCAAGCACGTTGCCGCCCTGCTCCTGCAGAGCAACACGACCACACTCAAGCAGTTCTCCGGGCTCACGCTGCCGAAGGCTGTCGCCACACCCGAGAAGCAGGCCGGCTGGAAGAGCGCCGTCATCGCGCTCACGGAGCGGCCCGCAACATCCGGCACCCGAAGCGCGCGCATCGGACTGCTGCTGGAACTGCGGGAGCTGATCCCGCGCTCCCGCAGCCAATGGAACGGGCCGAGCGCGAGGCCCGCGACTGAGACGAGCCGGGGTGTGATCCGCCTCGGCGTTCGTCCGGTTCTCTTGAGTGTCACCGGCAACTGGACCCGCGGCAACATCACCTGGAATTCCCTGGGCTACCAGGCGAACCGCCTGGATCTCGCGACCGAGCAGCAGCGCTGGTTCGCCCAGTTCGCCGCCCTGCACCGCTCCACCCGCGAGGTGTATTCCGGACAGGAACCCGACTGGCTCTACCTCGACGACTTCCACAGCCCGCTGCTCTGGCAGGTGCTGGCGGATGCCGAAGCGCAGGGAATCGCGCTGGTCACGGGCAAGAAGGACACGAGTGTCTCGATCGGCGGCGACGCCTCGGTGAGCATCGACGCGCGGCTGGAGGGTGATCTG
>JBBRDX010000189.1:0-4981 GCA_038203515.1 Actinomycetales bacterium | reverse complement strand
GGACTAAGCCACACGTCAACGTCGGTACCATCGGTCACGTCGACCACGGTAAGACCACGTTGACGGCTGCAATTACCAAGGTGCTGCACGACAAGTACCCGACGTTGAACGCTTCTTATGCGTTTGACCAGATCGACAACTCCCCCGAGGAGAAGCAGCGTGGAATCACGATCAACATCTCCCACGTGGAGTACCAGACCGAGAAGCGCCACTACGCACACGTGGACGCCCCCGGCCACGCCGACTACATCAAGAACATGATCACCGGTGCCGCACAGATGGACGGCGCGATCCTGGTCGTCGCCGCTACTGACGGCCCGATGCCCCAGACGCGTGAGCACGTCCTGCTCGCTCGCCAGGTCGGCGTGCCGTACATCGTCGTCGCGTTGAACAAGACCGACATGGTGGACGACGAAGAGATCCTCGAGCTCGTCGAGATCGAGGTTCGTGAGTTGCTCTCGAGCCAGGAGTTCGATGGTGACACGGCCCCCGTCGTTCGTGTTTCCGCGCTCAAGGCCCTCGAGGGAGACCCCGTCTGGGCGGCAACTGTTGCCGACCTCATGGACAAGGTCGACGAGTTCGTCCCCGAGCCCGTCCGCGAGACGGATAAGCCCTTCCTCATGCCCGTCGAGGACGTCTTCACGATCACCGGTCGTGGCACGGTCATCACCGGTCGCGTCGAGCGTGGAATCCTCCACCCGAACGACGAGGTCGAGATCGTCGGCATCAAGGAGAAGTCCTCCAAAACCATCGTCACCGCCATCGAGATGTTCCGCAAGACCCTCGAAGACGCGCGCGCCGGTGAGAATGTCGGGCTTCTGCTGCGTGGAACCAAGCGCGAAGATGTCGAGCGCGGCCAGGTTGTCGTCAAGCCCGGTTCGGTCACGCCTCACACCGAGTTCGAGGCGAACGCCTACATCCTCTCCAAGGATGAGGGTGGCCGCCACAACCCGTTCTACGCGAACTACCGTCCTCAGTTCTACTTCCGCACCACGGATGTCACCGGCGTCATCTCCCTGCCCGAGGGTACCGAGATGGTCATGCCCGGTGACACCACCGAGATGACGGTCAACCTGATCCAGCCGATCGCCATGGAGGAGGGTCTCCGCTTCGCTATTCGCGAGGGTGGCCGCACCGTCGGCGCCGGCACAGTCGTGAAGATCCTCAAGTAGTAACCCCGTCGATCGAACAGGGCGCTCCGCCCGCATTGGTCGAGTAGCGCCGGCGTTGGTCGAGTAGCGCTGGCGTTGGTCGAGTAGGGCGCGCCCGTATCGAGACCGATCCGAAGGGCCGCATCCGTAAGGGTGCGGCCCTTCGTCGTTCCCGCCCCCTCCCCGCCCCCTCCCCGCCCCCTCCCGCCCCCGCCCGCCCCCGCCCTGCCGCGATTGGTCCCGCCGGTCAGCAATGTTCCTCGTCGAACCGGCATGAACCTTTCACGAGGGAACAAACCCGCACCGAGTCCCCTCCCTCACAGCGGCAGGGGGAAGCGCCCTTCCCACGAAAAGCCCACACCGGATGTGGCGCCGGGCGGGTGTCCCCGATCATCAGCTCATGGCATCCTCCGACCGGCTCATCCTGGTACGCAATCTGCACTCCTTCGAAGACACGCGCCAGCGGCACGCAGCGAGGGCGGCCCGCGGCATCGAGGTGCGGATCGCACGGGGTGCCTACATCGATGAGCCCTACTGGGCGGGGCTGGCCGCGCGGGACAGGTACCTTCTCACGATTCGGGCGGTGGCCGAGACCCGTGGCGCTCGTCCCATCCTGTCGCACTGGTCGGCCGCGGCGATCCACGGCCTTCCCATCATCGGGCCCTGGCCTCACCGGGTGCACGTGACCCAGGATGCCGCGATCGGCACGCGCAGTCGCGGCATGGTCGTGCGCCACTCGCTTCCCCTGGCAGGCAGGGATGTCGTGGAGATCGATGGCCTTCTGGTCACGTCGGTCGCGCGAACGGTCATCGATCTCGCGGTCGTGTCTCCCGGTGTGAGCGCCGTGACGTCAATGGACGCTGCCCTTCACGTCGATCGATTCCAGCGGAGGCCGCCACTGGTGACTCTGGATGAGCTCAGGGAGGCCTGGGATGCTCGACTGCCGTTTCGAGGTCATTCCCGAGCCCGCGACGTCATCGACTTCGGCGTGACGAACTCTGATTCCCCGATCGAATCGGCGAGCCGATGGAATATGCGAATCGTGGGGTGTCCGCCGCCGATTCTCCAGCAATCACATTTCGATGACCGCGGTTTCATTGCTGACACCGACTTCTCCTGGCCCGAATACGGCACCGTGGGCGAGGCCGATGGCGACATCAAATATCTCGACCCGGCCTTCCGTCGTGGTCGATCCGCCGACCAGGTCGTACTCGATGAGAAGATTCGCGAGGATCGCCTGAGGGCTCTGCCGAAAGTGGTCGCTCGGTGGCGCTGGCCCGTCGCGCTCAGCCCCGAACGCCTCCGCCGTACGCTGGCCACGGCGGGCCTCCCGACGGGCACTCGTCGTGGCGGACGGTGATTGTTCCCCAGAGACGTGTCTGGTCGGCGTCGACGCGGAACATTGCCGACGTGAGGGAACAATTCGAGTGATCGGCTCTGCGGGAAGCGGGATCGGCCGCCGATTCACGGAACGCCTCCGCGCGTAACTCGCTTGCCGCAGCAAACGGGATGCATAGGCTGGAAACATGCCCCGTCTCCGCCGCAGCGACTCATCCGGCGCAGGGCTACGTCGCGTGCGTGCCGGGCGGGGGTTTTCGTACAAAGACGCTGCCGGGCATCCGATTGCCGACCCCGAGCTGCGGCATCGGATCGAGCTCCTCGCCATCCCCCCGGCCTGGAGAGACGTCTGGATCGCCCCCTATCCCAATGGCCACATTCAGGCGACGGGAGTGGATGCCGCGGGCCGCCGACAATACATCTACCACCCCGCCTGGCGCGAGCAGAAGGACCGCATCAAGTTCGATCGTGCGCTCAGCCTCGCTGAATCGCTGCCCACCGCCCGCCGACGGGTGACGATGGAACTGCGCGCCGGGGAGCCCACGCGTGAGCGCGCACTGGCAGCAGCGTTCCGCATGCTCGATACCGGCTCACTGCGGGTGGGGTCGGAGCAGTATGCCGAGTCCAACGGCAGCCACGGCCTCGCCACGCTCCTCTGCTCTCACGCGACGGTGAGCGGCGTCACCGTCTCCCTGCACTTTCCCGCGAAAAGCGGACAGGAGTGGCAGTCGGAGATCGCGGATGCCGACCTCGCGTCGGTGGTGCGGTCGCTGAAGCGAAGGGGTGCGAACGCGCGGCTGCTCGCGTGGAAGGACGGTGCCAGGTGGCATCCGGTTGTCGCACAGGACATCAACGCCTACGTTCGTGAGCGTACGGGGGGAGAGTTCACCGCGAAGGACTTCCGCACGCTGCACGGAACGGTCGCGGCGGCGGTGAGCCTGGCGAAACACGGACCCGAGCCGCGGAAATCCGCACGTGACCGCGCTATCGGCCAGGCGATGCGGGATGCTTCGGCGGTGCTCGGCAACACCCCGACGATCGCGCGCACGAGCTATGTCGATCCTCGCCTCATCGACCGCTATGTCGCAGACGCCACGATCGATCCGCAGCGGTTGAATTCCGCGGAAACCGAATTGCGCGCCCTCCTCTTCGAGTGAACGCGAAGGCCCTCTTCACGGGGATCCAGCGCGCGGGTGCAGAATCGCCCCGCCAGCCGACCGGGCGGCACAGGATCGAAGGAGAGCCTCCTGGGACTTCGAGAACATCCTGGGCAAAGCGGAGGCACTCCTCACCGGTGGGATGGTCACCGGCGTCCTCCACAGAAGAGCAGGCCGATGGTACTCGGGGCGGCGCGGACACGGCCGTCGGCACCGGGTAGTCGCCGAACCGGGCGCGTGATTCCGATACCGTTGGGGGAATGGCGCGCCCCCCACTCCTTCCCGTCGGCCACCACTTCGTCAGCGGCCTGCTCTTGCTGACCGCATCCACCGGATGCATCGACGCGGTGAGCTACCTCGCTCTCGACAGGGTGTTCACGGGCAACATGACTGGCAACGTGCTCTTTATCGGGTTCAGCCTGGTCGGAGCAGGCAAGACCCCGCTGCTCAACAACATCATCGCTCTGCTCGGGTTTGCCCTCGGCTCGATCGTGGGAGGGCGGATCGTCGGCCAGTCGGCGCCTAAAGGTCTTCCGCGGTCGAGCCGCGGCGTGCTGATCGGAGGTGCCGGGATCATGATCGGCCTCGCGATCTACTGGCTGGTCGTGCACGACCTCAGTCTTCCGGCCCTGCTGGTGGTGACCGCGCTCCTGGCGGTCGTCATGGGCGCGCAGGTGTCCGCGGTCAAGCCGATCGGTAACTCCGATGTGACCACCATCGTCGTCACCAACACCCTGGCGAACCTCGCCCGGGACAGCCGGTTGGCAGGGGGAACCGGCAAGAACTGGTTCCCCCGTCTCGCCGCCGTCATCGCGATGGGAATCGGTGCGGCCATCGGTGGCCTGTGCGTGGAATGGGCCGGTGGAGCAGTCGCGCTGCTTGCCGGCACGATCATCTTCACCGCCGGGATGATCACCTTGGTCACCGCCGACCTTCGCTCGGTCTGAGCGGCGTGTTTCCGGGACGGGCGCGACACGCCGAAGAGTGACACGCCCGGGTTGCAGACACTACAAACCTGTGGCAGACTCTCCTAGTTCAACAAAACCGGCTGTGCGCCGGGATCACTGCCAGGCAGTGCACAGATGCGAGACCGGGTCGTAAAGGCTCGAGTCGTCATGACCTTCAGTCGTCGTCTGGGCCGTGGGTAGCAGAACACGACTTAATCGAATCCCCTGGATGTGGTAACAGCCATGTTCGGTGCGCGAGCAACACGCCCGGGCGCGGGGGTCGACGAAAATCAAGTTCATTGACACAAAAACAGTGGTGCGACAGCACTGTGCCTCCCACAGGTACGGACTGAGCAAACCGAGCATCCAATAGCCGAGCGCTTGACGC
>JBBRDX010000188.1:0-5005 GCA_038203515.1 Actinomycetales bacterium | reverse complement strand
TGTGGGCGATACCGGACTCGAACCGATGACCTCTTCGGTGTGAACGAAGCGCGCTACCAACTGCGCCAATCGCCCTGACTCGCCAATCCTGCCATATCCGGCGACCGTTCACGACGCCACGCCGTTCCGTCACACGGTTTGGTGAGACCCCGGCCATCGGCTAGAGTCAGGGACGCACGCAGAAATGCGGGCAGTGCGGATGTGGCGCAGTGGTAGCGCATCACCTTGCCAAGGTGAGGGTCGCGAGTTCGAATCTCGTCATCCGCTCGAGTGGAGTAGTTTTCACTGAATGTGACACGAGAGTGTCACTCACGGTGGCGTGGCCGAGAGGCGAGGCAGCGGCCTGCAAAGCCGTCCACACGGGTTCAAATCCCGTCGCCACCTCGAAGGATCACCGTTCGATTTACACATGTTTGAGCGATTGGCGCAGCGGTAGCGCGCTTCCCTGACACGGAAGAGGTCGCTGGTTCGATCCCAGTATCGCTCACGAAAAAACCCCCGTAATCATTGAGATTCCGGGGGTTTTCTCTTGCTTGGGCAATGCAGGTGCGATATATCTTTCGGCAAAACGGCCCGAGAAACTTAATGACCCATCCCAGTCGAAGCCGGGACCGGCCTGGACCATCGCTTTAGCGGACTCCTGGTGGGAGTGGCGTGATTCGGCCCCGTTCCAGCGGCTGGGCTGATATGCACGGCCATCGCTCAAACGACCTCAATCGGCAGTGAAGGCATCGACATGGTGTGGAAGCACTGGATAAATGAATGATTGCTCAGCAGTGAATTGGGACATGACCGCAGGAGAATCTTGAACAACGTCAATGAAGTGTCTTTTCGCTTTGTCTTACCCCTGGCACCTGGCGCTCTGGGGTCATAGCCCTGATCGTATGCATCGGTTCATACCGGCTTCACGAACCGATAGTCCGCTCCGTACTGGTTGCGGCCCCTATGCTGGCCGAACGCGACCGGCGCCCGACAGGGAAATCATGCCAGCCGGTCGAGAGCGAGACGGTGCGCCGGGCAGTACAGCTGGCACGACCAGAAGCCTCTACATTCGGGCCTCTGAGGAATTCCGCTGACGGAATATGCCACTAATTTTCGCTCAATTTGATCCGTGTCATGGCAGAATACGGAAACCGGTTTTCTTCGAAACTCAGCGTGATCGAAACGAGTCGTTTTTCAGGTGGACCAAAACCACGGCTGATTCGAGGCTCAGTACAGCAGTCATTGGTCGGCTGATGCTCAAAAGTGCAATTGTTCGGTGAACGCCCGGACGGGGGTCTCAAATATTTCTTAGCTTTTGGCGGTTCCGCCGCTACATGGCATCGCGCGCCTGGGGGCTGGCCGGTGGGGCCATCCTGGTGATCGTTTCTGCCGCGATGCAGGTTGCCCTGCCCTGGCCGCTGAAGATCATTGTCGATGACGTTCTAAAAGTCCCGGACAAGTCCGGGCAAAACGGACTTCTGCAGGCGTTCGGAATCGCCAGACTGGACCGGTGGCAGCTGCTTGTTGTGGCCATTGGTGGCCTGCTTTTCATCACGTTGTGCAACGCGGCGGCCGGTTATCTCGGGTCTCGGATTTTGAACGGGACAGGAGAGCGGGTCATGGCGAGCATCCGGGGCGAGGTATTCGCCCATCTTCAACGGCTATCCCTGTCCTTCCACGATAAGCAGCAGCTCGGTGACCTGGTGACGCGCGCGACCACTGACATCGACTACGTGCGGGCCATGATCATCTCGATGCTCTCGGTTCTGGTACCTAACATTTTCATTCTGGGTTTCATCACGACAATCTGCTTTGTGGTAGACCCCGCCTTCGCGCTCATTGCGTTGGCCGTATCGCCGCTCCTGTTCGCCACCGTTCTGCTCTACCGGCCGCACATCAAGGCGGCTTCCCGCACCGCCCGCAGCAAGGACAGCGACATTGCCTCCACGATGACGGAGACGTTCTCTTCGGTGCGGGTAATGCAGGCCTACACCAGCGAAGAACGCCATGAAGCCCACTTCCGGGACAGGAATACCGCGCGGATGAACGCAGGATTGCGATTGGTGAAGCTCCAGTCGGCTCTTTCCCCACTGGTGGACGTCATCGTTGCTCTGGGGACGGTGCTCGTTCTGTGGGCCGGAGTGCAGCGGGTTTTGGACCGCACGATGACGCTCGGTTTGCTGCTGGTGTTTCTGGCCTACCTCAAGGCTCTTTATGATCCGATGAAGGAGCTGGCCAAGCTCACCACGGTGATCAGCCGCGGCCAGGTGAGCGCCGAGCGTCTCCAGGAGATTCTTGACACCGCTCCGGCCATCGTTGACCGGCGGAGGGCTCGGCCGGCACCGCAGCTGACGGGTGCGGTCGAGCTGAGGTGGGTGAGTTTCGGCTACACCGGATTCGATGTGCTGCACGGGATCAATCTGCGCGTGGAGGCGGGGCAGATGGTTGCGCTGACCGGGCCCACCGGGGCGGGAAAGTCGTCAGTTGTCAGCCTGATCCCGCGGCTCTATGACGTGACGCGAGGCTCCGTGCTGCTTGACGGCATCGATATCCGCGACCTGCAACTGGCGACGGTGCGGAAGCAGATCTCGATGGTCCTGCAAGACTCCATCCTGTTTCGCGGCACCATTTACGACAACATCGCCTACGGTTCGGATCACGTCACCCCGGAACAAGTCTTTGCTGCCGCTAAAGCGGCCCACGTGGACGAATTCGTCGACAACCTCCCACTGGGCTACGACACGCCGGTCGCTGAGCGGGGGGTCACCCTCTCCGGTGGCCAACGCCAGCGTATTGCCATCGCCCGCGCCCTGGTGCGTGATTCACCGATTGTCATCCTTGACGAACCGACCTCGGGCCTGGACGCGATCTCCGAACAGTATGTGATGCAGGGACTGGACCGGCTGATGACGGGCCGGACCGTCATCGTCATCGCGCACCGGCTTTCCACGCTCCGGCGCGCAGACGCCATTTATGTCTTCGACCACGGCCACATTGTGGAAACCGGCAATCATGACGGACTGATCGCCGCCGGAGGGCTCTACAGCCGGCTCGACGAACTCCAGCACGCCCCCGGCGTCCAGCCGAAGCCGTCGCTGTCGAAAAACCAGATGAGGACAGAGAACTGATCGAGCCCAGGCCCAAGACCTCTGGCGCCCTCCCGTGGCGAATCGGCCCCGACGACTCCCTGGAGGTGCTGCTCGTGCACCGGCGAAACCACGACGACTGGTCCATCCCCAAGGGCAAAGCCGAAGCCGGCGAAACCGATCAGGAGTGCGCCCTGCGGGAAGTCCGTGAAGAAACCGGCTTCGACTGCCGCCCCGGTGTCGAATTGCCCCCTGTTGTCTTCCTGGACCGCAAACGACGTCTCAAGACAATCCGCTATTGGGCTGTCACGGTGGAGGCCGGTTTCTTCGCCGCCAACGGCGAAGTGGATGATGCCCGCTGGTTTGCGCTGCCCGCGGCTCTGCGCATGCTGACCGAGCCACGCGAGAGGCCCATCGTGTTTGCGCTGGGTTCGGTGCTTGATCGGCAGCTGGGTATTTGCCCGGTCCGGGCCAAGGAAAGGATGCTGCTGCTTGTCCGGGGGGCTGCAGCCATGCCACGGGAGCAGTGGATGCAGTCCGAGATGACCCGGCCGCTGGCCCTGGACGGGAAAACCACTGCCCGCATTCTGGGGAATCTGGGTTCTTTCTTCGTGATCGACCGGATTGTCTCGGCGCCGGCCGCACGGTGCCTGGAAACCGTCGCTCCGCTCGCGTGCCGCGAATCACTGACCGTGGAAGTCTCCAACGGTCTTAGCGACGGCCGCACCAGCGAGACCATTGGGCTAGTCGAGGGCGCCCGCGGCACCGGCACCGTGCTGTGCACGCATGAAGACGTCGTGGCCGGGATCCTGACCTGGCTGGCCGGCGGCGATCGGACCACCATGGAGTCCCGCTTGCGCCAGCGGCGCGGCTCGGTGTGGGTCCTCACGGGCGACGAAGCACGATACACGGCCGCGTACTACCTCCCGATGCCGGAGACGGGCCTCCCGTAGCGGCCCGGTGGGGGCCAGCGTGTAGAGGTTCCAGCTGGCGCTCACGAGGTCATCTCGCAGCCGGGGTGCAGGGATCTCGACTTGTATTGATAAAAATCGCTTTATTTCAGTGAGAATGGTGGCTCAGAACCGTCACATTATCGCTGGTTCGATCCCGGAATCGCTCACAAGCTAATGCCCCGAATCTCGATTCGGGGCATTAGCCATCTGTGCTCCAGAGGTTCCCGACTGATCGTTCTGTCCCGCCTAGTGGGGAATGTTCTTCGGGTACAATCTGATGCAAAATGGGGTACATGAACCCGGAAAGCGATGACACTTCTGCCGAGTGTGCCGCTTTCGCCGATCTGCTCATCGAATCGGGCCTCGTGTCGAACGAGCAATTGGCTCGTGCTTCGGTCGAGCGTGCGCTATCGGGAGGGGCGCTGGACGCCGTGCTCGTATCCCAGGGCGTTGTCGAACCGGTGACCCTGAGGTCGGTACTCGCCCACGCGTGGAATCTTCCGGCTCTCAACCTCGCTCGGACGCACGTGGATCATGAGCTCGTGGACCAGTGGCCCGACCAGGTCTATCTCTCAGAGAACTGGTTTCCGGTGCGGGACCAGGCCAACGGAACGGTGCTGGTCGCTACCTCCCGCATTCCGGATGCCTCGAGGGCTGAGCGCATCGCGGCGGTGATCGAGTCTCCGGTCGAGTTCGCCGTCGTCGCATCGGTCGACATCTCGGCCGCGGTCGCTCGCGCCGTAAAGCGCCGAGCCCGGGGACGACGCCCCTTTCTCGGCTGACCCGTCGCAGGACGGCGACGGGCGACGCCGGAGGTTTCGCTGCTCGACGCTAAAGTTGTGACACCGCCTGTTTGGCCCTGAGCCGCAGGATCCGTCGCAACCCAAGGAGCACATCCGTCGTGTCAGATTCGCCCGCCGGCACCGAGTCCATTCTCGAGTCGATCACGGCGGCGGAGACGGCCACCGGGTTCGAGCTCTTCAC
>JBBRDX010000187.1:0-5028 GCA_038203515.1 Actinomycetales bacterium | reverse complement strand
TCGAAGCGGTAGTTGATCTCCGCCTGGCCCCCGGTTCCGACCTCGTGGTGGGCGCGCTCGAGGATGAGTCCGGCGTCGATCAGCTTGAGGCTGATGTCGTCGCGGAGGTCGGCCTGCTTGTCGACGGGGCTCACCGGGAAGGAGCCGCCCTTGTACGGCGTCTTGTTGGCGAGGTTGCCGCCCTCTTCGACGCGTCCCGAGTTCCAGGCGCCCTCTTCGGAGTCGACGAAGTAGGAGCTGGAGTTCTGCCGAACGTCGTAACGCACGTCGTCGAAGATGTAGAACTCGGCCTCCGGTGCGAAGAATGCGGTGTCGGCGATGCCGGTCGAGGCGAGGTACTTCTCTGCCTTCTTCGCGACCTGTCGCGGGTCACGCGCGTAGATCTCACCGTTTCGCGGGTTGTAGATGTCGAAGATCATGATGAGCGTCTTCTCGACACGGAAGGGGTCGACGTACGCGGTGGTCACGTCGGGGATGAGCTGCATGTCTGATTCGTGGATCGACGCGAAGCCGCGGATCGACGAGCCATCGAAGAGCTGCCCGACCGAGAAGAATTCCTCGTCGACGGTCGAGGCGGGAATGTTGAAGTGCTGCTGAACACCGGGGAGATCGGTGAAGCGGATATCAAGGAACTTGACGTTCTCGGCCTTGATGAACTTGAGCACCTCT
The DNA here is from genome assembly GCA_038203515.1 of Actinomycetales bacterium. Taxonomy (GTDB): domain Bacteria; phylum Actinomycetota; class Actinomycetes; order Actinomycetales; family Microbacteriaceae; genus Lacisediminihabitans. Next base: position 4,359 of record JBBRDX010000187.1, on the reverse strand, counting down.
GAAGAATCACTGAACATGTGACTTGACTCCAATAGGGTTTGGAACTGGATACGGCGGCAAGCGCAGCCAACTGAGACGCTAGACGAAGGGAGTTTCGCCACGGTGTCGCTATTGTTTCGGGCATGTTACGTCGAGACCGCGAACGTAGGATCGGGGTATGGCCGAGCCCCGAATAACAGCCCAGTCCGGCGAATGGCCGGGTCGGCATTTCGGCCTCCCCGCAACCGGGCCGCGATCAATCGCCAGGTTCGGTCGCCGGCTCGCGGCCTTCGCCATCGACGCCGCGCTCGGTGCCCTGATCTCGTACGCGTTCTTCGACTACACCCGCTGGGCCAGCATCGCCGTTTTTGCGGTGCTGCAGATCGTCTTCCTCGTACTCGTCAGCGGCAGCATCGGGCATCTCCTGCTCGGGATGCGCGTGGTCCCGCTGAAGTCCGGATGGATCGGCATCTGGCGTCCGATCGTGCGCACGCTGCTGCTGTCGCTGCTCGTTCCGGCCCTCATCGCCGACCGGGATCGACGGGGCATGCACGACAGGCTCGCTGGAACGGTGCTGGTCCGACGCTAGACGCGTGTCTTCCAGCCCATGGGTGTCTCGCACTTTCGCTATTGACCGATGAGAAGGGGGATCGAACCGGTGTGGACGACGACCCCGACGCGGTGATTGTTCCTGTGCGGCAGTTCCGGGCCTACGCGATCCGGCACAGACCTGTCGCAAGGGAACACACTCGCGACGCACGGGGACAGACCACCGGCGCGTGGTCGCGAAGTGACAAGCAGATTGCGATCAGCGCGGTCGAGGCGCGCGAGCACGCATCGGGTCGACACCCTTGGGAATCGGAAGCTGGTTCTTACCGAGTGAGGCCAGCCGGTTGCTTACGGCGTAGATCTCGGACTTGTTGAGCGAACGCTTAAACCGCGCCATGCGGCTGGCGAGCTTGTGCAGCGGCACCGCGTCGTCATCCGGTCCGACATTGAGGAAGTGCACACTCACGTTCGGAAGGATCCGAGTGACCCGACGACGCTCTTCGTCCAGCATCTTCTGGGTACGGCTCTTCGGTCCCTCGCCGATCAACACGACACCGCCGTTACCGACGGCACGGTACACGGCATCCTGGGTCTTCGGGCTCACTGCGACCGGCATCTCGCTCGCGGTCCAGCCGCGCCGAAGCGAGCTCTTGAGCACGGCACCGACAGCACCGGGCTGTCCTTCAATCTGAGAGTAGGCGGCGCGTTCGGCGAGGCGACCAAGCACTATGAGGAAGAGCAGTACGCCACCGAGCGCACCGGCGATGACCCACAGCACGAATCCGAAGACGCTGTTGACGCCGGAGATCAGGAAACCGGCGAGGATACCGACCAGGATCGGGGCAAGGAAGGCGAGGAGGAACCACCAGATCGCGTTCGAGTCGTAGCGACGGGTCATCTGGAAGACCTGGTACATCTGCTTGAGACGACCGGGCTCTTTCGCAGGTTTCGGGGCCGAATTCTGAGTACGTGCCATGAGACAAGGATACGGCCTGACCGTCTCGCCTCTGCTCCTTCTCAAGGATGCGGTGCAACCAGGTCTCCACAGCTCGGTCACGAACCGGGGAGCGGATGCGTCGGGCGTTCGATACTCGCAGGATGGAGACCGTCGGCGGCTATCGACTCGTGCGCAAACTCGGTGCGGGGGAGCGAGCGGAAATCCACCTTGGACATGCGGGATCACGAGAACCACCGGCCGGCGATCGCATCGCGGCGATCAAGGTCTACCGGCTGGCGACCGATGACGCGAGTATCGACCGAGAGATCGAAGCTCTCGCACGGACATCTTCGCGACACCTGCTGGAGTTGAAGGACCTGGCGACCGGTCCGGACGGAAGGCCGTGTCTCATACTGCCCCGGCTCGGATCGGGCACGCTCGGGCGCCTGCTCGCCGCGCGCGGCAGCGTAGCGCCGGGAGAGGCCGTGAGCATCCTGGTGCCCTTGATCGAGGCGGTTCAGGAGCTGCACCGGGTCGGTGTCGCACACGGGGCGGTCACCCCGGGCGCGGTGCTCTTCGACGACCGTGGTGCTCCGGTGCTCGCGCGGTTCGGTGGGGTTTCCCTGATCGGGGGCTTCCCGATGGACGACGATGCGCCAAGCCTGACGCCAGCCCAGCTTGACGGGGATCCCCGGGTGATCGCCGATCGCGTCGGAGTGAAGGTTCTCATCGAGACTGTGCTCGACCGGCTGGAGCCGGGAATCTCCCCGCCCTCCCTCGACGCTATTCGGCAGGAGCTCAACGGCCCTCCAACCGGGGCGGCGCGACTTTCCGACTTCATCGACCTGCTGTTCGCGCTCGCCCCCGCGCTGCCGATCCGGTTCGAGGAGGAGTCGCTCGAGTCGGTAACACCGCCGCCCCCGATTCGCCCGGGAGCCCACCCGAGATCATCCCTGGAGGCGCCGCCCGTTGGCGGCCTCCCTTCGGAGGCCCCCGCTTCGGAGGACCCCGCAGGCACTGCCGTTCGGCCCTTCGAACGGGTCCCGTCCCTGGCCCGCGCCGTGGATTTGGCGGATGTGCATCCGCTTGCGCTTCTTCGTGAGCGCTCGCTCGCTCTCCTCGCGCCGGTGCGGATGCCAGTGTGGATCGCCGGAGGCGCTGGGATCGGTGCGCTCGTCATCGCACTCACCGTGATACCGGGCGCCCATTCTGAGACCGCCGTCGGGAGTCCGGAGGCGACACCGACCATCACCAGTTCGGCGCTGACGCACGGTGCAGCACTGTCGACGCCAGTGCCGACGATGCCCGGTCCATCAGTGACCGCGTCTCCGGGGGCCGCGCGATCCGCCATCGAGGGCGAGGACCCGCTCGCGGCCACTCGCGCCCTCCTCGCGGCACGGTCGAAGTGTTTTGCAGCGAAGTCCGCGGCATGCTTCGACTCGGTCGACCAGGCGGGCTCCGCGGTGATCGACGCGGACCGCGACCTCGTCCGTCGCCTGAAGAAGGGTGAAACACTCCCCGCGGAGGCGACCCTCGACGGCTTCACGCCACACCTCATCCAACAGCTGGGAGATTCAGCGATTATCCAGCTGGTGGCCGCCGATGGCACTGCGGCGAACACGAAGAATCCGGCCCCACTCCTCTTGGTGAGAAGCGAGGCCGGATGGAGGATCAGGGACCTTGCGATCGGTTAGGTCGAGCGGGTGGTCATGCTGCCATTCCGGCTGTGGGAGGCCCCGGTATCAGAGCCTCGTCAGTAGCCGAGATTGCCAGCGAAATCGCCGCCCTCGAGGCGATTCTTCACTGCCACGAGGAAGCGGGCGGCGTCGGCGCCATCGACAATGCGGTGATCGTAAGAGAGGGCGAGATAGACGGTGGAGCGAATCGCGATCGCGTCCAGTCCACCGCTGGAGACCACAACCGGCTTTTTCGCGACGATTCCGGTCCCGAGAATCGCGGACTGGGGCAGGAAGACGATCGGGGTATCGAACAACGCGCCTCGGGAGCCCGTGTTAGTCAGCGTGAAGGTGCCTCCGGCCAGTTCATCGGGCTTCAGCTTGTTGTCGCGGGTGCGGGCGGCAAGGTCGGCAATCTGAGCGGCGAGGCCAGCGAGATCGAGCGAACCGGCATCCCGGATCACCGGCGTCAGTAGCCCGCGCTCGGTGTCGACCGCGATAGAGATGTTCTCCTGCGAGGGGTACACGATCGTGTCGCCGTCGATCGTCGCGTTGATGATCGGGATGGCCTTGAGCGCCTCCGCTGCAGCAAGAGCGAAGAAGGGGAGGAACGACAGTTTCTGGCCGGTAATGGAGAGGAACTCCGCCTTGACCGAATCGCGAAAATTGGCGACAAGGGTGACATCCACCTCGACCACCGAGGTGAGCTGTGCGGATGACTGCATCGAGATTACGGCGCGTTCGGCGATGACCTTGCGAAGTCGGGACATCGGAACGCTCGTGCCGCGGAGTGGAGAGGTTTCGAGCGTTGTTGCCGGAACGGCGGGCGCCGCCCCAATGGAAGCCTCGGCGGTCTCCGTCGTCGCCGTGAGCACGTCCTCCTTGCGGATACGCCCTCCGACTCCGGATCCGACTACCGTTGAGAGATCGATGCCCCTTTCGTGGGCGAGCTTGCGCACCAGGGGGGTGACATAGCCCGGGTTCGCGTCGACCGCATGAGCGGTCGCCAGGGCTGCAACCGGTGCGGGTGCCGGTGCGGCGGCGGGTGCGGGTGCGGCGGCGGGTGCCGGTGCGGGTGCGGCGGCGGGTGCGGGTGCGGCGGCGGGTGCCGGTGCGGGTGCGGCGGCGGGTGCGGGTGCGGCGGCGGGTGCCGGTGCGGGTGCGGCGGCGGGTGCCGGTGCGGGTGCGGCGGCGGGTGCGGGTGCGGCGGCGGGTGCC
>JBBRDX010000186.1:0-5071 GCA_038203515.1 Actinomycetales bacterium | reverse complement strand
TCAAGGCGGGCCCTGGCGCCCGCCCGCTGATCGCCGGATTCGCGACCGTGATCATGGTCGTCATCGCCGGAACGGCCGGCTATGGCGCCTACGTCGCGGCGACGGCGAGCGACTTCCTGTCGTCGGTCTTCGTGGCGGGGCCGACGGTTCCCCCGGTCGACGGGCGTTACAACATCATGCTTCTCGGCGGCGACGCCGGGGCCGACCGGTCGGGTCTCCGCCCGGACAGCATCACCGTGGCGAGCATCGACGCGACCACGGGCCAGGTCACCATGATCGGCCTGCCCCGCAACCTCGCATACGTGCCCTTCGTAGCGGATTCCCCGCTCGCGGCCGTATATCCCAACGGCTACGGCTACCACGACACCTGCCGGGTCGACGCGTGCATGCTCAACTCGATCTACACCGAGGTCGAGCTGAAGAGCCCCGACATGTACCCGAAGGCTATCGACGCCGGCAGCGAGCCCGGTATCGAGGGCATGCGGGACGCCGCAGAGGGCATCACCGGGCTGACCATCCAGTACTACGGGCTCATCGACATGCAGGGCTTCTCCGATCTGATCGACGCCCTCGGCGGCGTGACGATCGATGTGCCGGCCAAGTTGCCCTACGGACCGGTGACCAGCACGAAGCCGATCGGCACCTTCGATGCGGGGCGCCAGTCCATGAATGGGGCGCTCGCTCTCTGGTACGGGCGCTCTCGATTCATGGGCAACGACTATCAGCGGATGGCCCGCCAGCGCCAGGTGCAGGAGGCGATCGTCAAGCAGTTCCAGCCCTCCATCGTCGTCACCAAGTTCCAGGACATCGCCAAAGTCGGCGCCCAGGCCGTGAAGACGGACGTGCCCTCCCGGGCCCTGCCCGGGTTCGTGGACCTGGGTGATAAGGCGCGCAAACTTCCCGTGTCCCGTCTCGAACTCGTGCCGCCGACCTTCAATCCGGCGCAACCCGACTACGCCAAGCTGCATGCGGCCGTCCAGGCGGCCATCACGGCTCCAAGCGCAACCCCTGCTCCGTAAGGCATGCGGGTCGAATAGGAGCGCCGGGTCTCGATACGCGCCTTGGCGGGCGCTACTCGACCACCGGGTGCTCGTTGGTCGAGTTGGAGCGCCAGCGACGTAGCGAGATCAGTCCCACTGGGCTAGACGCGCTCCCTCCCTGGCGCTACTCGGCCACCGGGTGGAGTTAGAGGTCGGCGTGCAACTGCCAGACCTTCTCCGCAGAATCTCTCCAACTGAAGGCTTTGGCGCGATCCATGCCCGCGAATCGAAGTCGTTCACGGCGAGTGTCGTCAGAAACCAACCCGGAGATTGCCTTCGCCAGCCGTTCCGGGTAGCCCTCCACCGGAGAGAGTTCGACGCTCACTCCAGTGCCGGCAGAGACCTCCATCACTGCTGGGTCGTCGGAGTGCACGACGGGGGTGCCGAATCTGAACGCTTCGATGACCGGGAGGCCGAAGCCTTCGGCAAGGCTTGGAAACACGAATACCGTTGCACGATCCAGGGCGACCGCGAGGTCAGCGTTGTCGAGGTAACCCATTGCGCGAACTCGGTGAGGCTCGAGTCCCGCGTCTACGGCAATCGCTGTGACGTCGAGATCGCCCCAGCCCTGCGGGCCCACGATAAGGAGTGGCAGCCCAGAATCCTCAGTCGCAGCGAGCGAGTGGATGAGTGATTGGAGACCCTTTCGAGGCTCGAGGGTCCCGACGCTGAGGAGATAGCGTTCGGGGAGCTCGAGACGCTTTGCCCTCTCATCCGCATCGATAGGAACAGCGAATTTGGAACTGACCGCACCCGAGATCACACGGATTCGATCGCCGAAATCAAGAAGCTCGGAAAGCTGCGAGGCGACGGCGTGGGTAGGGACGACAACGGCGTCCGCGTATTTCTGGGCACGCTTGGCCATTGCCTTATGCCAGCTGACACCGTGTGGAGTTAGGGTTCCCGGATGGGTCCAGGGAACCACATCATGGACGGTGACGACCATCTGGTCACTCTGATTGTTAATCCGGTCATGCCGCCGCAGCGGGGCGAGAAGGCTCGGCGCATGAACCATCCCTGAGCCCGGAATCTTGGTGAAGCCGTGCTGCCAGGCCAAAGACAGTTCGCGTCGGGCGAGTGGACTCTTCATCAGGTCGTGGAGCCCTGGCAATAGCTCGAGCACTTTCTCGTATTCCGGCTCAGGTGAGGCCGACACAACTCCGGTGACGTCGCAGCCCTGGGGCGCTGTCTCGATCAGTGCGCGAGTGAGTTCCTCGGCATATCTGCCAATGCCACCCGGGGTGGTCGAGATGATCTGATCCACGATCACGCGCAGGGTCGTCATGTGGCTCCAATGGGGTGTTGGGAATCACCGATTCCTCTTTTTTACATTACCAGCGAGCCGAAGACCCCGCGAATGGGGGGTAAAAAATAGGACCAGGACCATTCGGCTAAAAATGATGAATGTCGGGACGTTACCGACCAGATAAACATTGCTGCCGCTTGATGCACAGGCTGGACCGGCTGCTCATCGCAGCTGAGTTCTAAAATCGGCGTGGCAGCTGTCCGCGAAGCATTGGGCCCATCTAGGCACGGTAGCGTCATCTCCGGATGTAACTTTCGAAGTACACCTGTAGATGAGGAGGCCGCTGTGTCGTGGGTGCTCGATGCCGATATTCTGGACGGCTATCTGCTCACAACTTCAGGTGTTGTTGCGGGCGTGCTGGCCGGACTGCTCGTGATTCTGCCGATCAATCGGCTCCGACGTCGCTCGCTACTGACCAGCGGAGCGGCTCTTCTCGTTGGTGGACTCGTCGGCCTCGCGGTGCAATGGCTTTTTGTCGAGGTTCTCAACATGTTCGATGGCCCGATCGCGCCGTGGGCACGATTGTGGATAGTGGTCACGTTTGCGGGGCTCGGTCTCGCCGTTTTCCGCATTTTCGCCTTTCGTCGCGCAGCGAAGGCCTTTCCGATCCTTTCCCTCCTGTGGTTCGTCGTCGCAGGAGCTCTTGCCGTCAATGCGGTCTACGGACTGAACCCAACCGTGGGTTCTTTCTTTGGAGTCAGCAACATCCCGTCGATAGACATCACGGCACGGGGCATGGCGAAAGCGCCGCCCGGGCTGCCTCAGAGGGTGGCTGACGTCTGGTCGCCCCCCAGCGGGATGCCTGATCACGGGACTGCGAGTGTAGTGTTGGGAAGTGTCCCCAATCGGGCCTCCGGATTCCAGGCACGACCTGCCCAAATCTACCTACCGCCTGCAGCACTGGGGACCTCGGCGCCACAGCTCCCGCTTGTGGTCATGATGATGGGCCAGCCGGGAAGCCCAGATGCGCAAGTCATCTCGGGGGCTTCAGACGCGTTCGCACGGAAGCATCAGGGTCTGGCACCCATTGTGCTTGTGATCGACCAGCTGGGCAATCCTTATCGTGACTCGCTCTGTCTCGATTCGTCGCGCGGCAAAGTGGAGACGTACATCATGAAAGATGTTGTGCCCTGGGCGCGAATGCATCTCAACGTTGCGCAGGACCGACGTATGTGGGCGATCGGGGGATTCTCGAACGGAGGGACGTGCGCGATCTATCTGGGCGCGAAGTACCCGGATACTTGGGGAAACATCATCGACATTTCGGGTGAGAAGTTCGCCGGCTTCGGGGAAAAGGATCGAGTTCTGAAGGAGATCTTCAATGGCAACGAATCGGCGTATGACAAGGTCAAACCGGACAACATCATGCGCACGACGGAGTACGTTGACACTGCTGCGGTCTTCACAATCGGGCGTGACGATTGGCACCTCTCGACCACCAGGGCCGGCGTCGTTCGCAGCGCGCGGATGGCTGGCATGTCAACGTCGTTCCACGTACTCCCCGGCGTCGGTCACACGGTCGACGCGCTGACCAATGGCTTCCCCTTCGCTCTGAACGATCTCGCGAACCGCTGGGGGCTCACGCCCTAGGCCATAGGCTCGGTCTGTAACGCGGCCGCTGAATGGGCCGCGGAGAGTGCCGCCCGCCAGTTGCGCATCGGGGAGATTCCCGCTCGCGCCCATCCATCGTGCCCAAGCACCGAGTAGCCGGGACGCGGCGCCGGACGCACGAACTCCGAGCCGGTGGTCTTCGTCACTCGCTCGGGGTCGAGGCCGACGACCTGGAAGATCTCGCGGGTGAAGTCGTACCAGCTCGCCTCGCCGGAGTTCGTCGCGTGATAGATGCCGGGGGGTGCATCCGCATCGAGCAACTCCACGATCTGGCGCGCGAGATCTCCCGTCCAGGTCGGCTGGCCGAGCTGGTCGGTCACCACGCTCACCGTGGCGTGGCTCGCCGCGAGTCGCAGCATGGTCTTGGCGAAGTTGGGGCCGCCGGCGCCATACAGCCAGGCGGTGCGCACGATGTAGGTGCCGTCGGGGTTCGCGGCGAGCGCGAGCCGTTCGCCTTCTGCCTTGGTGCGACCGTAGGCGGAGATCGGATTCAACGGGGTCGCCTCGTCATACGGCGATGTTGCCGACCCGTCGAACACGTAGTCGGTGGAGACCTGCACGAGCTTGGCGCCGGTCCCGGATGCCGCGATCGCGAGGTTCTGCGCGCCCGTCGCATTGACTGCGAAAGCATCCACCTCGTGGCTCTCCGCGTCATCCACCTTCGTGTAGGCGGATGCGTTGATCACGACATCGTGCCCGGCGACCGCCGCGCGCACGGCGTCGAGGTCGGTGACATCCAGGTCGGCACGGCCGAGCGCCGTGACATCCCGCCCGGCGAGGGCCTGCTGGAGGTCCTGGCCGAGCATTCCGGCGGCTCCGGTGATGAGGTATCTGGTCACAGCGCGGCGCGCTCCTTCAGGGGTTCCCACCAGGCACGGTTGTCGCGGTACCACTGCACGACATCCGCCAGTCCCTGCTCGAACGGCACCTGCGGTTCGTATCCCAACTCGGCCTGGATCTTGCCGATATCGACGCTGTAGCGCAGGTCGTGGCCGAGGCGATCGGGGACCCGGTCCACATACGACCAGTCCTTGCCCGTGGCATCCAGCAGCAGCTGCGTCAGCTCCGTGTTGGTGAGCTCTGTGCCGCCGCCGATGTTGTAGATCTCGCCCGC
>JBBRDX010000185.1:0-5119 GCA_038203515.1 Actinomycetales bacterium | reverse complement strand
TGGCAGGCGTGTCCTGGGGGACCTGCTGCTCGACTACTGATTGGACCCGCCCGTGGGCATGCTCAACGCCATCATCCTCGGCATCGTCCAGGGCCTCACCGAGTTCCTGCCGATCTCCTCGAACGCTCACCTGCGCCTCGTGGGGCTGCTGCTCGGCACCGGCACGGACCCGGGTGCCGCCTTCACCGCGATCATCCAGCTGGGCACCGAGCTCGCCGTCATCGTGTACTTCGGAGCAGACCTCTGGCGCATCATCTCACGCTGGTTCCTCGCGCTGTTCGGGCGGATACCGCGCAACGATTCCGACGCGAAAATGGGATGGTTCATCATCCTCGGATCGGTGCCGATCGTGGTGCTCGGCGTGATCTTCCAGAAGACGATCGAGACCACGCTGCGCTCCCTCTGGATCATCGCCGTCACACTCATCGTCTTCGGCATCCTGCTCGGCATCGCGGACTATGTGGGTGCCAAGAAGCGCCGGTTGCGCGACCTCACCGTGCCGCACGCCGCGATCTACGGCGGGGCGCAGGCGCTCGCGCTCCTCCCGGGAGTCTCGCGCTCGGGTGGCACCATCACCGCCGGGCTCTTCCTCGGGTACGAGCGAGCCGCAGCGGCCCGCTATTCCTTCCTCCTCGCCATCCCCGCCGTCTTCGGAAGCGGTCTGTTCGAGCTCTACAAGACGATCAAGTCACCCGGATCCGAGGTATTCACGGCGGGGGAGACCGCCGTAGCAACGGTCGTCTCTTTCATGGTCGGACTCGTCGTGATCGTGTTCTTCATGAACTACATCTCCAAGCGTTCGTTCCTTCCCTTCGTCATCTACCGCCTCGCCCTCGGCGGCACACTCGTGGCACTCCTGTCCACCGGGGTAGTCCAGCCGGTCTGATCGAACTGCTGGCGTCCACTGCCAGCACTAACAAAGACAGCCAGACCGGGCTACCGTGAGAGGAGTCACCCCAGACCCGGTGACTCGGAGGTAGAGCATGCACGGCCATTTCGACGAGAGCCCGGTCTCGGTCGGTCCCGCCATCACGGACCTTATCGGCGCTGACCCCGTGACCGATCCCGACGCGGGGGGAAAGTCCGCGGGGGGCGGCGGCCTCCCGCGAAGGATCCCCCCGGTCACCCGATCGCACGGTGGCGCATTCTCGCGCCAGGAGGTGGTGGACTTCCAAGAGTGGTCGACCTCCGCGGGGATCGGCTAGCTCTCGGTCCTCACGCCCAGTCAGCTCGCTTAGGCTTGACCGGTGCAATCCTGGACCCGCCCGACAGTGCCCCGCCTGCCGGGAAACGGGGTCATTCCCCGCATCTTCGACGCGGCGACCCAGGGTCTCGTCGAGGCGGGACCGCACCACTCGACGCCGACACTGGCGAGTATCTATGTCTGCGGCATCACGCCGTATGACGCCACCCATCTCGGCCACGCGGCGACGTATCTCGCCTTCGACACCCTCATCCGCCTCTGGCTGGACGCCGGCCTGGAGGTTTGTTACGTGCAGAACACCACGGACATCGACGATCCGCTGCTCGAACGCGCCACCCGCGACGGCATGGACTGGCGAGCGCTCGCGGCCTCGCAGATCGAACTCTTCCGGGGCGACATGGAGAAGCTCGGCATCATCCCACCCGACGAATATGTCGCGGTCACCGAGGTGATCCCGGATGTCGCGGATGCAGTGAAGATTCTCGTGCAGAACGGCTCTGCCTACAGCGTCGAGAGTCCGGATGCCGCCGATGACGTGTATTTCGACAGCAGTTTCACCGTGCCAGCATGGCACCTCGGGATGGAGAGCTCGCTGGATCGTGCGACCATGCTCGAGCTGAGCGCGGAACGCGGGGGAGACCCGCTGCGCCCCGGCAAACGCGATCCACTCGATCCACTACTCTGGCGCTCAGAGCGGGTCGGCGAGCCGGCCTGGGAGTCCTCCCTCGGCCGTGGGCGCCCGGGGTGGCATATCGAGTGCTCGGTCATCGCGCTCGAACACCTCCCGACGCCGCTGACCGTGAACGGGGGAGGGCGGGCCCTGGCCTTCCCACACCACGAATTCAGCGCGGGACATGCTGCCGCCCTCACCGGTCATCCGCTCGCCGCCATCTACGCCCATGCCGGGATGGTCGCCTACGAGGGCGAGAAGATGAGCAAGTCGCTCGGCAACCTCGTGCTCGTCTCGCGTCTCGTCGCCGACGGCGCCGATCCCCGATCGATCCGGCTCGCCCTGCTCTCCGAGCGGTATCGCAGCAACTGGGAGTGGACGGATGCCCACCTGCGCATCGCCGACGAGCGACTCGCCTCCTGGAGGGCCTGGGCGGCGACCGTGGCCGACGGCGCTTCCAAGGAGGACAGCGCAGTGGATGACGGGGAGTTCCTCGCCGAACTCCGCGAACGACTGGCCGACGATCTCGACACCCCGGGGGCGATAGCGGCGATCGACGCCCGCGTCTGTGGCGGGGCCGCCGCGACGCAGGTCGCGATCGATGCGCTCGACGCGCTGCTGGGCATCCGGCTCGCGCCCTGACGAGCGGCACCGCATGGCCGGCGCGAGTGCACATCGGGCAATTCAGCAGTGTGCCGCGGGACGGCTGGCCGTCAGCCGCCCCATCGGAAAAAAGTCGCGGCGGGGAAAAGGCCTCGTGGCGGGAGACCCGACTCCCTCCGCGATGCTCCGGCTCCGCCGCGAGCGGTCAGATCTCCCGCCACGACGATCCCGCCACGACAATCCCCCACGACAATCCCGCCGCGACAGAGGCACACCCCGGGATGCCGCGAGGCGCTATTCGCGCGGGCCGCGATCGTCCGGCGGAAGCGAGGGCGGGCCACCGGCACCGGGTGAGCCGCGCCCATCCGCCTTGCCGTCACGCCGCCGCAGGTACTTCTCGAACTCCTGGGCGATGGCCTCACCGCTCGCTTCGGGGGAGTCGACGGTGTCCCGTGCCTGCTCGAGCTGCGCGATGTAGGTCGCCATATCCTCGTCCTCGCTCGCGAGCACGTCGATCCCGCTCTCCCACGCGGCGGACTCGTCCACGAGTTCTCCCCGCGGAATCACCACGTCGATCAGCTCCTCGAGCTTGTCGATGATCGCGAGCGTGGCTTTCGGCGACGGCGCGTTGTGCACGTAATGCGGTACGGATGCCCAGATCGACACCGTGGGGATCCCGGCCTTCTCCGCGGCCTCACCCAGCACCGAGAGGATGCCGACCGGACCCTCATAGGAGCTCTTCTCCACCGAGAGCTCAGTGCGCAGTTCTGCGTTCTCGCTGCTCACGAAGACCGAGATCGGCCGGGTGTGAGGCACGTCGGCGAGCATGGCGCCGAGGAAGACCACGCCGGTGATCCCGTTCTCGGTGATGGTCGCCATGATCTCGGCCGTGAAGCTCTTCCAGTTGCGCGAGGGTTCCGTACCGAGCAACAGGTAGATGTTGGAGGCGTTCTCGCCGATGGCGCCGGATGCAGCGCCAGCGGTCTCCGGCGAGCGCTGGGCCAGGACACCGGTTGGACCGTAGGTGACGACAGTGGGCCAGACGAGCAGGCGATTGCCGTCGTCGTCCTGCGCGACGTTCGGTCGATTGAACTGGTAGTCGAAGTACCGCTCCGCGTCGATCTCGGCGATCGGATAGAGATCCAGGAGGTCCTTGAGCATCGAGACGGCCCCACTCGCGGCTTCCCCCGCATCGTTCCAGCCCTCGAAGGCGACGACCAGAAGTCGCCCACTCAACATTCTCACGTTTGGCACTCGCTACCCTCTGGAGCCACGTTTCGGCGGACGGCCGGCTGTGGCCCCGTGACTTCCCTCCGTCAAGGATAGAACCCCTGTCCCTCTAAACTTGAGTCTTGTGACCGATCTCCTTCCCGCCGCCGTCCTGTGGGACATGGATGGCACCCTCGTCGATACCGAGCCCTACTGGCTTGCCGCGGAGGCCGAGCTCGTCGCATCCTTCGGTGGCACCTGGACCCAGGAGGACGGGCTCACACTCGTCGGCTCGGGCCTGTGGCACGCGGCGGGCATCCTGCAGCGTCGGGGAGTCGAGCTCACCGAAGACGAGATCGTCGACCGCCTCACCGACCGGGTGATGGAGCAGATCGAGACCGGAGTGGCCTGGCGCCCGGGGGCTCTCGAGTTGCTCGCAGAACTGCGGGAGGCGGGCATCCCCACGGCCCTGGTCACGATGTCGATTCGGCGCATGGCGGAGCACGTCTCCTCGTTCATCCCGTTCACCGCCTTCGACCACATCGTCGCCGGCGATTCGGTCACCCACAGCAAGCCACATCCGGAGCCCTACCTTCGCGGCGCCGAGCTTCTCGGCGTCAACGCCGTCCAGTGCGTTGCCATCGAGGATTCGACCACCGGACTCGCCTCCGCGGTCGCCGCCGGTGCCGTCGCGATCGGCGTTCCGCTGCACTCTCCGCTGGAACACGGCCGCGGCTACACCATCTGGCCCACTCTCACCGGCCGGGGCATCCCCGACCTCTCGGAACTCCTCAAGTCGACCAGAACGGATGCCGCGTGACCGCCGTTCGCCGCCAGAGCGGCCCCTTCCGTGCCGGGGACCGGGTGCAGCTCACGGGCCCCAAGGGCCGCCTCAACACCATCACCCTCGAAGCGGGCAAGGTCTTCCACACCCACCGCGGAATGGTGGACCACGACTCCCTGATCGGGCTCGCGGATGCCTCGGTCGTCACGGCGTCCAATGGCGACGAGTACCTCGCCCTTCGCCCGCTGCTCAATGACTTCGTGATGTCCATGCCCCGCGGGGCTGCCATCGTCTACCCGAAGGATGCGGCGCAGATCCTCAGCCTCGGCGACATCTTCCCCGGAGCCACCGTCGTCGAAGCGGGAGTCGGATCCGGCGCGCTCAGTCTCTGGCTGCTTCGCGGCATCGGACCGACCGGATCCCTCACCTCCTTCGAACGCCGCGAGGAGTTTGCGGATGTCGCTCGCGGCAACGTGGTCTCCTTCCTCGGTGCGGAACCCCAGAACTGGACCGTGACGGTCGGCGACCTCGTCGAATCGCTTCCCACCGCAGTGCAGAACGGATCGGTCGACCGGGTCGTGCTCGACATGCTCGCCCCCTGGGAGTGTCTCGGTGTCGTCGCCGATGCTCTCGCCCCCGGTGGCGTGCT
>JBBRDX010000184.1:0-5123 GCA_038203515.1 Actinomycetales bacterium | reverse complement strand
GGTGCGCGGTCAAGTAGCGCGGCCTCGGCCTCGTCGAGCATCCGCACCTCCACCCACTGCTCGCCGGTCGACGCTACGAGGTCGGCCTCGAGCAGCATTCGAGTGAGCGATCCCGCGGCCTTGCCCGCCGCGACCGCGTCGGTCGCCCGGGGAGTCGATCGCACCCGCGACCGCTCGTAGGAGATCACCGGGCCGTCCACGATCGAACGAAGGCGATCGATAGCGATGAAGCGATCGCTCGGTTCGCCGAGGGCTGCGGCGAGCGCGGCATCCTCAATCTGCTCGGCGCGAACCACCCGCACGATCGTGTCGAGTCCCTGCTCCTGGAGGGCCCGCGCCCACCCCAGCCGCACGTTGAGCGGGCGACCGTCATAGGTGACGAAGGAGCCTTTGCCCGAACGCGTGCTGATGAGTCCGGCTCGGCCGAGCTCGGTGAGCGCGGCGCGCACGGTGTTGCGGCTCACCGAGAACCTCTCGGCAAGGGTCGTCTCGCCGGGCAGCTGCAGCCCGTAAGCGACCCGGCCCTCACGGATCTCTGCGCTGAGGATGCGAGCGATCTCCTCGTGCTTGAGCCCGGAGACCCTCGCGCCGCCTGACACCCTCATCACGCCGTCACTGGGCGAGAATCCAGTCGGCGGTCTCAATCTCGATCAGCGGCCCATACAGCGCCATTGCATCAAGGGCACGCTGGTGGTCCGCCGCGCTCAGCCCGGCACAGGCGTCCTGCGCGACGATCACCCGCACCCCGGCATCCGCTGCCGCGAGAGCGGTCGAGAGCACGCAGCAGTCGGTCGAGACGCCGGCGAGCACCACCGCTGCATCCGGTCCGATGATCGTGGAGAGTTCGTCCCCCCACTTACCGAAGGTCGTGCGCGAGATTTGCCGATGATCCGTGCCCGCGAACGCGGGCATCAGGTCGTAGAGCGGATCGCTGTGGTGCACGAGCGCAAACGGCCACAGCTGGTAGTACGACACCCAGGCGCCGGTCGGATGCTCCGGCGCGATGAACCGCGTGAGCACCACCCGCTTCCCGAAGTGTTCGACGAGCCGCGCGACCGCCGGTTCGATAGCCGGGTACCCGGGGGTGTACCAGGCGCTGGTCGGGTCGCCGAACACCACCTGCATGTCGATCACGACGAGCCACGGGCTATTCATCGCAGGACGGTCTCGGTGGTCTCGATGGTCTCCTCGACCGGCAGGGCCTCCTGGCGGCGGATGGCGCCCCGACCGAAGGCGAGGATGCCGAAGAACCCGATCAACAGCGACACCAGCACACCGAGGTTGGCGTAAGCCCAAGGGCCCTCGCGTCCACCGAGCCCCACCGGCCCGAGCAGGTAGCCCTGCCAGTTGAGCCAGGACGGCACCCCGAAGGTGTTGGTGACGAGCCCCCAGCCGAGCACGGTCCCGAGTGCGATGAGCCCGATCGGCAGCCAGCGGATGTCGCCATAGCGTCCGGTGGTCGAATACAGGTCTGCCTCGGCGTAGTTCTTGCGTCGCAGGATCACGTCGGCGACCATGATGCCGCACCAGGCCGCGATCGGGGTGCCGAGGGTCACCAGGAAGGCCTGGAACGGGCCGATGAAGCTCGTAGCGAAGAACACCACGATCGCCGCGCCGACGATCATCAGGACTCCGTCGATGCCCGCGGCCGCATATCGCGGGATCCGGATGCCGGCGCTCAGCAGCGCGAGCCCGGACGAGTAGATGTCGAGCACCGCGCCGCCCACCAGGCCGAGCACCGCGACGAGCGCGAAGGGGATGAGGAACCACACCGGCAGGATCGTGGTGAGCGCCCCGATCGGATCCGCTCCGATCGCGCCGCTGAGCTTCGAGGATGATCCGGCGAGCAGCAGGCCGAAGACCAGCAGCACGACGGGGGCGACTGAGGCGCCGAACGCCGTCCAGCCCACCACTGCCGAACTCTTCGTCGTGCGCGGCAGGTAGCGCGAGTAGTCCGCGGCAGCGTTGACCCAGCCGAGTCCGAAGCCGGTGAGCACGAGCACCAGCGCCCCGATCACCGCCTGCGGGTTTCCTGCAGGGAGTGCCGCTATCACTGCGAGGTCGATGCGAGGAAGGGCGAGCACGATGTAGACGACGGTGAGCACCCCGGTGATCACTGTGATCCATACCTGCAGCCTCATGATCAGGTCGAAGCCGACGACCCCGGCGCCGACGATGAGAGTCGCAACCACAATGAGCGCGACGATCTTCGTGGCGACACCGCCATCCCAGCCCAGCTCGGTGAAAACCGTGGATGTCGCGAGCACGGCCAGCGCGGTGAGCGCGGTCTCCCACCCCACGGTGAGCACCCAGGACAGCACGGCCGGCACCCGATTGCCACGCACACCGAAGGTCGCCCGGCTCAGCACCATCGTCGGTGCGGAGCCGCGCTTGCCGGCGAGCGCGATGATCCCGCAGAGCAGGAATGAGATGACGATGCCGATCACTCCGACTAAGGTCGCCTGCCAGAACGAGATTCCGAAGCCGAGGACGAAGGCGCCGTAGCCGATGCCCAACACTGAGACATTCGCGCCGAACCACGGCCAGAACAGACTGGAAGCCCTGCCCTTGCGTTCCGACTCGTGGATGGTGTTGATGCCATTGAGTTCGATGCCGCGGGTGGTATCAGTCGTGCTCACGTGCGTGCTCCTCGGTTTGTTGCAGCTCGCCTGACTAAGAACTCAGCTACTGCACCTGTTCAGACCTGTTCAGTCTGTAAAACACACGCTACCGGCCTAGGCGACAGGCTGTCAATGCGTCGCTATTGGTCGCTACTGTGGGAAGCGTGACGACGCCAGGAGTTTCCTCGGTTCGAATCGGGCCGAACGACGTGGTGCGGTTCGCCCTCGAACTCTTCGCCCTCTTCTCGCTCGGATTCTGGGGCTACCTCGCGTGGCCGTTTCCGTGGCCGGGAGTGTTGTTCATGGTCGGGGCGCCCGAGTTCGCCGCCATCGTGTGGGCACTGTTCCGCTCACCGAAAGCGGTGTTCCCGCTCGATGTCGTCGGCCGGAGCCTGGTAGAGATCTTCGTTATGGGCGCGGCCGTCGCGGTCTGGTTCATGATCGGTTACCCCGTTGTCGGCGTGATCTTCGGCATCCTCGCCGCAGTCAGCGGCGTGCTCGCCGGCCGCGCCGAAATCGCCAGAGAAGTGACAGCACGGGAGGCAGCACGATGACCATTCTCTTTCACGGGGCCCGCAAGCTCGACGCCCACGGCCAGGTCGATGACTTCTGGATGCTCGTGCGCGGCGACACGATCGAATCCGTGGGCTCCGGCACGCAGCATCCCGAGGCCGACACCCGGGTCGACGTCGGCGGGCACTGGTTCATCCCCGGCTTCGTCGACCTGCACTCTCACGGCGGTGGCGGCCACTCCTTCGACAACGGGGGGGAGGAGATCTCTGGGGCGCTCGCCGCTCACCGTGCGCACGGCACCACCCGCTCGGTGATCAGCCTCGTGGCGAACCCCGTCGCCCAGTTGCGCGAGAGCCTCGGCGTGATCGCCGAGCTCGCAGCATCCGATCCGCTCGTGCTGGGATCTCACCTCGAGGGCCCGTTCCTCTCCTCGGATCGCCGCGGCGCCCACAATCCGCAGTTCTTGCTCGATCCCCTGCCGTGGGCGGTCGAGGAACTACTCGGCGCCGCCCGCGGCACACTTCGGCAGATCACGATCGCGCCTGAGCGCGAGGGTGCGCTCGAGGCGATCGACGTGCTCGTGGAAAATCGCGTGACGGTTGCGGTGGGTCACACCGATGCCGGCCTCGATCTCACCCGCGAAGCCTTCGACCGCGGTGCACGACTGCTCACCCATATCTTCAACGCCATGCCCCCGATCCATCATCGGGCGCCGGGGCCGATCATCGCGGCGTTCGAAGATGGGCGGGTCACGATCGAGCTGATCCTCGACGGGCTCCATGTGCATCCGGATGTTGCGGCGATGGTCTTCCGTTCGGCGCCCGGTCGCGTCGCACTCGTCACCGACGCCATGGCCGCGGCCGCCTCGGATGACGGCGACTACCGTCTCGGGTCGCTCAATGTGACCGTGCACGACGGGCTCGCGGTGCTCTCGGGCACGTCGACGATCGCGGGCTCCACCCTCACCCAGGACGCCGCCCTGAGGTGTGCGATCCAGCGATGCGGAGTCTCACCGCGGGATGCGGTGGCGGCCCTCACCACAACGCCAGCGACCGCGCTCGGCTTCGGCGACCGCTTCGGCTACCTTGCGCCCGGCTTCGCCGCAGACGCGGTGCTGCTCGATCACGACTGGCAAGTCTTCGAAGTCTGGGCCGCCGGCGCGAAATTGTAGGAGCCTGCCGAGTCTGACCGCGACATCCACCTCCCATTTTTCGTACGGTCTCGCTGTGTGAACAGGGAGGTGGTGAGAAAAACAGGGGATCGTTGGAGAGCGCGGAGAGTGCTGCCGACGAAACCGGGAAGCAACATGGCAGCAGGCAGGTCCGCACGGGCCGAGTCGACCACTCGGTGGTCCCTTCCCGGTGGTGAGGATCATATTTGCCAGGAGGGCTTGCTGACTCGAGTCGCCGGAGCGAAAAATCATGAGACACGCAGCCACGAGGAGATCACCATGGCGGCGGCACCACGCAAAACGATGCCATCGCCCAGGGTCGACAGCCGATCGCGCAGGTCGATGCCGATGATCTGGGACGAGGACCGATCGTTTCGAGCATGACAGCCGACTTGCCCGGTCGGGCCCCTTCACGTTGACCTGTCTCCACGAGCAGGCCCTACGCCACGAGTTCGGACACGGTGCCGCGGGCGAGGCCGGTGCTGCAAGAGGAACGACACCCGCGAGCGAGTCGGCTCGGTGACCCCTCCTGGCTGGGCCATGTTCGTTACTAAAACTCACGAAAGGGGGTGCCGCAACGCCCCACCCTGATGGAGTGCTGAGGGACCAAGGGGTCAGAACTTCACGACGTACCGCTTCGATCGGCTCATCGAGCCGGCAACGGTGTCGGCCGCAGTCGGCACGAAGGTCGCTCGCACCGTGTAAACGCCACTGCCCTGCTTCGGCAGCGGATACTTCACGACGCCCGAGGAACCGGCCGCGATCGGCAGCGAGGCGAGGGACCGCCCGTTGAGGGTGATCTCGACCGTGCCCGCGGG
>JBBRDX010000183.1:0-5150 GCA_038203515.1 Actinomycetales bacterium | reverse complement strand
AACAATCTCATTACGACGCCGAACGGGATTCAATCCCAGGAGGGGAGCGGTCTCTACTTCGACTACACACGTCGATATTCCACCCAGGCACAATTGAATACGGTGCCGAACTCCCACAACAACATCTCGGTCGACCCGGGGCTCACCGACGCCGGCAGCGGTGACCTGTCGCTCAGGTCGACGTCAGGCGCGATAAACCGGGCCACCAACGTCTCGATCCCGAGTGTGGCCAACGACTATCGGCTGGCCATCCGAGACACGAGCGCGCTCGACATCGGGGCCTTCGAATATGTCGTGAATCCAGTCATACCGGCGCATGTCTACCGCTTCTGGAGCGAATCGAAGAAGGGCCACTTCTTCACGATCAGTTCATCGGAACGTGACCTCGTGGCATCAACCTACAACCCTGCCGAGTGGCGGTACGAAGGCATCGCGTTCGATGCCTTCACGTCTCAGGTGTCTGGGACCATCCCGCTTTATCGCTTTTACAGCGCGAGTTACCAGAGCCACTTCTATACGGCGAATGCTGACGAAGCGAACGGCCTGCGCACCGACCCGGCCATGCAGTTACTGTGGCAATACGAGAATGTCGCGTACTACGTATATCCACTCGGAACGTCGATACAGTCACGCGAGGTTTACCGGTTCTGGAGCCCCGACAATAAGCACCACTTTTACACGGCGAGCGCCGCCGAGAGTATCGGCATCCAGCAGGGCTTTCCGGCGAACGTGTGGAGCTACGAAGGGCCCAACTACCAGGTTCCGAAGTAATGTGTCTCGCCCACCGCGCCAATGCAGCGGTCCCCAAAGGATCTCCACCACAACTGGGCGGCCATCCGACAACGCGGAGCTTCGCGACTACTCCGCTCGACTCGCCCTCCGCCGCCACGATCACGTTCCTCTGGCGCGTCACAGACCTCTCGTAGACTGGTCGAGTGACTTCAACGCCTCTGCGAGATCTGCACGTAGACAGGGGCGGACTCGCTCCACTTCGCAACACCAAAGGAGACTCCCCGGTCATATCACCCGGTGGCCTCGAGGCACTTCTGGCTCGCTCACCGCGACTTGCCTCATGGGATCCCGCTCTGGTCAGTGGTGCGGCTTCAGGCGAGGAATTGCTTGAGGTCGAGCCCGCACGATCGAACATCCTTCGCAGCCTCACAATCGACCAGTCAAGTATCGCGCTCGAAATCGGCGCAGGGGCCGGCTCGCTTTCGCGTTATCTCGGAGAGACCGTGGCGCTTCTCGACACGATCGAACCACGTGACGACCTCGCGGCTATCGCAGCAGAACGCCTCGCTGATCTCGATTCTGTTCGAGTGTTCACCGGAACCATCGACGACGTGCCCGCGGAACCTGTCTATGACCTGATTGTTGCCGTCGATCAACTCCGCGTTGCTGGGCTCAGTGCTCACTCGTGGTTGGGAGATGTGCGATCCAGACTCGCAGCGGGGGGCACGCTGGTGCTTGCCGAGTCGAACCGGCTCGGCACCAAGTACCTGGTCGGTTCGCCGGACGACGAAAGCAAGGGGATATTCGATTCGATCGAAGGGTACAGCCGCGGCGAGGAGAGTCAGGCACTCACCCGGCCGCAAATGGTTGAGTTGCTCGACGGGGCCGGATTTGTTTTTCACATGCTCGCGGCACTGCCCGATCACCGCTCCACGAGGGTTGTCCTCGATCCGAGCCGTCTCAGTGGTGAGCTGGTCTCACTCGCGGCGGACCTCGCAATCGCGCCGAGTCCCGATTATTTCGCACCGCGCCCCAAACTCGCCGACGAGTCCAGAGTGTGGCAGCAGCTGGTTGCTGCGGGGCTGGCAGCCGAGCTCGCCAACTCGTTTGTGATCGTCGCCACGATGGAAAAGGAAAGCGCTCTGTGGGAGGCTGATCGTGTTGCAAGTTACCATTCGTGGCAGCGATCGGCCGAATACACCTCTCAGACCGATATCCATCTGGATGCGGGCGGAGCCATCTTCTCCCGTCATTACCCTCGAGCCGACTCCTCCGCCAATCCACTGGTGCGGGATTCCTCCTACCGCTACGTTCATGGCCGAACGCTCGCGAGCGCGATGGTAGGAGCGCCCGACGAGCAGATCGCCTCCTGGCTGGCGCGATGGAGGGCGCTTGTTTCCGAGTTGGCGGACGGGGGCCAGTTGTGGCTCGACCTCCATCCGGGCAACCTGATTCTCGATGATTCGGACCAACTCTCCCCTATCGATCTCGAATTCGCGGTGCCAGGGAGTGACATCGATTTCACGATTCGGAGGGGCGTGCTGGTGCTTGCGCGCACTCTGGCTGCGGCCACGCACCCCTCGCGCTGGTCGACCGAAATCTCCACGGTCGGTGATATCGCCCTGAAGCTCGGCGGTCTGATGGGGTACGGGCCTGATCGCCAGTGGTTCGAGACGACCCTCGACGATGAAGCGAAGTTTCAACAGACGGTAGCCGGTGCTCGAGCGACCGGAAAGACACGTGAGGAGTGGCGGCATGAGCTCGAAACCGTCACGAGAACTCCCCTCGACGACCTCCCCCTCGGCCTGCGCGTGTACGAAGCGGTCGACCGCATTGCAGCGGAACGGGATGCGGCCCACGAGAGACTGGGTGTCTTCGACAAGCGGATCCGAGAGCTTGAGGATTCCCTCGAACTCGAAGCGGTCGGTCATATCGCAGCAGAACGGGATGCTGCCCACCAACGACTGGACCTCTTCGACAAGCGGATACAGGAGCTCGAACATTCACTCGCACGCGAGCTGGCACACCCGAAGTCGGCGCTCTCGAATCATATTGCTTCACTCGAGACCCGTATCCAGGAGCAGTCAGAAGCTTTTCAACGGACGGAAGTGGAATTGCGCAATACGCTCCACCACGCACACCTCGCCGATCTCGCACTTCGCTCGAGTCGCACCTACCGTCTCGCGTTGAGGTTGCAGACCGTGAGCGGCGAGGCCCTTCCCCTTGGATCACGTCGGCGCCGCGCCGCCTCACGAATTTTCGCCACATTTCGAGCGAAATTCCGCTAGCCCAATACCGAACCGATGGCCCCGGCTCGTCGGTCGCACCTCACCGGCGGGCACCCGGCGTACTCCTTTAGCCTCGATCCACCGGTCGGCTGGGTTGAGTCGACTCGGGATCGTGTGATCTGAGGTTTTTGGTGGCGGGCAGGGCGGTGCGGCCGGCCTTGCTGCCGGTGGTGTTCCTGGTCCGGTTGCGCCGTGGGGCTGGGTGGTCAGATGGTCGCGGTTTTGGGTGGGCCGCAGGCTGTCGTGAACAGGGTCTGCCACCCGGTTTCCCAGGGCCAGCTGACCGGAAGGTGCAGGACGAGCTTCCGGGCCGAGGTGGAGATTCGGGCCGGGACGCTGATGAGTTTGCGGCGGATGGTGCCGCTGCGCGCTTTGCTGAGCTCGGTGCCGGTGAGGGTGCCGACGGCGCGGGAGAGGTTGAATGCGATTGTGGCCAGCACGAGCCAGGCCGCGTTCGCGGTGAAGTTCCCGGAGGGCAGGTGCGCCAGAGCGCTGTCTTTCAGGTCGGCGTTGACCTGCTCGATGATCGCATGGTGGCGGTGGGTTTTGTCGGCCGTGACGGTGTCCAGGGTGCTGGTTGTGAAGAAAGCGTGGAAGCGGTGCGTGTCGAAAAGGGTCGGCTGCCCGGTCCCTTCGAACGCATTCAGTTCCGGGATCCGGCGCACGACCAGGCGCCCGGTGATGCGTTCGCTGATCTTCCTTGAGCTGAACGCGGTGAACGCGATCTCGGCGACCTCGGCCGAGGAGATCCAGTTCCCGGTGGCCTCGTCCCGGATCGCGTCGGTGTACTGGATTGTGGTCCAGGCGTCGTCCGGGATGGCGGCGATGGCGCGCTTCACTGCCGAATCCATCCGGGCCGTGATCGACACCCGCCCGCCCGCCCGGTGCGCGGCCGCGACCACTGCATGGCCGTAGAAGGCGCTGTCGGCGCGGAGGAGCACCAGCCCGGACGCGGTCGCGGACCGCAACCGTTTCACGGTCGCGAGGACATCGCCGACGAACTTACCCGCTCCGCGCGGGGACCCGGCCGCGCCCTTGCGGAGCCTGGACCCAATGATGACCGGCGCGGACACCGTCGTCGACACGATGCCGATTAACGCGTTCAACCCGCGCACCCCGGAGTAGCCGTAACCGGAGCCCTGTTTCTGGTAGCCGTGGACTTCCTTGATCGTGTCGTCGATGTCGACCAGGGCGTATTCGTCGATCCCCGTCACGATCGGCGCGATCTGGGCGACGTTGACCAGCCACCGCCAAGCGACCGCGTCGAGCTGGCGGACATGGCCGAACGTGAACGCGCGCAGGAACGAGCCCAGCGTTGAAGGCGCATACGCGCCAGCGAAAAGCTTCTTCATCCCACCGTGGCGGAGCACGGCCATGTCATCAATCGAATCCGCGCCGGCGAGCATCCCCGCAACCAGCGCGGTCACTTTCAACCCCGCGTTCGCGCCGAAATACCCGGGCAGCGTCAGCCACCGGGTCGCCAGATCGCCCAGCCCCGTCGACGCCGCCAGCAGCATCGCCGGGACGAGCCCGGCAAACGACACGAGATTCGACTCATCAAAGGACGCAGACACACGCCTGGATCTATGGAAAACTTGCATCTACGAGATGCCTCTCGAATCGGTAGAAATGAACCCTAAGTAAGTTCCATTTTTCCTGATCCGGAGGGCATTCTCTGTTTAACGCGCCGTCAAAACCCCAGCCCGACCGGTGGATCGAGGTTTAGGGAACCAGGTGTGCCAGCCGGTGGAGGAAAGCAGCCATTGCCTGCGGTGAGACCGGATCCGCCGTTTTATACAGTGTCAGTCCGGACAGCGGGGCAGTCCCGGTCGAGATCCTCTCCGACGCCATCCACGCAATCGCCGTAAACATCGCCGCCGAGGAATCCACTCCGGCAAAGGTAAAAAAATAACTTTCGGGATAGGGCAAATTCTGTCGGCAGGAACCCTTACAAGTTTGGCCCATCCCTCATATAATTTCACCCACTACCCGACAAATGATGTTGGGTCACCCCTACCTCTCACCACCCCTTGGAAAGGGATACCCACTGTGAACAGAGCCACCCGAAAGTTCCTTTCGCAGGATAAGACCACTGCTATCCTGCCCGGACCCCCGCGGACAAAAGGTGCC
>JBBRDX010000182.1:0-5169 GCA_038203515.1 Actinomycetales bacterium | reverse complement strand
GTGTTCCTCGTTGGGCATGGGTTCCAATGTCAGGGCGACTAGCTCGGTCGAGCCTACCAGCCGGCCCGATTGGGCCTGACAGACGCGAAACGGATGCCCACCGCCTGGTTTCAGGCGCTGCGGGCATCCGTTTCGAACGGTGCTTGCCAGTGCTACAGCTTGAGCGTTCCGAGCGTCACATCGACGGTGCTCGCGTTGCCGCCGCGAACATAGGTGAGGGACGTGGATGAGCCCGCGGCGAGGAAGCGCACCTGGGCGGTGAGGTCGGTACTGCTGGTGATGGGTGTGCCGTTGAAGGTGGTGACGACATCACCGGACTTGAGTCCCGCCTTGTCGGCGGCTCCGCCACCAGTGATCTCCTTGATACTGGCGCCGACCACGGTGCTGGCGCTCGTGGACGAGACATCCTGAACGCTCGCTCCAAGCAGTCCGTGGGTTGCCTTGCCGTTCTTGATGATCTCGTTGGCAACGCGCTGTGCAAGGTTCGCGGGAATCGCGAATCCGACTCCGATGCTGCCGGACTGCGACGCGGCGCTGGTCTTTCCGGCGCTGGCGATCGCGACATTTATGCCGATGACCTTTGCGTTTGAGTCGAGGAGCGCGCCACCCGAGTTGCCGGGGTTGATCGCGGCATCCGTCTGAATTACCGGAAGCGAGATCGTGGCCGCAGCGGTGTTGGACCGACCCTGCGAGCCACCCTGGCCGTTGTCGAACTGCCAAAAGTCGAAGGGACTGCCCGAGTTGGGAGTGCTACTGTCACCCGTGCTCGGCGCCGCGGAGGAGGCGATCGAGATACTGCGGTTCAGGGCGCTCACAATGCCGTTTGTGACGGTGTTGTTGAGCCCGAGCGGAGCGCCGATCGCGATCGCAGTCTCGCCGACATTGAGCTTGCTCGAGTCCGCAAATCCTGCCGGGGTGAGGCCGGTGGGATCCTTGAGCTTGATCACCGCGAGGTCGGCGATCGGGTCGGTGCCAACCACGGAGGCGGAGAAGAGATGGCCGTCCGACGTGGTGACCTGCACCGCCGGGTCGGCGGTCTCACCGTCGAGGGTGACGACGTGGGTGTTGGTGAGAATGTAGCCGTCCGTGCTGAGGACGACGCCCGAGCCGGTGCCGGAGGCAGTCTTGCCCGTGACGGAGATGGTGACGACGCTCGGCGCGGCCTTCGCGGCGACCGCGGTGATGTTGTTGACACTGGAGGTGTCGTTGACCGTGATGTTTTGGGGAGCGCTATTGGATGTGACACCCGCTGAGTTGTTGCCCTGGTTGGCCGACAGAGCAAAGGCCGTGACGCCTGCGCCTGAAACACCTCCCACGAGAGCCGCGACGGCGAAGGCTGCAACCATGCCGACTTTTTTGGAACGCTTAGCGTCGGCAGGCGCAGCGGGTGTCCAGGCGTAGTCACGATCGAGGGGCTGGGTCGGGGCAGTGTTCTGCGGCACAGTGTTGTTCGAATTCACGCGAGTCTCGGGCTGTTCGAGACTTTCGGAATTCTCTGCGGCGTTTGTGTTGCCATCTGCGGTGCCGGAGTTGGGATCCTGGGGTGCGTCGGTCATGGGGGCTGCTCCTTCCAAGCGGTGCAAGCATCCACCGCGAACCTGAGCACTCTATATGGACGCGCTGAGAGCGGGCCGAAGCTTCGCCGCATCCGGCGTGGCGGCACTAACAGCCGGGTCCAGACGGACGTTGTGCGCAATCGCGGCCCACCAGAACCGTGTTCGCATCCCCCGCCGCGGCGACCAGCCGGTTCGCTGCCACCGGGATCGTGCCGGAGATGGGGATCCACGGGCCGCCCGCGTACTGGTACTCAGCACTGAAGTCGATGGCGAGATCTATGGAATAGGTGCCGGCGGTGCGGTACACGTGACTGGTGGCAGTGCGGTCGAATTCCTGCACGCCGGATGCCGCCCAGCTCGCCCCTCGGGTCGATCGAGTGGCGCTCGTGCCGTCGCCGTAGGACCAGCGGTACCGCTCGGCAGTAAACCGAACGGAGGCCGGCAGCTTCAGCAGCAGGCCCGTCTGCACGCCGGACTCGACGGTCGCGAAGAAGTTGGTGTCGAGGCCGATGACCATCCAGCCGTTCGGCTCCATGTGGTGCACTCCGGCGATTGGCGTGAAGTTGACGAGATCGGCAAGGGTGACGGGTGCGGTGACGGAGTAGCCGTCCCGCATGGGCGGCGGGGGCGGAGGCGGGCTCACGGCGTTTCCGCCGCGACCGCCGCCGCGTACACCGCTGTTCGAGCCCGATGAGCCGGGGATATTGACGGATCCGCGGATGTCGACACCGTCGCCGTTGACCGTGCCGGTGCTCGTTGGGCAGCCGGTTGTCTGTGCCTCAACATCAGAACATCTTTTCGAAGCTTGGGACGCAGAAACATGGAGACTTGAAAAGGCAAAGATGAACGCGATTAACATCGAACAAAGAACGGTGGTGCTTCCCTTCCCTAGCATGGGAGGCCAGCCCATGATTCCTTATCCGATAGCAATAGAAGGGTCGGCGATTTTCCTGAATAGGAGAAAATAGCCTGATAGCCGGCTCGATCGGGCCTACTTTCTGAGACCACTGATTCACCCAACGAATTGAATACGCTCACCAAAGAGACGTCATCACACACGTAGATCGTCACAAGATCGTCCACCCGACCGGGCAGGAAAGACTGGAGGGTCACATGGTCGAAAGTTGTCCCGCCAGAACTCTTGTATTTCTTCGATCGAGCTTCTGCGAATCCCTCAATGTTGGTCTTTAGCTGCTTTCCGGTAGCCACTTCTTCCAGCCTGTCAGCGTTGATTCCACCTCCAGCGAAAATCTCATCCGAAACCCTCACGTAGGCCGCATACGCCTTCGTCGCCGCCGCCAACGCCTCCGCCTCGTTCGCGAAGACCGGGGTCGTGCTCGGCTGTGGAGATAGGCCAGCCGGCGTGGTCGTCGGCACGCACCCGCTCAACACCAGCGCCACCGCGAGAGCTGCGCCGGAGATCCGAGGGATGATCCGCATAGTTACTGACGGTAGGGCACCGAGGGCGCACCCCGCCAGAAGTTTCCACAAGCGGTGAGCGTCCCGTCGCGCCGGGTGGCTGTGGAGGAGCTACGGTGGAATTGAAGACCATCCCCGATCAGAAGGCGCCTCTTGGATCTCAGCGGAGCGTGGCAGCGTGCGGCCAGGGGTGCGATGTTACTGGGAGCAGGTGGCGCCCTCAAACCCACGATCTTCGCCGAGATGTCCGCCCTGGCGATGAGCACCGGCGCGATCAATCTCGGCCAGGGATTCCCCGATGAGGATGGACCTGCCGAGGTACTCGAGGCCGCCCGCCAGGCCATCAGCGACGGTATGAACCAGTATCCGCCCGGACTCGGCTTCCCTGTATTGCGGCAAGCCATCTCTTCGCACCAGCAGCGCTTCTACAGCCTCACCGTGGATCCCGACCGGGAGGTGGTCGTGACGGCGGGTGCGACCGAGGCCCTGGCGGCCGCCATCCTCGCCCTCGTCGAGACGGGGGACGAGGTGGTCACCCTCGAGCCGTTCTACGACTCCTATGCCGCCATGATCGCGCTGGGCGGGGCTGTGCACCGCACGGTCGCCCTCCGGGTCCCGCAGTTCCAGCCCGACCACGATGAGCTGCGTCGCGCTGTGACGGATCGCACCCGCATCATCCTCATCAACAATCCGCACAATCCCACCGGGGCCATGATGGGCCGCGAGACCCTCGAACTGATCGTGGAGCTGGCCCACCAGCACGACGCCATCATCGTGACCGACGAGGTGTACGAACACCTCACCTTCGGTCAGCCCCACGTGCCGGTCGCCACGCTGCCCGGCGCCTGGGATCGCACCGTCACGATCTCGAGCGGTGGCAAGACCTTCAGCACCACCGGATGGAAGGTGGGCTGGATGACCGGACCGACCGACCTGCTCCAGGCCATCCTCGCCGTCAAGCAGTTTCTCACCTATGTGAACGCGGCGCCGTTCCAGCCGGCGATCGCTGTGGGACTCGGCCTACCCGACGAATTCTTCCGCGATACCGCGAGCGTTCTGGAACAGAAGCGCGACCTGCTCTCCGCCGGTCTTGGTCGGGCCGGCTTCGCAGTCAGCGAGTCCCAGGCCTCCTACTTCGTCGTGGCGGATGCCGCTCCCCTCGGTTTCGAGGATGCCGCCGAACTCTGCCGCCGCCTGCCCGAACTCGCCGGGGTGGTCGCCGTGCCGATCAGTGCCTTTGTGAGCGACGAGCACAAAAGCGACCATGCGTCGCTCGTGCGATTCGCGTTCTGCAAGAGGGTGGAGGTGCTCGAGCGCGCATCCGTCCAGCTGGCCCGACTGAGTCGATAGCCCATCGACTTCCGCAAGCCACACAGCGCAGGAACCGTTTCGCCGCCCGCAACTAGCCTGGGAGGGGATGCACTCCGAAGCGGCGTGCTGCGAGTGCCGGGTTGACCCGCCGCACTGATTCGATCCGTTCCGCTGACACCCGGGCGACCGCGACTCCGACCTCGTCGCCGATCGTCGCGAGTTCGACGCCCATCGGGTCCACGATCATGCTGTTGCCGGCTCCGATCGGCGGTCCGTGGTCGGCAGCAGCGAAATAGACGGTGTTCTCGATCGCGCGTGCCGTCACGAGGGTACGCCAGTGAAATTCCTTGAGCGGGCCGCGTACCCACTCACTTGGCAGCACTATGACATCCGCTCCCGCGTCGACCAGTCGGCGGGTGACCTCAGGAAAGCGGATGTCGTAGCAGGTCTGCATCCCGACCGTCAGGTGACCGAGCGTGAAGACTTGGGGCTCTTCGATCGGTCCCGGCACGACCCAATCGCTCTCTCGCAGACCGAAAGCGTCGTACAGGTGCACCTTGCGGTACTCGGCGACGCGAGTGCCGTGCGGATCGAGTGCCACCAGGGTGTTGAAGAACCGGTCGCCGTGGCCGTCGGACGTTTCGAGCATGCCGGCCACGATGTGAATGTCCAGCACCTTCGCAATCGCCCCGAGCCCCGCGACGAACGAACCGTCGAGAGTCTCGGCCGCTGCGACCGAGTGATTGCCGAAGTCCGCGGTGAAGAACGACGAGTATTCGGGGAACACGACGAGACGAGCGCCGCGGGATGCCGCGGTCGTGGCGAGATCGCGCAGCTGCTCGAGGTTGGCCGCTTTGTCCTCGCCGGGGGCGAACTGCGCGAC
>JBBRDX010000181.1:0-5221 GCA_038203515.1 Actinomycetales bacterium | reverse complement strand
GAGCCAGACTTGCGAGCGCCCGAAGGCCTCGAGTTCACGCTTCATCGTCGCCGTGGCATCCCCCGGTTGATTCGGCAGCAGCAGGGCGAGCGCCACGAAGGTCAGGGCGAAGATGACGGCGACGGCAAGGTAGGCCGCGCGCCAGCCGGCGTGCTGCCCGAGGAAAGTGATGGCCGGCACGCCGATCACATTGGCGATCGTGAGTCCCGACAGCACATACGCGACACCGGCGCCGCGTTTGCCCGGCCCCATGAGGGACGCTGCCACGAGGGAAGCGATGCCGAAGTATGCGCCGTGCGGAAGTCCTGCGAGAAACCGTGCTGCGAGCACGAGGCCGAAGGTGGGGAGCACCGCAGAGAGCACCGTGCCGACGGTGAACGAAGCGGCCAGCACGAGCAGTAGCTTCTTGCGCGGGAACCGGGCGGCGAACGCGGCAATCGTGGGCGCGCCGACCACTACGCCGAGGGCGTAGGCCGATGCGAGCCAGCCAGCCTGCGCATTCGCTACCTCCGGCGATTTAACGTACAGCTCCGGCAGAAGGTCGTGTGCGATGTTGGGAAGCAAGCCGAGCACGACGAACTCGGTGGATCCGATTCCAAATCCGCCGAGAGCCAGGGCGAGCAGAGCCAGGCGGGTGCGGGCGGGAGAAAGGGCTTTCACTGGATGATGCGACCGTTCGAGATCTGAGGGAGTGCGAAGACTCACCGTCGAGCATCGAGGGCGCGTCGATGACCGACCTGGGTTCTACTGTAGGACGCCGATGCGGAGTACCGGTGCCTCGGGGACGCGTCGGCTCAGCCCTGCTCCTCAGCCCTGCTCCTCAGCCCTGCGCATCGATCGCCCGCTCGAGGCGCTCAACCTTGCCCGTGAGCTCCCCCGAATGGCCGGGACGGATGTCGGCCTTGAGCACAAGCGACACCCGCGTACCGAAAGCGCCAACTGCTTCTGTCGCGCGCTTCACCACATCGAATACCTCGTCCCAGTCCCCCTCGATGGTGGTGAACATGGAGTCGGTGTGGTTCGGAAGGCCGGACTCGCGCACGATGCGTACGGCGGCCGCGACGGCATTGTGCACCGAATCATCCGCTTCGGGTGCGCCGCTGGGGGCAACTGAGAATGCTACGAGCATGGGATCTCCTCGGATCGACGGCGACGGTTTTTACAGAGTCAATTCGCCTGTGTCCAGCCTGTCACGTTCTTCGGGCCCATCACGATTGTCACCGAAGGGCCAGACCGCGGGAAGCCAGACTTCCTCCCCCCGATCCTCGGTCGGGGGTGTCGATCCGGCGGTGCGGGAGACTCGCCACAGCGTGACCACGCTCCAACCGAGCAGCACGAAGTAGAGGAGGTTTCGCGCAGACAGAACGATGAGCATGGCCGGGTTGAGCCCGAGGACATAACCGTAGAGGTACGGGTAGATGAGCTGGGTAAGGGCGGCGAGCACCAGAACCAGGATCGCGGGCGTGCGAAACGAACGACCTCGCCCGACCGCATTGGTCGCCAGACCGAGGATCACCGGCACGGCGAGCCAGGTGATGTACTGCGGCGACCCGACCTTGTTGAACGCGATGAGGGCCACCACATACGCGAGCGAGAGGGAGGGCAGGAGATCCGCGACTGCGACCCGACTGCGCAGGGCAAGGAAGGCGAGCACGGTGAGGGCAAAGACGACGAGGATCATGAGCGGGTTCATGAGCACGCTGGCCGCTTCGACTCCCGGGCCGCGCACCTGCCAGGTGAGGACACCCTGGTCGTAATAAACGAAGGTGTTCGCCGCTCCGGCGAACTCCTGCCAGAGCCAGATGCTACTCACCGGCGCTTCCACCTGCAGCCCGCGCACTGACTGCTGCGTCACGAAACTGAAGACATTCGTGCCGGCTCCGAAGGACAGCGCGACCGCGATGATCCCGAGGCTTGTGACACCCGCCCCGACCACGACCCGGGCCCGCGCTCGAATTGACATCAGGATTGCCGCAAGCAACGCCGCAGGCCAGACCTTGATCCAGGTGGCGATAGTGAGGATCACCGCCGCGGCACGAGGACGGGTTGCCACGAGCAGCACCCCGACGATCGCAAGCGGAATCGTGATCGAGTCGATGCGCCCGACCGCGATGGGGCCGAGTAGGACGAGGAACGCCACCCACCACCAGCCCACCGCGAAGTTGCGACGGGTGCGCCCCCAACCGGTGAGAACGCCGAGCGCCACGATATCGAGCACCAGGACCAGGCTCAGCCAGGTACTGGGGAAGAGCTCGGGGCCGAATACCCGGGCGATGAGCATCGGCACGAGCGCGACGATCGGATATACCCAGGAGCTGTCGATGCCCACCCAGAAATTCGACATCAGCGCCTGGTCGGTCCAGAACCTGTACACGATGGTCACGTCCCCAAACGGCAGGCCGGGACCGAAGAGGTTCAGCGCCCCGAGCCACAGGTGGACGAGGATGAACGTCGCCCACAGCAGGATCGGGCTGCTCAGTATCGGGCTGCTGAAGTTCGGGCGGTGCAGCGCCGACAGGGTCATGCTGGCAAGGGTATCCGGTAACAATTCGTAGTCGGCGCCATCTCGCACTTCGCCGATAAGCCATGATCGAGCAATGACCAAAAATCCTGTCGCTCGAATTGCCGCCGCCGTCGGAGCCGTTCTGCTCGTCACTGCTCTCGCGGCCTGCGCCTCGACATCCCCCTCGTCGTCGTCGTCGTCGTCGTCCTCGAGCGGATCGGCCGGTCACGTCACCGCCGGCAAGCTCACCGTCGGCACGGGGCAGCCCGCCTATTTCCCCTGGGTCATCGACGACACACCACAGTCGGGCAAGGGCTTCGAGTCTGCGGTCGCCTATGCGGTCGCCGACAAGCTCGGATTCGCGAAGAAGGATGTCGTGTGGGTACGGTCCACCTTCGACCAGGCCATCGCGCCCGGCGACAAGGACTTCGACTTCAACCTGCAGCAGTTCTCGATCACCGATGAGCGCAAGGCCACCGTCGACTTCTCCCCGTCCTACTACGAGACCACCCAGGCCGTGATCACGATCAAGGGTTCGAAGGCCGAGAACGCCACGTCGATCTCCGATCTCAAGGGTCTTCTCATCGGAGCGCAGACCGGCACGACGAGCTTCACTGCGATCGAGAAGCAGATCAAGCCCAACGCCGGCGCCCAGGCCTTCAACTCCAACGACGACGCGAAGCTCGCACTGAAGAGCGGCACGATCGACGCGCTCGTCGTTGACCTGCCGACCGCGTTCTATCTCACCGGCGCGGAGCTCGATGGCGGCAAGATCATCGGGCAGCTGCCCAAGAAGACGGGCACCGGCGATCAGTTCGGACTCGTGCTCGCCAAGGGCAGCCCCCTCACGAAGAAGGTCGCCGCCGCCGTGGATGCCCTCCGCACCGACGGCACGCTCGACAGGCTGGCGACCACCTGGCTCGCCAGTTCGGCGGATGCCCCTGTGCTCAAGTAGTTTGCAGGCATGACGACTGCCCTGCACCAACCGAGCGCGGTCGAACTCGACCGCCGTGGCTTCCGGCGACGCCAGACCTCACGATCGGTGCTCATCGCGGTTCTCAGCACCCTCGTGTTCGCCGCGGTGGCATGGTTCGCCATCGTCAACACCCCCGGCTGGCAACGCGTACAGCACTCGTTCTTCGATCCGGCGACGCTCGCTAAGGCGTGGCCGCGGGTGATCGCCGGCCTCTGGCTCAACATCCGAGTGCTGTTCTTCGCGGCCCTCGGCGTGCTCGTGCTCAGCATCATCCTCGCGACCCTTCGCACGCTGCGCGGCCCGATCTTCTTCCCCGTGCGCGCCCTCGTGGCCGGCTACACCGACCTGTTCCGCGGGCTGCCGCTCATCATCGTGCTGTACCTCGTCGGATTCGGCATTCCGGGGTTGCGGCTCGATATTCCTCGCTTCCCGGCGGAGTTCTGGGGCACGATCGCGCTCATCCTCACCTATTCGGCCTACGTCTCAGAGGTGTTCCGGGCCGGGATCGAGTCGGTACATCCCTCCCAGCGACTCGCGGCCCGATCGCTCGGGCTCAGCCACGGCCAGACGATGCGCCTGGTGATCCTGCCGCAGGCGATCCGCAAGGTGACTCCGGCGCTCATGAACGATTTTGTCGCAATGCAGAAGGATGTCGGGCTCATCTCGGTGCTCGGGGCGATCGACGCCGTGCGCGCAGCGCAGATCGAAACCGCTTCCTCATTCAACTTCACCCCCTACGTGCTGGCGGGGTTGCTTTTCGTGCTGCTCGCCCTGCCCATGATTCGCCTCACCGACTGGTACACGGCTCGCATGCGGGCGAGAGAACAGGCCGGATCGATCGTATGAACGAGATCGCTGGACTGAGTGAGCCTGGCGAGGAGGTGCTGCGCCTCGACAACGTGTGGAAGGCCTTCGGGGACACCGAGGTGTTGCGCGGGGTCGATCTCACGGTGACGAGCCACCAGGTAGTGGCGCTGATCGGCGCGAGCGGATCGGGAAAGTCCACGCTGCTGCGCACAATCAACCTTTTGGAGCGGGTCGATGACGGCCAGGTTTTCCTTCGCGGCACCGACATCAGCCGTCCCCAGACCCGCGCTGACGTCATTCGCAGCCGCATCGGGATGGTCTTCCAGCAGTTCAATCTCTTCCCGCATCTCACCGTGCTCGACAATGTGACCCTCGCGAGCCGCAAGGTACTCGGGGTCGCACGGTCGGCCGCTGAGCAGAATGCACGACAGCTGCTCGACCAGGTCGGTCTCGCCGATCGTGCGGGCGCGTATCCGGACCGCCTCTCGGGCGGCCAGCAGCAGCGCGTCGCCATCGTGCGCGCCATCGCGACCGACCCCGAACTCCTGCTGCTTGACGAGATAACGAGTGCCCTCGATCCGGAGCTCATCGGTGAGGTACTCGAGTTGGTGCGCACGCTCGCCGCCGGCGGCACCACCATCGTGATGGCGACACACGAAATGGCATTCGCCCGCGATGTTGCGAACCATGTCGTCTTCCTCGATGCCGGCGTCATTGCCGAGCAGGGACCGCCGGCCCAGCTGTTCGGCGCGCCAGAGGAACCCCGCACACGCGACTTTCTCGCCCGCTTTACCGGGCTCGCGGGCTAGTTTCGCGGCGCGAAGACGGGTGCGGGGCGGGGCGGGGCGATCATGCCAGCAGCTCGGCGATCACGGCTGGCACCGCGTCGATGAGGTCGAGAATCGTGAGTGGACCGCCCGCACTGGCTCGCGACG